>JAQTMQ010000005.1 GCA_028714235.1 Candidatus Iainarchaeum sp. | reverse complement strand
AGGGGCTCGGACTTCCAGTCCATGATAGACGCGGTGGAGCGGGGCGAGGTTGACGCCGAGCTCGTCATGCTCTTGACGGACAACCCCGGGGCGAAGGCGATAGAGAGGGCGAAAAAGCACGGGATACCGTTTGCGGTCCTGCAGTTCGCCACGCGCGAGGAATGCGACGCGGCCATCAAGCGGCAGCTTGACAAGGTGTCGCCCGACTTGGTGGTCCTCGCGGGCTACATGCGGATTATCCGCGACCGCTCCCTTCTCTCCGCATACCACGGCAGGATGATTAACATCCACCCCTCCCTTTTGCCCGCCTTCCCGGGCGCGCACGCGCAAAGGGACGCGTTCGAGGCCGGGGCCAAGGTTTCGGGTTACACTATCCATTTCGTGACCGCCGCCCTCGACGGGGGCCCGATAATCTCGCAGGAGGCGGTGGACGTCTCGGACTGCAGGAGCGCGGACGAGGTGGCGGCGAAAATCCTTGCGCGCGAGCACGCCGGCCTCCCGAAGGCGGTGCAGATGTTCGCCGAGGGAAGGTTCGCAATCGAAGGCAGGAGGGTTTCGTATATTAAAGGCTAGCGCAGAAAACAATTGAAAGGGAAAGCGGTCATGCGATGATTAAGGGCGCGGTCAATTCGGTCAGGGGCTTTCTTGGCGACAAGTTCAATCTCGGGCTAGTGGTCGCGCTTCTCGTCCTCGGGGCTGCCGTTTACTTTTCCCAGCCGAGCGGCGTACAGGAGGGGACGGGCGCAAACGTGTCGGTCCACTTCTTTTACTTGCCCACGTGCCCCCACTGCCACGAGGAGCGCCCGATAATAGACGAGCTGCAGGCGGAATACCCCCAGGTCTTCTTCGGCTTTCACGACGTGAGCAAGCAGGACGAGATGATGTTTTTCGTGAAGACCGCGCAGGAGCACGGCTTCGAGCCGTCCGCGGTGCCAGTGACCCTCATCGGGAACAAGAGTTTCCAGGGGGTGCATCCAAAGGCCGAGCTTGAGGCGCAGCTGCAGTCGTGCGTCGATGCCTGCAGGAACCAGAACGCGACCGCCGAAGTCAAGCCGGACGTCACGAAATTCGGCCTGCCTTTCCTCGGGGAAACGAACCTCACGGCCTTTTCGCTTCCGGTCCTGGCCGTAGTGCTCGGCCTCATAGACGGCTTCAACCCCTGCGCGATGTGGGTGCTCGTCTACCTCATCGCGGTAATCGCCGAGCTGAACGACAAGCGGAGGGTTTGGCTGATTGTCGGCTCGTTCCTGTTCGCTTCGGGCGCGCTCTACTTCCTTTTCATGACCGCGTGGCTTAACGCGTTCCTCCTGCTCGGCTACATCCGCCTCGTGACGACAATCATCGGCCTGGTCGCGCTTGGCGGCGGAATCCTTTCGGTGAAGGACTACGTGGAAAGCAGGGGAAAAGTGGCCTGCAAGGTGGTCGACGCGGAGTCGAAGAAGGCGACCATGGGGCGGATTAACGAGCTCGCGGGCGCGCCCCTCACCTGGGCAACGATTCTCGGCGTCGTCGCGCTCGCGTTCGCGGTGAATTCCGTTGAGTTCGTCTGCTCCGCGGCCATTCCCGCGGTGTTCACGCAGGTGCTCGCCATGAGCAGCCTTTCCGCAATCGAGCATTACGGTTACATCCTTCTTTACGACTTCTTCTTCATGTTCGACGACATGATAATCTTCGGCATGGCCGCGTTCGCGGTGTCGGGCGGCATGGGCGAAAAGTACGCTTCCTTCAGCAAGATTGCCGGAGGAATAATCCTCCTCTTCCTGGGCCTCATGCTCCTGTTCGCGCCCAACCTGCTCGCCTAACCCCTGGAAACCGGAATCAGAACGGCCTCTTGACTTTCGGGAAATTCCTCCAGACCTCTATTCCGCACCAGCGCGCGCCCTCTGGGCAGGGCGTCTCCCCGCCTTCTTTCATGCCTTGCCTGAAATAGCATGGCGGCCCGATGTATCCCGCCAGGCGGGGATGCACTTCCTTCGCCTGCTTCAGCTCGTCCATTGAAACGTCAAAAATCTCTTCCTGCGCGTTGAAGCACGTCCTCATGCGCCACTTGTGCATCAGGTCGATGACGCGCCCGGTTTCGCTGAACCGCAACGCGGTCGCGTTCGGCAGCAAATATACTGCGAATTCGTCGGGCACCCCGAGTTCGATGAGCCGGTTCTTCGCTTCCCAGAGCGCGCCCATTGCGTCATCGTAGGTTTTTTTCAGGCCGGCATCCGAGGCGATGACTCCCGGAGTAATGAAATCCGGCTTCCCTGCATGCGTCAAGGTCAGGAGCGGGCGCGCCGCCGGGGTGGTCCTGTGCCTCTGGTCCTGCGAGTCGCAGGCGTGGCTTATCCTCTTCATGAACCGGTAGGAAACGAGGTTGAGCGCGCGGCTTACGGGGGAATGCTGCATCACGTTGAGCGTGTCCTGCAGGGCCGGGTTCTTGGAGGGGTTCACGGCGAGCTCTATCGCCTCGCCGTCGCCGAGGCCGGCCCTGGTTTTCCCGAGCGTTTCGCGAACCGCGTCCGCAACGGCCGCTTCTGCGCCCGGGTCGAACGACACGAGCTTTGAGAGATGCCCTTCAAGCCTTGCGTCGAACTCCCGTGCAAAGCCGGAATCCGCGTCCGCGCGCGCGAATCCGGGGAGCGCCTTGTCGCGCGGAAGCGGCTTGACCGAAACGAACCTTGCGAACTCGGGGTCGGCTTTCGCCGCCTCGGCGAGCATTTCGGACACGACCGTTTTCGCTTCGGTGGGGCAGTCGCACGCTTCCACCATGCGCGCGTACCGCATGAGCACGAGGCTTGAAACGGTGTGGACGAGGGACGTGCACGCCGAAACAGGCAAAACGTAGCGCGCCATCTCGATGGACTTCCTTTCGGCTTCAAGGTCGGCATGCTTCCCGCTTTGCCCTTTCACCTTGCCGATTGCGGCCATCAGCGCGCGGTTTTTTTCCTTCAGCCCCGCGGAAAGCCGCGCGTACGCCTCCCAGGCCGACGCCACGGCATCGGAGTACGCCCTTGACGCCTCGCCTTCGAGGTCCGGGACGACCGCCTTCGCCTCGCCCATGGCCACGTAGCGCTGCGAGCTCTGGTCCGAGTTGTAGTAGGGGTGGGAGTGGAGGAAGCTCCACACGAATTGCCTTGAAACGTTTTCAATCGCGAAAGTGAAGGTCGCGTGCTGGAAGGTGGTGTGGTGGCCGCCGGCCCAAACCGCGGGCCCGACGCGCTCGCGCTGCCCTTCCGTGACCTCGGCGGGCAGGACGGCTTTCGGCGAATAGCACGTGCGCGCGCTCGCGACGGCAAGGTCGTAAGGCTTGGGCGTGAAGGCTACGAGCCGGACAACGGGCTTGAGCATCTGGATTCCCTCCCCCCCCTCATTTCCTTTTCTTCGGCTCCCGGAGCTTCGAGAGCTCGGATTCGGTGAGGCGCGGGTTCTTCTCGATTTTCACGCCTTCCGCGTCAAGGCGCTCGAACACCGCCTTCACGATGAGCGGGAGGACCGCGGTCGCCTCGGAGAGCACTTCCACGTATCTTCCGCCCTCGGATTCGGGCATGAACTTCCCCCATGAAACGCCTTCCGAGTAGGTGCAGCCGGAAAGCCCTCCCCATTCAACCGGCTCCGGGCAGATGCGGAGGCCGTACTTGTAGCGCACGTACCTCACGCGCTCCTGCGCGCCCCGGTCAAGGAGGATGTCCAAGTACGGCGCGACCTGCTGCGCCCAGTTCCTCGGAACCCCGCCGCCGATGGTGAAGATGCCGTGCGACTTCATCTGCTCGATGTCGGCCGCGAATTTCTCGAGGTCGGCGAAAGCGTCGTATTTGAGCTCGGGCTTGCCGTTCCTCCTGCTCCGCCTGTTGTATATGCTGAAGTCGAGGCCGAGCTCGGAATCCGTGAATGCCGGGATGTAGACGGGCACGTTTTTTTCGTAGGCGGACTCGAGTATCCCCCTTCCTTCCACGTTTTCGTGCAGGTATTTCCCGAACTCCCTGCACAGGTCGTGGCTCCCGAGGGGCTTGTCGGTAGGCAGGGAGTCAAACACCTTCGAGACTATCGCTTCGGCGTAATCCAGGTTTTTCTCGAGCTCGAGCGTGTCGTAAACCCGGTCGTACCCGCGCTCGAAAAGCTCCTTGTCCCCCATCTGCCCCTTCACGTACTTGAAGTGCGCGCACCCCGCGGTTTGGACGAAGCCGTGCGTGATCAGGGCGCCTGTCGCGACCACCGCGTTCACTATCCCCCTGTCAATCAAATCCGTGATTATGAGCCCCTGCTTTGCCACGGTCATGATGCCGGAGATGGTGAGAACGACGTGGCAGTCCTTGTTCGTCGCCATGTCGTAAAGGAGTTCGGCCGCGTCGCCGATGCTCCGGGCCGTGAGCGAAGTCTTCCCCATCGCTTCAACCAGGTCGCGAACGGTCTTGCACTTGTCCAAATCGATGGGCTCCACGGGCACGAAGCCGTCGGAAAACCCGTCGCCGAGCCTTCCGTGCATCCTCGCGGTGCCGTCTCCATCGCCAATTGCCATGGCTGAATTACTCAGCCATTCATATAATACTTTTCACGCTTTTTTCATTCGGTGACCCCGATTCTCCTTCCGCCCCACTTCCGGAAAGCCGCGGCGAGCTCCTTGTGCCCTTTCGCGTACTCCTCGAGCGGGATTCCCATGCGCCACGCGTCGTACGCCTGCCTGAACGCCATCGCTCCCGCGCGCGTCCCGTCCGGATGGCCGTGGATTCCGCCGCCCGCGTTGATCACGAGCTCGGTTCCCGCGATTGCGAGAAGCGAGGGAACCCGCAGCGGGTCTATGCCCCCGGAAGCCACGGGAAACACGGGCCTGAACGAATGCCATTTGTCCCGCAGCCACGCGTTCAGCCCGAGAACCTCGTGCTTGGAGCCCTCCATCTTCCCGACGATTGCGCCCGTGTGGAGCTGGTCCACGCCCACCATCCTCGCGAGGCGCGCGAGCACCATCATCGAGATTCCGTGGTCCGGGTTGCGCGCGAACGCCGCGTACATCGCCCGGTGCGCGTGGATGGGCAGCTTCAATCCCGCGTTCCTCACGCTCTGCAGGCCGCTGAACCCCGCGGTGACGATGTCAACCATTATGCAGGTTCCCCCCTGGCTTTTCACGAATTCGGCGCGCCTCACCATTTCCCCGGTTTCGGCCGTGACGTTCGGCGCGTACATCTTCCTCTCGCCCGTCTCGGATTCCGCCCGGTCAACGGACTCAAGCATCCGGACAACGCGCTCCTCGAAAGGCGAAAAGGACTGGCTGGAAAGGTTCTCGTCGTCCTTCAGGAAGTCCATTCCCCCGACGAAGGACTCGAAGCCGACTTCCGCGTTCTCCTTCGGCGTCAAGCCCACCTTGGGCTTCACAATGGTCCCGAAATGCGGCCGCCTGCTTTTCCCGGTCCCAAGCATTTTCCGGACGCCTTCAAGCCCGACTGCCGGGCCCTTGAAGGATTTCGCGTACGCCTTGGGCACCTGCAAATCCTCGAGGCGCAGGGAGTCGAGCTCGCGCATCCCGAAAACGTTGCCCGCGACGTCGGAAAGCAGCTGCGGCGCGTTTCCCGGCTCGAAGAGGGCGAGGGGGTACGCGATTTCCGCGGCCCCGTTTTTCGCGTCGAGGCGGAACACTTTCGCCGCGAGGCGCTTCCTGATTCTCGGCTTCATCGTGGAAAGCTCGGTCCACGTCCCGACCGACGACTCCGCGGCAATCGCCTGCGCCGCGTTCGCCGCGTCCCGGGCATGGAACCGGAAGGAGGCGATTACGTGCGTGTCGGGATTGGGCTTCTCCCCGGTAACGTAGCCCTTGTAGACATCGCGCATTCGACCACCCTCCCAACAATTGGCGCAAAGGTTATTATTGTTTTTATACCCCTCCCATTCATGTAATAGAGGGTGATGCCATGGGATTCGTGCATGAATTCGCGGATTTCATCAAGAAATACCAGGTGGTCGGGCTCGCGATCGCATTCATAATCGGCGCGGCCTCAACAAAGCTCGTCACCGCCCTCGTGACCGACATCGTGATGCCCATGGTCGGCGCGCTCATTCCCGGAGGCGACTGGCGCGCGGCGGCCCTTGGCGTCGGGCCGGTCAAATTCCTCGTGGGCGACTTCGCGGGCGCGCTCATCGATTTCCTGATAATAGCGCTCGTCGTTTTCGCGGCAGTGAAATTCCTCATGCGCGAGGACGCAACCCAGAAGCGCTAGGGCGCGCTCAAGCCTCAGCCGAAAAGGCCGAGCAGCCCCTCCTTTTTCGTCCGCCTTTTCCCCTTCTTTTCCTTGGCTTCCAGTCCCGGGCCGCTTCCGCCTTCCAGCTCTTCGAGCAGTTCCCTCTGACGCGAGGTCAGGTTGCGGGGCGTTTCAACCAGGACGCGCACGATTTCGTCACCGCGCCTCCCTCCGCCGACTTCGGGCATGCCCTGGCCGCGCAGCCTGAAGCTGGTGTTCGTCTGCGTGCCCTCCGGAATCCTGACTTCCGCGCTCCCGCCGTCAATGGTCGGCACGGAAATCCTGCCTCCCAGCGCGGCAGTTGAAAACGAAATCCTTTTCTCAAGGCGCAGGTCACGCCCATCAACCGCGAACTCCGGGTGCGGCAGGACGGAGATTACCGCGTAAAGGTCTCCCGGCGAACCGCCTTCCCTGCTCGCCTCGCCTTCCCCGCGCAGGCGAAGCGTGAGCCCGTCATAGGCTCCCGCGGGAATCTTGACCGCGATGTTCTCGTTTGATTCAACGGCCCCCGCTCCGCGGCAACCCCTGCACTCCGCTTCAACAACCTTCCCCGTCCCGGCGCACTTCCTGCACGGCGTCATAACTATCGACTGGAAGAAGCCGATGCGCTGCGAGCGCCTAACCTGCCCAGAGCCCATGCAGTCCGGGCACTTCCTGACCTCGCTTCCGGGCTCGGCCTTGCTCCCCTTGCACTTCGGGCATGCCGAAAGCCGCGTGAAGCGCAGTTCCCTCTCGGTTCCCCTGAACGCCTCCTCGAGCGAGACCTCGACGTGGGCCTGCAGGTCGCTTCCGCGCGAAGGCCCGCGCCTCCCCCTCCCGCCCGAGAAGCCACCGAACCCGCCGCCGAAAAACGATGAGAAGAGGTCGCCGAACGACTCCATGTCCTCGTCCGAGAAAGTCTGCCTGAACGTTCCCGCCGAGCCCCTGAAGATGTCTTCCTGCGTGAACTGCTGCGAGAAGCCTTCCTTCCCGTACTGGTCGTACAGCCTCCTCTTCCTGTCGTCAGAAAGGACGGCGTACGCTTCGCTGAGCTCCTTGAACCTGGCCTCGGCTCCGGAGTCCTTGTTCCTGTCCGGGTGGAGCTGGAAGGCAAGCTTCTTGTAAGCCGACTTTATTTCCTCGGCGTTCGCTCCCTTCGCTACTCCGAGCACCTCGTAATAGTCGCGGGAAGCCATCGGGATTCAGCTCCCTACTTCTTCTTGAACTCCGCGTCAATCACGTCATCGCCGCCCTGCGGGCCCGGGCCCGCGTTCCCGCCGGCTTCAGGGCCTCCGGGGCCTTCGCCCGGCCCGGCGCCCTGCTGGCCTGCCTGCTGCCCTCCCGGCCCCGCCCCCTGCCCCTGCGCCTTGTAGACGGACTCGCCCATCTCCATGACGGCTTTCCGCAGCGCCTCGACTTTGGGCTTGAGCAAGGCGGGGTCGTTCTTCTGGAGAGCGTCCTTCACTTCGCCGATTAGGCGCGTGACGCTCTCGCGCGCGGCTTCGGGAACCTTGTCCTTGTACTCGGAGAGCGTCTTCTCGGCGGACCAGACCAGCGAGTCGGCCTCGTTCCGCAGGCTCACGTCCTCTACCCTCCTGCGGTCCTCGTCCTCGTGCTCTTTCGCCTGCCTCACCGCCTGCTCCACCTGCTCCTTGGAGAGCTTGTTGGGCGCGCTTATGCGGATTTCCTGCCTCTTCCCGGTTCCCTTGTCAACCGCGGAAACCTGGAGAATCCCGTTCGAGTCTATGTCGAAAGCGACCTCGATTTGCGGGACGCCCCTGGGCGCGGGAAGTATCCCGGAAAGCTGGAAGTTCCCGAGCTCCACGTTGTCGCGCGCAAGCGGCCTCTCCCCCTGGTAAACGTGGATGTCGACCGCCGGCTGGCTGTCCGCCGCGGTCGTGAAGATTTGGCTCCTTTTCGTGGGTATCGTCGTGTTCCGCTCGATGAGCTTCGTGAAAACCCCGCCAAGCGTCTCGATTCCGAGCGAGAGCGGGGTCACGTCAAGCAAAACGAGGTCCTTCACCTCGCCCGAAAGCACGCCTCCCTGCACCGCCGCGCCGAGCGCGACGCACTCCATCGGGTCAATCCCGCGCTCAATCTTCCTTCCCATCACGCTTTCAACGAACTGCTGCACGATGGGCATCCGGGTGGGGCCGCCCACCATGATTATCTTGTCCACCTTCTCGGGAGTCGCCTTCGCGTCCTCAAGCGCCTTCAACAAGGGCGAGCGGCACCGCTCCACGATGGGCTTGACCACGCGCTCAAGCGTTGCGCGCGAGAGCCGCATCT
Organism: Candidatus Iainarchaeum sp.; assembly: GCA_028714235.1. Lineage (GTDB taxonomy): Archaea > Micrarchaeota > Micrarchaeia > Burarchaeales > Fermentimicrarchaeaceae > JAQTMQ01. The sequence continues at coordinate 36,764 of JAQTMQ010000005.1, read as the reverse complement.
GCAGGTGTATAGGCTTTCCGGCGGCATCAACCGCTATGAAGGGGACGTTGAGCTCTGTTTCCATGACGGTTGAAAGCTCAATCTTGGCTTTTTCAACCGCCTCGCGGAGCCGAACCATCGCCGAGCTGTCCGCGGCGAGGTCAACCCCGCTCTTCGCCCTGAACTCGTCGATAACGTGCTGGACGAGCGCGTTGTCCATGTCCGTTCCGCCGAGCTGCGTGTCCCCGCTGGTGGCCTTGACTTCGAACACGCCCCCGCCCAGCTCCATCACGGTGACGTCAAGCGTGCCTCCCCCAAGGTCGAAAACCACTATCTTCAAGTCCTTCCCCGCCTTGTCAAGGCCGTACGCGACCGCCGCTGCCGTCGGCTCGGGAACAAGCCGCATGACCTCAAGGCCGGCAATCGTGCCCGCGTCCTTCGTCGCCTGCCTCTGGTTGTCGTTGAAGTAGGCGGGCACCGTAATCACCGCCTTCGTAACCGGCTCGCCAAGGAACGCCTCGGCATCCTTCTTTATTTTTTGCAGCAGGTAAGCCGAAATCTGCTGCGGGGTGTACTCCCTCCCGTTAACCCGGTATACGTGCCCGCTCCCCATCTTCCTCTTCGCGGCCACAACCGTTCCCGCCGGGTTCGTCGCGGCCTGCCTCCTCGCCGGCTCGCCCACCAGCAGCTGCCCGTCAGCCGTGAAAGCGACGACGGAGGGGACGGTCTTCCCCGCCACTGTCGCGCCTTCGGCGCTCGGAATTATTATCGGCCTCCCGCCCTGCATCACCGAAGCCGCGGAATTGCTGGTTCCCAAGTCTATGCCAATTATTTTTCCCATTCGCTTCACCTCTCCCCCAAAAGCGTCACTTCTTTCCGCCGCCTTCCTCCCGGCTTTCGGCCGAGCCGACAATCACGAGGGCGTGCCTGAGCACCTGCCCCCTGAAAGCGTAACACCTGCGCAGCTCCTTCGCCACGATTCCCGCCGGAGCCTCGCCCGACGACTTGACCGCCTCGTGGAAATGCGGGTCGAATTTCGCGCCCTCGCATGAGGGGAGTTCCTTGAGGCCCTGCGCACCGAGGGCCGAAAGAAGCTCCTTCCTCAACCCCGCGAACCCCTCGAAGGCTTCCTTGTTGCCGGAATAATGCGCCGCAGCCGAGTCGAGGCCGTCAAGCACCGGGAGAAGCGCAAGCATCACCTCGGATTTCCCGTCGTCCCGAGCGCGGGCGAGCTGCCTCTCCGAATGCCTCCTGAAATTCTCGAAATCGGCGGCAAGCCGCTTGTACGACTCCGCGGAAACGCATTCCCCGCCCTTTTCGCCGCGCGCCTCTCCGGCCCCGCCTTCGTTGCATCTGCATCCTTCACCAGGCATAAAAAATCACTCCTGTGCGTACTCCTCCCCAAGCCTTCGCGCAATCCCCCTCGCCCGCTTAAGGGACTCGAGCGCGTGCGCCTCGAGCTCGTCGAAGATTTCGTCAAAGTCGCGCATCCTGAACCTGCCCATCCCCTCCTTTTCCACAAGCCCGAATTTTTCGAGCCGGTTCAGGTGGTGGAGCGCGGTCAGGCGGTTGATTCTCCCGAGGCGGGCGAGCTCGCTCGAGCCGATCGTCCTCCCGTCCCCGGTCCTCGTTACGACGACCCTGAAGACGCGGACGACCGTCCCGTCCGTGTCGCGCTGCGAGAGCGCGCCGCAAAGCCTGCAGAGCTCGGCAAACCCGTCATCGGAGGCGCGCCTCCGGAGCGCGGGAGGCCGCTCGCGCTGGCGCTGGACGGCCTCCTCCGTTGAAGCCATGAAAAGCAACCAAAAACACCCGCCCTTATTATGCGCCGGCAAGTATTTAAATGTTAATATGGTCTTAACACGTGTCAATGCGGTCTAATCAAACCTGTCAAAGCAGCAGGTTTATCCCTTTCAGCATGGCTTCCACGCTGGACAGCACGATGTCGGTTCCCGCCGCCGACGCGCTGACGACGCGGTCATTCTTCTGCATCCTCACCTTCACGTTGACGAGGGCGTCCGCGCCCCCGCTGATTGCGTCCACCTCGTATTCGATGAGCTTTATTCCCGTCCCGCCGAGCGCGCGCTCAATCGCGTTCACCGCCGCGTCAACCGGCCCGTCCCCGGTCCCCGCGGTTATGACGCTCGCGCCGTTCACCTTCATCCTCACGCTTGCGGTCGGCGTGGTCTTGTTTCCCGTGACCGCGAGAAGCTCTTCAAGAGCAATCTTCGCCTCTTTCGCAGTCCCGAGCACGTCAATCGCAATCGTGTAGAGGTCCGCGTCCGTAACCTCCTTCCCGAGGTCGCCAATCTCCTTCACCTTCCGCAGGATGGCCTCCAGCCCCCCGCCCTCGGCCTTCAGGCCGAACTCGGCAAGCTTGCCTTCAACCGCTTTCCTGCCGCTGTGCTTTCCCGCGGAAATGGAGCGCGACCTCCCGACAAGCGAGGGCTGCACGCCCTCGTACGTTTCCGCGCACTTCATTATCCCGTCAACGTGGATTCCGCTCTCGTGCGAAAACGAGTTCTTGCCCACAAGCGGCTTGAGCGCGCCAATCCGGATTCCGCTCAAGCCCTCCACGAGCTTGGAAAGCTCGTAAGCCTTGCCGAGCGCAATCGTCTTTTCGCCGTAAAAATACTGCAACCCCGCCGCCACCTCCTCGAGCGCGGCGTTCCCGCAGCGTTCGCCGAGGCCGTTCACCGTGCAATGCAGTTCCTCCGCCCCGGCTTCGAACGCGGCAAGCGAGTTCGCGACGGCAAGGCCCAAATCGTTGTGCCCGTGGAAGGCAAGCCCTCCCTTCACTTCGCGCTTCAGCGCGGACATGACCGCCTTCGTCCTCTCCGGGTTGAAGACGCCGACCGTGTCGCAGACGCAAACCCTGTCCGCGCCGTGGGACAGCGCGGAATTGAAGAAGCAGGACAGTTGCGGGACGGGCGTCCTGCTCCCGTCCTCGGCGAGCACTTCCACTTTCGCGCCCGCGGAAACCGCCTGCGTGATGCACGCGGCCATCCTCTCGCCAAGCTTCTCTTTGGTCATGTTCAGCTTCTTCTGCATGTGCAGGTCGCTCGTGGGAACTACGAGGCTCACCCGCCCCACTTCCGCGTCGAGGGCGTCCTGCACGTCTTTTGCCGCGGTGCGGGCGAAAGAGGAAATCTCCGCCTTGAGCCCGAGGCCGCAAATCCGCTTTATCGCCTCCTTCTCCCCAACGCTTGCGCACGCGCTTCCCGCCTCTATTGTTTGGACGCCGACCTCGTCGAGCTTTTCGGCTATCAAGGCCTTCTTGTCCGCGTTGAAGGAAAGCCCGGGAGTCTGCTCGCCGTCCCGGAGAGTCGTGTCGAGGATGCGCATATTAAATTTCTTTTGCCATCTTCTGGATTTAACACTAATTGATTTTCTCAATATTCCTCTGGAGCATCATTGAATTTTTGGAGTGCGCCGTCTTCCTTTTTTCGTTTGCTGCTGTGGCATTGACGGGAGATCTTTCTCGCTAGTATTCATATCTACTGGATTTGTAACGTTCTTGGCTTTTTTCGAAATCAATACTGCGGCTATAGCGATAAGTGCATAGAGTGCCAATAAGAATAGGATATCGTGGGAATACCGCCAAGTCAAAAATAGCATAGAGATAAGAATTGAAAAAAGTCCTATATTGACAGCTATCGTCGCTATCATATCTTGTATTTGACGATTTCTTACTGAGATGGCCAGTGTTAGATACGCCCCCAGAATACAAAACATCGCAATGATCGCAAAGAGATTAGCGATTATTGAAGCATGCAAATTATTGTTTAAGATCTCGATTCGTTCAATAAACGCGGGGACAGAAAAACCAGTATCCGAAAGATTATTCAGGTTGATGACAACCTCATCTATTTGGATAAATGTATTGTCAATCGAGGAACTCGAAAATGCCATTCCTACCCAAAGTGTTACCGTGAAGAGTAATAATGTCTTGGACACCGAATCAATTTTGCCTGTCTGTATACCAATTTTCGGGATGCGGGATGGATAAAAAACATGTGCTACCCCCAAACTGGATAAGATAATGATGACGCAAACGAAGCAAATTAGCAAGATTAGTTGATCCCGTATAGCATGGAATATCACCAAATCCCGCGAAACATATATGTAATCTGTAAGTGCTTCTGCGGTCCGGGTTTTTTCGTTTGCCTGTTGGAACAAACTTGCAGATTTTTGAAGATATTTTTTTGCTTGGGTCCAATTGTTTGATGCGGCATCCTGACCGCGGAAATAATCAATTAATGTTGTCAAATCCAGTTGAAGAGGAGGAGTGCCTTGCGCGATCGTAGCGATGTACTCGGCGTAAGCGAGATAATTGCCAGCAGAGATGTTTGCGTAATACGCACTTTCATCAGATCTTTGTTCCGCTAATTTATTGTATGCGTCTTCGTAGTATTCGCCCAAAATTCTTTTTTGGTCCGAGTAGTTATATAACCGATAGGCGTACATATCCGCAACTTGTGCCCTAAGTGCAAAGCATGGAGAGGGGGTATAATTCTCACAAGCGGCCACGCACATATCCGCTAATCTCATAGTGTCGTTTACATTTTCGAGAGCAACGTCGCACAAGCAATTATTTGTTAATGCAGGAGATCCGAATCCGGCTAATTTTCGGGCGGATAGGTTGGTTGCGTGCTCCAGATACACGCAGGAGTATGCTTCATCCCTAGCATTAGACCGTAATGTTGCGATTTCATCGTCAATCGCAGTCCAGTAATATGGTGTAAAATTTTCGGTGTCGTTTACCCAAATAAGTCCACCGAAATGCCTCACATCTTCTGAAATTTGCTCAATGCTGTCTATCGCCCTTTGATAGTCGCCTTCGTTAACATAATGGGTGTACCACATTTTTCCGATATTTTTGCAGTACGCATAAGCTGTTTTGAATACGCCGATAGATTCGGCTGAGCCTTCGGCTGAACAATTCGAAAAGGTCTCGCCGCAAAGTTGTAGGATATAACTCGGACTAGAGTGTGTGAATTGAATTGGGTGGTTATTGTATACTTCGATTTCATTGAGATTTGATATACAAATATGTTTAGCTTCAGTTAAATTAATCGAGGCGCTAACTAGATAGCCAAGGAATACTAGAATAAGCATTGTTCTCAGTATCTGCATCGATTACCAACGAGTTTTGGCATATTTGCTATAAAAGCGTTTTCGGCGAGTGCGTCAACTATCTGGACGTATAGGATTTAATTGTGGCGGCATTCGCCGGAAAATACGGGGGCGCGGCGCAGATTTAATATTCTGGGACCCCAAATATGGGGCAGGCGGTTTTGATGGCTTACACCGAAAAGCAGTGCGCGCTGCCCGCAAGCCGGGAGAATGCGTCCGTAGCGGGCTGGCTTTCCGAGAAGGTCCTCGAGCCCGCGAGGCTCGGTCTCGCCGTTGACCGGGGCCGCTGGGAAGAGGTGGCGGACTTGGGCGCCTCCACGATGCACGCGTCCGTCGCAAAGAAGGCGATTCTCGCGGCAATCGGGCATGCGCGGTACGAAACGGCCCTGAACATAGGCGACAGGACGAAACTCAACGAGGCAAGGGATTTCGCGAGCGAGCGGCTTTCCGGGCGGTTCAGGCAGGCGGTTGAGGACAAGGACGCGGAGACAATCCTGTCCGTGGGAACCGTTTCGGACAAGTTCGGCTTCCATGCCGTGGACTACTTTTCCGGCAAGCGGGGCTTCAGCCCGGGAAAGCTCGCTTACCTGGGCGAATACGCGAAGCACAAGACCCGGGATTACGCGCTCAACTCCATAATCGCGCTGCTCAACCAGGCCGAAGGCGAAAAGCGCGGGCAGCTGGTGGAAGCGCTCACGGCGATTGCGCATTACGCGCCCGACGACACGGCCAAGCGCGCCATCGACCTCGCGGCGAGAACGGGCATGCGCGGCGTGGTAAAAACCGCGGAGAGGAGCGGGAAAACCGAGGCGATAAAGCAGCACGCGGGCAAGGCGCTCAGGGGAATGGATTCGCGCGCGCCGGGCTGAAAGCGCCCCTGATTAGGGTTAATATACCTGAAGCGCGCGGGCTATCCCAGGTGGTCCTGATGGAGACGGTCAAGAACAAACCGGAAAGGCTCGTCATGCGCCCGTTCCTTTATTGGAAGAGGCCCGGCACGCTCGTCCCGCGCAGCGAGGAGGAGAAGGAGAGGACACGCCGGGAGTTCGGCTTGGCGATGGACAGGGTGAACCGGGGGGACACGGCGGAGGTCAAGCCCAACCTCGGCAAGCTCGTGGAAATCGTTTGCGAATCGCCGGTTGAATGGGGCCTGGCTAAAAGCCTTTTCGCCATCACGGACGTTTCCGACAGGTTCAGGGCCGCGATGGAAGTCATTAACCTGGCTCCAGCGAAAGTCGCGCACAAGGTCATGGAGGAATCCATTGAAAAGAATGCGTGGAAAGGCAAGTGGGAGGTAGTCAGGCAGTTTGCGCTCACTTCAAGCGACCGCAAGAAGGTGTCGGACGCGATACACCTCGCATGGGCGGAGGGCAACTCTGCGCTCCTTGCCGAAATCGCAAAGGATGGGAAGACCACCGCAATCAGGCAGGAGGCGAAATTCGTTTCGGGCAGCATACCCGAATCCTTCCAGGTCCCGCACGGCACCTGCCGGTGAGGAAGGCGCCCGGCGCACCGGGGCAGGAGGCCAACCGTCACGCTATTTCAGGTAGACTTCGCCGACGTGCCGCTCGTAGACGCGGAAGTCTTCCGTCGTCGTCTCCCTCCTTATTTTCGCGAACTGGCTCGCGCGCGTGTCCAGCTCGTCCGAGTAATGGACGATGACCGCCTCGACGAACATCGGCTTCTTGGGCGCGCCGTTCTCCATTTCGCCCATGTGGGACAGAATCACGTGCGAAAGCTTGAGCAGCAGCTTTTCGTCAAGCCCCACGCCCCGCGCCTTCTCCCTCGCCATCTCCTCGCCGAGCACGGTATGCCCCCTCAGCATGCCTTCCTCCCCGATTTTTATGTTCGTGGAAACCTCGAGCTCGCGCATTTTCCCCACGTCATGGAGAAGCGCGCCTGCCGTGACGAGGTCGACGTCCGCGCCGCAGCATTTCGCGGCTTCGCGCGCGATTCTCGCGACCGACACCGTGTGCTCGAGGAGCCCGCCGAGCCATGCGTGGTGCAGGTACATCGCGCCGGGCGCGCGCCTGAATTCCGCGGCAAGCTTTTCGTCGCGGAAAAACGCGTCCAGCAGCGATTTCAGGCCGGGCTCCCTGACCGAATCCACCATCGCGAGAAGCTCGGAATACAGCCCGTCAAGGTCCTTCTCGCTTTCGGGCAGGAAGTCCTCGAGGTCGAAACTGGTCGCGCGCGAAATGGAGCCCTTGCCCTCGTTCACGTCAATCTTCGCCTTGTCCTTGTAGACGCTCACGAACCCTATTACGTGCACTACGTCGCCTTCCTTGAAGGAATCGTGCGCTTTCTGGACGGAATCCCTGTCCCTCCCGCCCCAGAAGCTGACCTCGATTTCGCCGGTCTTGTCGGACGCGCCGAACGCGAACCTCCAGCCGTTCTGGTACGAAATGACGCCGCGCTTGTACTTCACGCTGAAAAGCGAGTCAACAGGGAAGCCTTCCTTCAAATCGCTTATGTAAGCCTTCATTCCCCCACCACCCCGGCGATGTCCGGTGTTGTTTGGCAGGAGCTTTTAGATAACCCTTGCTTTTGAGGAAACCGCGCCGGCCGCGGGCAGGACGCCGGCGACCATCATGCCCGTCCCCGTCGAGGCCGCAACGCGGGCAGGAGCGCCGGAGCCCGGTTCGGGTGCGGCATAAAAAAGCCTTGCCTTCGCCAATAATGCGCAATGGAAAAACGCATGGTCGTCGGCATGTCCGGGGGAGTGGACTCGTCCATGGCGCTCCTGCTGCTGAAAAGGCAGGGCTGGGAGCCGGTCGGCGTAACCCTCATCCTTCCCCACTGGGAGGGCGCGCGAACGAAGGAGAACGCGTGCTGCACGAAGGAAGCCCTCGAAACGGCGGAAAGCGTGTGCAGGCGGCTTGGCGTGGAACACCACGCGCTCGATGCGCGCGAAGACTTCCGGGAGAAAGTGATTGAGCCGTTCGTTTCAGGCCTGTCCAGCGGGATAACGCCGAACCCTTGCGCTTACTGCAACCGCGACCTGAAGTTCAGCAAATTGCTGGAGTTCGCCCAAGCGCGCGGGATTGGCTTCATCGCGACAGGGCATTACGCGCGCACGAGAATCAACCCGGAAACCGGGAAAACCGGGCTCCTGCGGCCGAAAGACCTAGGGAAAGACCAGACTTACGGCATGTGCCTGGTTTCAGGGGAAACGTTCGCGCGCGTCGTCTTCCCCCTCGGCGATTTGCTGAAATCCGAGGTATACTCGCTCGCCGAAAGGGAGGGCTTCCCTGTTTTCTCGAAGAAAAAGCAGAGCCAGGACCTCTGCTTCGTCTCGGGGACGGACCTTCCGGGATTCATGCAGGAAAAACTCGGCAAAAACCCGGGGCCCGTGCGCGACGGGGAAGGAAAAGTTCTGGGAAGGCACCGCGGCCTCCACTTTTACACGGTCGGGCAGAGGCGCGGACTCGGCTTAACCGGCCAGTATTACGTGAAGTCGCTTGACCCCGGAACGAACACGCTCGTGGTCGCGAAAGAGAAAAGCGGCGCGGGAACGGAATCCGCCGTTTTGCGGGACTGCAACTTCGTTTCGGGAATCCCGCCCGAAAACGGATTCAAGGTTTTGGCGCAGGTGAGGTCCCACCAGGCACCGGTTGAAGCGGTAGTCGGGCAGCCCGGGAAGGGGGGGATTGAGGTGCGGTTCAAGGCACCGGTTGAAGCCGTGACTCCCGGCCAGGTGTGCGCGCTTTATTCGGGCGACGCCTGCCTTGGCGGCGGAGTAATCGCGCGGGCTTAGCCGCCTGCTTCTCTTCGGCTCGCGATTTGGGCAATAGTTGGGCCGTATTCCGGATTACGCATTTATTGTGGATTGGAAACAAGCATGATGCGGTTTCAGGGGGTTGCGCGCGTGCGCGGATAGCGGCGCCAAAATGTTAATAACCCGGCCGGGCCTAAAACGAATGTGCGATTTGGATGGAACCAATGAAACGCCTTCTTTACTGGCTTCTGGAGGGGACGAAGGGCGGCCCCACCCGCATACAGCTGCTTTCCATCCTCTTGCGCAAGCCGATGAACCTCAACCGGCTGGCGAGGGAGGCGAAGCTCGATTACAAGACCGTGGAGCACCACGTGCAGATGCTTGCGAAGAATTCCATCCTGGAGTCGGAGGGCGGAGACTACGGGAGGGTGTATTTTGTTTCCGAAAGCGTTCTCTCCCAGCCCGGATTCATGGGGATTTTGAAGGGTGATAAGAATGGCAAGAAAGGCAAAAGGTGACGGAAACGGCAACGGGGGCCGCGCTGCCGTTTACACGCTGGCCCTTATCCTGGCCGCGTTCGCGGTAATGTCCGCGTCGTCTTTCCTGCTGCCCGGGCTCGGCGCCCGCGACTGGGGGGGCGCGGGGGCGAGGGGTTCGACCCCGCCTTTCGGCGCGCCCCAGCCCGAGCTCGGCGACTTTTTCACCCTGCGGCTCGCCCTTTCGGTGCTGAACGTCGTCCTCGTAGTGTACCTGCTGTTCGTGTACGTGAAGGACTACTTGCGGCTCAAATCCAGCTTCACCCTCGGGCTCGTGGCGTTCCTGTTCTCGTTCCTCATGTACGCGCTTTCGTCCCTCCCGGTGGTGCACATGCTTCTCGGGCCCTTCGGAATCGCGAACGTTTTCTCGTTCGTCCCCATGCTTTTCAGCGCGATAGGCCTCGTAATCTTCGTGAAGCTCAGCAACGAGTAGCGCCGCCCCCTGACGGAATACGGCTCAATTTGGGTAGAAAGTCGGAGATTCAATTTAAATGGGGGATTTCACACCCTTTCCCGTGATTGGAAAGCCAGAGCCGCTCCTGAGCCTGGTCGAGGTTTCAAAGCTTTACGACGGTGCGACGCCTTTCCTCGCGCTGGACCGGGTGAGCCTCGACGTCAGGGAAGGCGAGTTCATCTCCATCATAGGCCCGTCCGGGAGCGGGAAGAGCACGCTTCTCCACCTGCTCGGCTGCCTGGACAGGCCCACGGGCGGCGAGGTATTCGTGCAGGGAAAGCCGCTATCCGCGATGAGCGACGACGGGGTGGCGGACATCCGCCGCGACACCATCGGCTTCGTCTTCCAGGCATTCAACCTCGCCCCCACGCTGAACGTTTTCAAGAACGTGGAGCTGCCCCTCATGATTCGGGGCGTGCCGCAAAAGGAAAGGCAGGAAACGGTTTCCCGCAACCTCGAGACGGTCGGCTTGACGGACAAGGCGGGGAGCATGCCCTGGCAGCTTTCAGGAGGGCAGAAGCAGCGCGTCGCAATCGCGCGCGCGCTCGCGAACAACCCGAAAGTAATCCTTGCGGACGAGCCGACGGGAAACCTCGACACCAAGTCAAGCCGGGAGGTCATGGACCACATCTCGAGCCTCTGCAGGGACCGGGGCCTTACGGTGATACTCGTCACGCACGAGCAGAACCTCGCCGGGATGGCGGACAGGATTGTGCGCATCGTTGACGGGCGGATTGCGCCCGAGGCAAGGAAAAAGGGTGAAAGGAGGAGATTTGCATGAAGCTGTTTGAAGGGAGAAATTTCGTGGCCGCGGGGCTGTTCCTGCTCGCCTTGACGCTTTTAGCTTTCGCCGAGGGGCCGATACTCGGGATAACCGGGTATTCCACGGTTCCCGGGGAGGTGTACCCAGGGGCTTCCGGGTACATCCAAATCAACCTGGAGAACACGGGCGACGCGAACGCGCAGTCGGTCACGGCAAACTACCTTTACAGGGGCGCTGAGTCCTCGACGTACCTCGGCGAGGTAGTGGCCGGCTCGACCGCGCAGGTCCTCGTGCCCTTCAAGGTGGGGGAGGACTCGTCCGGAACCATCCAGCTGATTGACATTGACGTGTATTACTCGCACAAGTCCGGGAACGATTACTCGTCCAAAAAAACCTCGCTCTCAATCCCGCTGGTAGTCGAGCAGTACAAGCCGCTCGAGGTGCGCACCGTCTCGATGGACAAGGCGTCAATCTCCCCGGGCGAAAAGCTCGCTTTCACGCTCGAAATCAGGAATACCGGAGGCACTGTTGACAACCTCGTCATCTCCCTTCCCGCGAACTCCTCTTTCTCGCTTGACGGCGCGTCGCAGAAAAGCGTGGGGAACATCGAGGCGAACGGCACGGAAAGCGTGTCCATCACGCTCGTCTCCTCTTCCTCCGCCTCCCTCGGGGCTTACGGCATCCCGGTTGAGTTCACCTACCAGAACGCGCTCAAGCAGCCCACCTCGGAAACGCTTCCAATCGGCCCGATAAGCGTGCTCGACACCTCAACGCAGACCCGGATAACCCTTGAGGCCTTGGGGCCCGTTGAAATCGGCTCGGACGCCGCGTTCAGGCTGACGCTGGAAAACGCGGGCTCGTCCCCGGTTTCCGGCGTGGTGGACATAAACTCCACGGACGTGCTGACGCCCCTCGGAATACAGCGCATTTACTTCACTTCCGTGCCTGCCGGGAGCTCCGAGTCCAGGAACATCTCAATCGGCATATCCACTTCCACTCCGGGATACTACACGCTCCCGCTCTCCTTCACCCCGGACGGCGGGAAGGCAAGCGTTTTCAACGCGGGCATCCCGGTCGTCGCCACCCCCGAGATAACGGTGAGCATCGTCGGCTCGCTGATTCAGGTGGCGAACACCGGAAATTCCGCGGTGCGCAGCGTGTACGTGATTGCCCGGCCGGCGGGTTCGACAGGCGGCACCTCGGAAAGCTTCATGGGAACCCTCAACGTCGACGACTTTTCGACGCTCGACATGCCTTCAATGGGATTCGGCCCCGCATCCAGCAACGCCATCGAGGTCGAAATCCGTTTCCGCGACACGAACAACGCGGAGCACGTCCTCACGAAGGCCATTGACGCGACGAGCGCCGTGTTCTCTACCAACGCGACGAACATGACGGGCTTCGCTGGCGCGGGCAGGTTCCAGCAGCAGGCGGGCATCGCGGGCATCCCGTACGGCACAATCATGCTGGCTGCCGCTGCCATCATCGTTGCGGCCGGCGCGTACATGGGATACCGCCGGTTCATTGCGGGGAAGGCGAAATGAAAAACCGCGAACTCGCGCAAATCGCCTTCAACTCGCTCCGCTACAGGAGCCTGAGAAGCTGGCTTGCGATACTGGGCATAGTGATTGGCGTCGCCTCAATCATTTCCCTAATCTCCATCAGCGTCGGCATGAACGACCAAATCGAGAGCCGCTTAAGCGGACTGGGCGCAAACATAATCACGATTACGCCCGGAAGCCCGCGCGCGGAAAGGATGGCCATGATGTTCGGCGTTGGCGGGGGAGCCGCGGGAGGCCGCGTTGGAGGCCCGCCCGGCGGGATGCAGGGGTTCAACCAGGACGAAGAATCCCCACGCATCACTTTCACGGAGGCGGAGCAGCTGAGGAGGGTCAGCGGCGTGGAAACGCTTGATGCGCGGCTCTCGGAAAGGGCGACGGTGGCGTACAAGGACAAGAACACCTCGCTCACCATAGTTGGCACCGAGCCCTCCGCGTTCCCGGAGAGCACCGGCACCGTGATAGCGCAAGGCAGGACGCTTGGCTCGGGCGACCTAAAGTCCGCGGTCCTCGGATATTCCGTTGCCGCAAGCACGTTCAACGACAGCATGCTCAACAAGCAAATCAGGATCGACGGGGTGGCGTTCAGGGTGGTCGGAGTACTCAACGAGTCCGGCGCGTCGTTTTCCGGCCCGGACAACAGCATCTTCATCTCGCAGCGCGCGGCAAGGACGCTCTTCAACCAGAGCCAGAACGTGAGCTCAATCGTGGTGGTCGCATCCACGGACAGCGACCCCGAAACCGTTGCCGCCGCCTTGACGGAAAAGCTCGACTCCATCCACCGCCTCGAGGCGGGCGAGGAGGACTTCAGCGTCGCCACGGCCTCGTCCCTCTCCGAGTCCATCACCAGCATGACGGACACGCTCGCCCTCTTCCTCGGCGGAATAGCGTCCATCTCGCTCGTCGTAGGCGGAGTCGGGGTGGCGAACGCCATGTTCACGAGCGTGCTCGAGCAGACGAAATTCATCGGCCTGCTGAAAGCGCTCGGCGCGAGGAGGCGCGCCGTCCTCAAGCTCTTCCTTTTCGAGGCGTGCATGGTGGGGCTCATCGGAGGCGTGTTCGGAATCCTGCTTTCCTTCGCGGGCTCGGCCGTCCTCGCGAATTTCGGCCTCCCGTCAAGGATTTCCTTCGACCTCGTGCTCCTCGGCCTGGGGTTCTCGCTCGCCATCGGCGCGGTTTCCGGGCTTCTTCCCGCGCGCAACGCGGCGTCGGTCCCGCCGGTGGAAGCGCTCAGGTACGAGTGACGCTAGCCGTAAAAAAATAGCACGGAAATGGGCAGCGCGACGAACAGCACGAGCGCGCTCCAGGTGAATCCCATGAGGGACAGCGCGATCGCGATGACGGAGGCCAACGGGATTACGAGGATGCTCCTGACGATTTGCGCGCTGACCTTCGGCCCAACGTTCCCTTTCAGGAGCCCGCCCCTGCTTTCGGCGTAAACCCATTGCAGGTAAAAGAAGAGCCCGATCACGGCGATATTCAGTTCGAACACTACCGCCGACAAGCCGTAGCCGATGTAGGTATCCGCAAGGTTTGTCGTGAACGGAATCAGCGCAATCATCAGGAGCGCGCCGATTCCCAGCCACAGCGCGGTCCTGTCAAGCTTGACGAATCTCTCGTAATAGCAGTGGTGCACGAACCAGAAGGCCGCGAGGACGAGGAAAGCGGTGAAGTAATGGAAAAAGTCGGGCAATAGGCTTGCCAGCAGCGGAAAAACGGGGTTTTCCCCTCCTGTTGCGGAAACCTGCTCCGGAACTTCGATGTTCAGGACGAGGAGCGTCATCGCGAACGCGAAAATCGCGTCCGTAATGTTCTCAAGCCTTCTTTTGCCAAGCCGCTCCATCGCGTTCTCTTCCGCGCCCTCCATGCTCCACGGTTTGGCTTGCGGCACCTTAAAAAACGTTGTTGGGGAAGCGCGCGCCGCGCCCCCGGCCTGCCCATATTACTTAAAATACTTTCCCCCAAATCATTTCCGGTGGTGCATTGAAACTTGCCTCGGCAGCATTCGCCTTGCTGTTCTTCTCCTGCCTTTCGGCCGCATCCGAACCCTACCCCGACGGCCCGTTTTCCGCCGTACTCCAGTATGACGGCAGGATTCAGGCGACTCCCATGAACGCCTTCGAGTTCTCGAGCTTCACCCAAGTCGTGGAAACGCGTCCCGGCGGCGCGCTCGTCACCCGCAAATCCCCGGGCGTGACGACTTACGAGGACCTCCTCGTCAAGGTTCCAACCACGGACACATTATTCGACCACAGCAACGTGAACCTCAATTCATGGTACGAAGACGAGGATTTGGCTTACAAGACGAAGGACGCGATTATCCGGATTTATGACGGCGAGCGCAACACCCAGGCGATGTACCTGTTTTACAGGGTGTTCCCAGCCTCGCGGAAAATCTCGAGCAAGGGAGGCATAACATACGCAACGTACAATCTCACTTACAACAGCTTTGAAAGGGACCTTGAAACCTGAGGGATTGCAATGAAAACCTTTGACTTCGCCATAATCGCGCTTCTCGCGTCCCTTCTGTTCTTTTCCGGCTGCATCGGCATCAGCTTCCCGCGGGAAACAACCCCTGAACCAGAACCCACTCCCACCCCAGTGATATGCACGATGGAGGCGAGGGTTTGCCCTGACGGGACCTGGGTTGGGCGGATTCCGCCCGGCTGCGAGTTCGAGCCCTGCCCGACTCCCGAGCCCACCGCCACGCCCGAGCCCACGGAAGCGCCCACGCCAACCCCCGAGCCCACTCCGACTCCCACTCCGGAGCCAACGCCCACCCCTACCCCGACTCCCGAGCCCACCGCCACGCCCACTCCGACCCCCACTGCAACCCCCGTTCCGACTCCCGAGCCGACCGCCACGCCGGTTCCGACCCCCACGCCGACGCCCACGCCACACCTTTCCGGCGGCGGTGAAGGTGACGCGCCCGAAAACGTCGTCTGGTTCGACTACTCCGGGGCAGGCTATTGGGGCTTCGTCATGGAAACGGGCATGATCCGCATCGACAATTTCGACCGCGTCGGCGTCGTCGTTTCGCCGGGCGAGCGGCTGGACGCGGCAGACCCGGACGCGCTCTTCCTTTCGAACGGGCCCACGGGCACTCCGCGCGCGGTCGTCATCCGAATCCCTTACCTGTACTACGACGACTTGTGGCAATGGAGGAGGACGGTGACTTCCGGGGGGCCGGAGCGGCGCGACGTCATTCTCCGCCTCCTGAACAGCGATTACGAGCCGGTCGCGACCTACCGCTTCTCGAACGCTTGGCCTTACGGCTACACCGTGAAGGTGGAGGACGGCATGATAACGGAGACGGGCTACCTCGCGGTGGAGGAAGCCGACAAAACCACGTAAGCGGGCTGCCCTAGCGACCCTTCACGGCTTCAGGCTTCCTGAGCACGACTTCCCACCAGTAGTCGCCCTTGGGCTCCAACCTTCCCGGCACGTGCTCGTGGACGCTTTCAACCTTGAAACCGTGCCGGGAGTAGTGGCTCTTGAGCGCCTCCTCGTCCGCGAAGACGCCTTGCCTTCCAAGCAGGTGCGCCGTGAACGCCGCCTGCGCGGTTTCAAGCCTCCCCGCCTCGAGGTTGCGGCGCATCATTTCCGGGTGGTGGAGGAAAACGACCGCGTGCGCGCCCGGCTTCATGACGCGAAACATGTCTTTCGTCGCCTTGTCGCGGTCCGCGTAAAAGTCTTGGGACATGAGGCACGAAACGAGGTCCATCGAGTTCGGCCTTACCGGGAGGAGCTGGGCGTCCGCTTCGACGTTCAGCACGTTCGCCTGCCCCCGCCCCACGCCCATCTTGGGCTTCCTTTTCGCAATATCCAGAATCGTGACCGAGCCGAATTTCTTGAAGGCATCCTTCATTCCGGCTTCGGTGAACCCGCTTCCGGCGCCGATTCCAAGGTAATTGCTGCCGTCGGGAAGGGCGGACGCGAGCCTGCGGAGCATCCTCCTCGCATTGTTTTTAGCAGTCTCGGGGGAATCCTCTCCCTTGTACCTCCTGTAGATTTCGGAATAGGTTTTCCGCATGAACCGGGAGCCGAACGCTTCCCCCCCGCCGCGCGCCTGCACCGCCTGCATGCACCAGATTCCGCGGCTCGGCAATAAAAAACTCGCGCCCAAGGCGCCTATTTTTCCACCCGGAACGGCTTCCCGTGGCCCGGGACTATTAAGTCCGCCATTGCAAGGATTGCCTTCCTGCTCGCGACAAGCATTTCCTTGTCTTCCGCGATGTGGTCCTCGAGAGAAAGCAGCTCGGCCTCGCCCGGCATTTCCGGCTGCATTCCTTCCCTCCACCACCACAGGTCCCCCGCCACGGCGACGACCCCGTCACCCGTTTCTGCGAGGAGCGCCGAATGCTCCCTCACGTGGCCCGGAGTGTCGATTATCCTGATGCCCGTCCCGGGAATCCTTCCCTTCAACGCGAATTCCTCATCCCCGCGATACGCGTTCCTCGCGTCCGCCACGTCAACCCCGGGAAACAGCCGCACGTTGAGGAGGTGGTCCAGGTGGCAGTGCGTCAGGAAAACGAGGTCGACGTCGCCCGGCGAAACCATTTCCTTCCCCAGAGCTTCAAGAAGCATCCTCTCGTTGCAGCCCGGGTCAACGACGATTCTCTTCCCCGAATCCTCGAGCAAAACAGCGGTGCTGGAAGCTTCCCATCCCCCCGCCGTTTTCCGGGCATACCCCTCGACAAGAACCTTCAGCTTTGCCATGGGCTGCTTTTCCGCTCCGCCCGCTTATAATTTTGTGGGCCGGGAGGCGGCCCCGGTTTAGCGCTTCCCCGCGAATGCAAGCGCAAGCAGGGGAAGCCCGAGCAGCATGAGGATCGGGATTGGGCACAAGTCCGCGATGACGTCAACCAAATTCCCCAAATCGTTGTTGCACGTCCTGTCCGCCCTCGCCACGCATTCATCGGACTGCATGAAGCATTGCATTACGGCCGGGTTGACGCAGTCCAGCTGGTCGCTCCCGACGCTCACCGCCTCCTTGCACGCCGTCAATTCCGCCGCGCACGCGTCAACCTCGGAGCACCCCCCATTCGAGTACATCCAGGCAAGCATCGGGCGCTTTTCCGAGATGCACCTCTTCCCGTAGCCCGTCCAGTAGTCGCTGCACGAGCCGAGCATTTTGCCGGCGCCGTCAAAAGTGCATGCGCGGCACGAGTTGGAATAAGCGTCGGAGGCGCAATCCCACGCGAAACAGGCGCCTGAAAACAGGATGAAAAGGAACGCGAGCGCGGATGCCCTGAAAAGCCTGCCAGTCATTTGCCCACCCGAAAGCTATTTTCGCGGCGGATTAATAAATGCGTGGCTGGAAGCGGGACGGCGGGTCCGGATGAATGGCGCCCATTCATCCCCTTGGCGTGTTTCTCGCGTGGTTGACGCAGCTCTCGCGCGCCTGGGGGTCCTGGATGCGCTGGCAGACGCTCTCGTCGTTGAGCACGAGGCCGCTGCAGATGTTCCTGTACTCCTCGTTCCTCACCATGAGGCAGACGGTGTTGTTGCCCTTCGCTATGCCGTACCATTGGAGGCAGAGGTCCTGCTGGGTTTCAATGCTCTCCATGTAGCACGAGAAGTCGCATTCGATTCGCATGCATTCCCCGGGGTCGCTCGCCACCATCGCCTTGCAAAAGCCGCGCCCTTTCGGCATGGAGCTCTCGTCGCACAACGAGGCGTTTCCTGTCGCCACCGCGTAATCCGTCCTGCAATCCCCGACCAGGAACGCGCTCTGGTTGTCCGCGAAGAACTTGCCCAGCCCTAAGCAGACGTCCGGGTCGCGCGCTGCCACGGCAAGGTCGCGCGCGCAATCGTAGAGCCTGCCCGCGTTCCCGTCCCTCGTCTCGTACGGCGCGGCCCCGATGAATCCGGAGCAGTTGGCGCGGATGCGGCCGGCCGCATCGTCGGCTCGCGACTCCCGGGTGTAAACCGTGAAAATGGTTTTCGCGCGCACGAACCCGCGGTTTCCCTGAATCTCTACCAGCTCGATGTCATAGCGCCCGGGCTGGTAGCCGTGGTATTGCTGGACCCCGAGTTCGCGGTAAATTTGGGGCGGCCTCTTTGCGACGAATTTCTCGTTCACGGGCATGAAGGTCGGGCCCTTAATCCTGAAGCCGTATTCCGTTCCCTCTGCGAGCCCTTTCTGCACGGGGTAAAAGTATTCTATGGAGTCAATGGACGTGACGTTTTTCTCGTACTTGTCCATCACGAAAACTTCGACATTCGGGTCGAGAGCTTCCGTAATCGTCAGGTTCAACGCGGGCGGCGGCGCCTCTTCCCCGAAAATGCCGCAGCATCCCGCGAGAAGAATTGAAGCGAGGAGGACGGCTATTGCGCGCATGCCACCCGTTTGCAAAACCCGGGCGTATAAACGTTAGCCCGGCGCGCCCATTAAAACCTGGCGGCAACTGGCCGCCTAGGAAATGAACATTTTTATATCCCCGGAAACAGCAGATACTTGGGGGTGGCGGACATGAAGAACGCGAAACTGGACTTGCTGACGGCCAAGAACAGCGTGCTTTTGCTGGTGGACTACCAGCCCGGCATGTTCAAGGGAATAGGTTCAGGCGACAGGACCACCATCAAGAGCGCTGCCGTTTCCGCGGCAAAAGCGGCAAGCATCCTGCAAGTGCCGGTAGTCCTGACTTCGATTTACCCGCAGGGAAACGGCGAGTTTCTAAAGGAAATCACGGGCCTGTTCCCCGGACAGGAGGTTTTTGCGCGCAAGATGCCCAGCTTCGACGCCTTCGAGGACGAGCGCGTGCTGGAAGCGGTCAGGAAAACCGGGCGCAAGAAAGTGGTCATCTCCGGCTTGTGGACGAGCATGTGCTTCGCTTACACCGCGCTTCACGCCTTGCGCGAAGGGTTCGAGGTCTACGGCCTGATTGACGCTGCCGGAGACGCTTCGCTGGACGCCCACAAATACGGCGTAAAGCGCATGCTGCAGGCGGAAGTGGTGCCAATCACCCTGATATCGCTTGTCTCGGAATGGATGCACGACTGGGCGAACCCCAAGTCCGGCGAGCTGATAAAAGAGGTTTATTCGAAATACAACGCGATGCTGGGGATGTGACGCCCAAGGAATCCCGGCGCCCGGCCGAGGTTTTGGCGCTCGGGTGCGTTTCCGCGTGCCCGGCGCTATCTCCCGCCCAGCCTCTTGGCCGCATCCGACGCCTCCTTTTCCCTTCCCTTCGGAACCGGAACGCTCAAGCCGATTCTTTTGGGGCCGTATTCCGAATGGACGACGTAAGCGATTTCAATCGTCGCCGGGTTCTCCCTGAAATCAACCGCTTCAAGGCGCGCGTTGAACATCCGCCAGAAATGGGCTTTGCCCGCGAAAAGCGCGCCGTCCCTCGCAAGGTAAAACTCGTTCGCGCTTGACTTGCCGTAACCCATGAGGGGCAGCGCGAAGAACAGGAAGATGACGACAACCAGCAGCAATGCCGCGTCCATCAATACGGCCACGTAGTCCCAGCCGTTCTTGTCGTAGGCGAACAGCGCGCTAAGGATGAGGATGAACAGGCAGGTGCCGAGGATGAGGTATTTCGCCTTCCTGAGTCTCTTCCGCTCTCCGGCCGCGTAAGGCGCTATCTCTTCAGGCGCGTAATTCCAGCGCGCGAGCAACTCCTTTCCCGAAAGAATCGCGTCAAGTTTCCTCGAGCTCCAGAACAACGCGATTGCGATTATCAGCCCCAAGAAAGTGAGTAGCGGCAGGAGGAGGACCGGAAAGAACCTGCCGAAAGTGAAGTGGCCGGCGAGGAACAGCGAGAAAGGGAGCGCAAGCATTAGCGCGCCTGCCGAGATGACGAGCCAGATTATCGCCGAATTCTTTTCCGGGTTTCCTGAAAATGCCAACCAAATCCCCTCCCGCCGTCAATTCAGCCGCATGGCTTTTTTGTTGCGCTTACTCCCGCGGCCTTTGGCACCGTGTTTTGCACGCGTATCCGACCGGGATTGCGCAAGCCGCCAGGGCCGCCAAGACCAGGGCTGCGCCGCTGCTGCAGGTCGGGTTGCCTGCCGAGGGCTTGCAGCAGTTCAGGACCGTTTTGCAGGACTGGACCAGGCTCGACTGCTCGCCGGACGCCACGGTGCACGTGTGCTCCGCGAAAGAGTATTGCCCGCCATTGTTCCCGCAGCATTGCGCCGCGCATTGCGGGTCCTCGACCATGCCCGAGGCGCAACCGGACGAGTCCACGACGCTCCCGCCCTGCGCGAAAACCGTTGATGCGGCCAGGACAAGAACGAATGCATGCAACACAAACCTCATCAAAACCACCCGCAGCGAACTTGGGCTGGCTTCAATAAAAAGCTTCTGCCCGGGCCCTGACCCGCGCCCGGGCCCAAAAAAGGCGGCTGAATAAGCTTAAAAAATTGGGGATTAAAGAAAAAGCGATGGGAAAAATTAGCAAGCGGGACCAGAGGCTGCTGGCAGTCTGGGCTGCGGACTGCGCCGAACGGGTGATTCCATTTTTCGAGAAGGCATACCCGAAGGACGACCGGCCCCGGAAAGCCATAGACGCGGGCCGAACCTGGGTTCGCACGGACGTGTTCAGGATGGCGGATATCCGCGGGGCTTCGCTTTCAGCCCACGCGGCCGCAAAAGCTGCGAAAGAAAATGGCGCCGCGTGCTTTGCCGCGCATGCGGCAGGCCAGGCGGTGGCAACCGCGCACGTTGCCGAACACGCCTTCGGCGCTGCCTACTACGCCCTCAAAGCAGTTGCGGCAGCCAACCCTGCCGACGCCGAGGCTAGAATCTCGAAAGAGCTGAAGTGGCAAACCCGCCGCCTTCCAGAACCCCTCAGGCCGGCATGGAAAGGGTGGCGGTCCAGGCGACTCCCGAAAAACCTCAGGCCTGCAAAACGATGACTTTTAGGCTGAGTGCAGGGGGAGGGATTTGAACCCACGCAGCCCTAAGGCAACGGATTTCTCCTTTCTTTGGGGCTCTCAAAGACCTTTCTTTCCAAGAAAGGGATTTGACTTGAGTCCGTCGCATTTTTCAGGGGCCCGTGCCGGTTCTTGCTTTTCCGCGGGCGCTTTTAGGATGTGCGAATCCGAGCGCAAGCGAGGATGAAGCAACCGAAAAGGGCCCGACCTGGCTCTGCCACCCCTGCGAGTGATGCCTGGGGAGTATTGCTGGAGGCAAGAATTTAAACGGTTGTGCGCGCCGCCGCGCGCTTGTCCGGGCCGGCGGGTGGCGCCTGCGCGCCTTGGGCCGGCGGCGTTTCGGCTTCGCCGGAAGGCTTGTAGAGGAGGACGCCTGCGGTGGCGATGATGTTGGTGAGGATTATGACGAGCAGCGCGATTTCCCTGAAGCCGGGGAGGCTGAGGCCCTCGGTTGCCGGGATGCTCGCGAGCACGGCTGCGGCGAGGCCGCGGGGAAGCATGGAGGCGATGAAGCGGCAGTCCTTGCTGCCCGGGAGCATGACGGCGCAACCAAGCCACCTGAGCGCGAAGAAGAGGACCACGATTGCAAGCGAGAATGCGGCGAGGTTTTGCGTGATTCCGCTCAAGTCGAGGATTGCGCCGAGGAAGACGAAAAAGAACGTCCGCGTGAAGAATGTCACCTCGCCTTGCACCGAGGCGATTTGCGGGGCGAGCGCGTAGTCGGAGGGGACCTTGAGCGCTTCCTCCACCCTTTTCGCGTTGCCGAGGATTAGGCCGAACGTGAAAACCGCCACCCCGCCGCTTCCTTTCGCCGCCTCCACGAGAGAGTAAAGCAGGAACACGGTCGCGAGGGTGAGCATGTACGCCGGGAACCCGTTGCTGTTCATCCTCCTCAGCGCGACGAGCCACGCGAGCGCGGCGAGGGCGGCGCCAGTCAAGGCGATGGAAAAGGAGCCGGCGAGGAGGTTCAGGACGGCCGTTGCTTCCACCGGCACGTTTGACTGGATGAGCTGGAGGACCACGAAAGCGGTTATTATGCAAAGCGAGTCCGTGAGCGTGGATTCGAGGGCGAGAAGCGATTTGGAGTCCGCCGACGCGCGGCTTTTTTCCACGAAGGCGAGCACGATGGCCGAACTGGTGCCGCCAATCACCGCGCCGAGGAGCACGCCTTCAAGGAGTCCCCAGCCGAAGAATGCGATTGCAAGGACTGCGGTGCAGGCGACCGAAGCGCAGAAGACGAGGACGGTGAACGCCGTGGCGCGGGGGAGCACGCGCAGTACCTCGAAGACGTTGAGCGATATGCCTCCGTCGAAAAGGAGGATGATTAGCGCGAGGGTGGCGACGAACGGCGTCAGGCCCGCGAGGAGGGAGCCCTCGGAGGCGTCGACGACTCCGAAAATCGGGCCGAGCGCGAACCCGAGCGCGACCAGTATCAGCACCTGGGACACTTTCGTCTTCGCGAACACTATTTGCGCGACGAAGCCCGCGAAGAGCACGAGGCCGATGAGCAGGAACTCTTCGAACATGCGAACCCTGTTTTGCAGCGGAAACTATAATATTTCGCTTATTTTAAACGGCGCGAACCCCCGCCCGAGCCGGGAAGCTCAAAGCGAGTCGAGGGGGGACGAAGTCCCCGGAGTCGAGGATTCGCTTTTGCCGCTTACGGAATTCGCGTTCGCGGCATTCACGATCGTGCTTGGGCGGCTTACCGCTTGCACAGCTTGAGGAAGTTGGCATAAATCTCTTCCCCGTGCTCGGTGTGCTCCACTTCCGGGTGGAACAGCGTCCCGTAAATTGGGCGCGAGAGGCACTTGAAGGCGTGGTTCGAGCAGTCCGCCGAATGCGCGAGAATCCTGAAGCCCGGGGTGTCCACCACCTCGTCGTTGTGGCTCGCCCAGGCGGTGAACCTGTCCGGAAGCCCCTGGAACAGCTCGTCCTTGTCGTCAACGACGACTTCCACCTTGCCGAATTCAGGGCCCGCGGACGGGCGCGCCTTCCCCCCGAAATGCATGCCGATGAACTGCTGTCCCGCGCAAACGCCGAGAACCGGGCCCTCGAACCGGTCGAGGAACCCGCGCGCGTTGCCCGTCTGGTCCGCGTCGCCCATGGCGATGCTTATCGCGCCACCCGAGAAAATCAGGGCGGAAGCGTGCCTGACGTCCTCAAACGGGGTGGAAACCGGGACGATTTCCGCTTCCGCGTCAAGGTATTTGAGGGTGCGCAGTATGCGGTGCGTCCACTGCGAGCCGAAATCCACTATGGCGACTTGCATGCGAATCCGCGACCGCCTAAAGCTCGCCCGCGAGCTTGTCAACCTCTTTTTTGCCGGCCGCGAGCTCCTGCCCCTGCTGCGGGTCAAGCTGGACGAGGAGCGCCTGGAATTCGCCGGCGTGCGTCTTCTCCTCCTTCGCGATGTCCATGAGGACCGCCTTGATTTTAGGGTCCCTCGTCATGGCCGCCATCTGCTCGTAGAGGCTCACCGCGTCAAGCTCGGCGATTATTCCCGCGCGCAGGATTTCCTTGTCCGTCTCCTTCTGCTCCAGTTTCACGATTTTTGCTGGTATTTCCGACATCATGCAAACCACCTTGTATCATCATTCCCATTCGATTGCCGCCGGCGCGAGTTTTCTCCGCGAAAACAGCTCCGTCAAAATCTCATTCCCATTCGATTGTCGCCGGCGGCTTCGACGTTACGTCGTAGACCACGCGGTTCACGCAATGCTTCAGCTGCCTCGTAATCCTGTCCGCGACCCTTTCCAGGACTTCCGGCGGAATCCTGCTCGCCTTCGCGGTCATGCAGTCAACGCTTTCCACCGCGCGCACGGCGACCGTGCACCCGTACGCGCGCGCGTCCCCGAGAACCCCCACGCTTTTCACGGGCAGGATGACGGCGAAATACTGCCAGGGAAGCTCCATCCTGCCTTCCCGCGCCGCTTTCTCCACCTCCTCTTCCACGATTGCGCACGCCTCACGGATGATTTCCGCTTTCTCGGGGGTCGCTTCCCCCATTATCCTGATGGCAAGGCCCGGGCCCGGGAAGGGCTGCCTCCCGTAAACCTCCGCCGGAAGCCCGAGCGCCTTTCCCACCTGCCTGACCTCGTCCTTGTAAAGCTCCCGCACGGGCTCCACGAGCTTCAAGTCCATGTCCTTGGGAAGCCCGCCCACGTTGTGGTGGCTTTTGATGGTCGCGCGCAGGCCGCTGCCGCTCTCAATCCAGTCCGGGGCGAGCGTCCCCTGCCCCAAAAACTTCGCCTTCTCCTCGCGCGCGACCTTCTCGAAAATGCGGATGAACCTTTCGCCGATGACCTTGCGCTTCCGCTCGGGGTCGGTTACGCCTTCCAGCGCGGAATAAAACTCGGCTTTGGCGTCAATGAAGCGCAGGTTGATGCCGGCTTTTTTCGCGACGCCCCTGATTGTCTCCGGCTCGTTTTTCCTCATGTACCCCGTGTCGACGAACACGGCGACGCAGTTCTCGCCGAGCGCGCGCCCCATCAGCACGGCGGTGACCGTGGAATCAACGCCCCCGGAAACCGCGATGACCGCTTTCCCTTCGCCGACCTGCGCCTTGATGTCGGCGATTGCCTGCGAAACGAATTTTTCTGGATTGAAGGGCATGGAGAGAGATTGTCCCTCAAAGAATTAAAACCATTCGCGGCAGACGGGCGGGCGCGTCATTCCAGGGCCGCCCACAAGTTGCCGCCCGCCGGGGCCTGCAGCACGTCAAAAAACGCGGGAAGGACCCGTGAAACGCGCCTTTTCACGCGCTCGAGCTTGAGCTTTTCGCTTCCCGCGGGCGTAATCCTGTAATGGTCCAGGCGCCTTTTCCCAAGCATTTTTCTTTCAACCCGCACCAGCCCGGCGGATTCAAGCCGCAAAACGTTGCGGTAAACCGTTTTTTGGTGGACCTTCTTCCGCTTGCTGAATGGCGCGAATGGGACGGAGAAATCGAGCACCGCCCCGCAGCCGCCCTCAAAATAGTCGCGGATTAGCCGGTTTTCAGCGCGCCCGCTCCTCCTGCAAAGAAACCAAATCGCCTCGAGAGTCGCCATCTCCCAAGGGGGCAAACCCGGCTTTAGCCCCATAACCTGCCTCAAGCGGAGCTATTGCGCTTTGCCGCATTTATTGGTTTCGAAACCAAGGCGGACGGCGTCATGGCGCCTTGGAATTTTGCACGCCCAAACCCTAGTGCTTGAAGTCCGGTTTCCTGTTGCCCAGCTTTTTCCCCCATGCGCCTCTTTACTTCGGCGTGACGTGAACCCGCCCCTTGGCCGCGTCAAGCCTTGCCCGCACCATGCCGAGGCGGAACGCATCCGCGTACCCCCCCTTCCTCGTCGCCTTCGGGCACGAACCGGAGCAACGCACTTTTTTCATGCAATCACGTATTATCCCGGCTTGTAGCCAAACCGCCTTTCGTATTCCTTGTGGCTCATCCATTCAAGCAGGACCGAGATTATCTCCACCTTGTCGCCAACGACGGTGTAGACAAGCCTCCAGCCCCCGAGCAGGTTACACTTCCAAAGGTTGTTGATTCCGTAGCGGCGGACATATTCTTTTGGCCACAGGCCGCTTTGAATCCTCTTTCCGCAAACAGGGTTTTCCTTGAGCTTTTGGATGGCCTTCTCTATTGAGTTGCGCAGTGCTTTGTCCTCGCGGGTCCCGTTCGCCAGCTCCGCATACGCTTCGTAAAGCCGGGAATCGACAAACCTGACGCCAAGCGCCCGCCCACCGTAGGTCACGCTTCCACTCCGTGCTTCCTGACCTTTGAAAGAAGCCGCTCGTTGCCTATCCATACAATGCGCTTATCCCGGGACATAAGGATTTTCCCGGAATACTCGAGATAGTCGAGTATGGTGCGAAACGTCTGCCACATGACTTTTTTGCGAAGCGATTTCCAAACCGCAGTCGAAGTCTTGTCCCCCTTCGAGGCGCGTATTGCATCTTCCACCATGAGAACCGTGTCCAGGCGCGGATACCGCAAGACCTTGCTCTTGAAAACCCCGTTTTTGGCCATCGCCCTGTATATATCATTTGATATATAAAAACGTTGCGTGCAAAAAGCGCGATTAAGTGTCCGGTTGCGCCCTATTCCGCCTTGCGGAACGCCCGCTTTCCAGTAGGATAGTCAGTGCTTGAAGTGCCGGACGCCCGTGAAAACCATGGCCATCCCGTGCTCGTCCGCGGCGGCGACGACTTCCGCGTCGCGGATGGAGCCGCCCGGCTGCGCAATAGCGGTCGCCCCGGTTTCGGCAATCACGTCCACGCCGTCCCTGAACGGGAAGAACGCGTCGCTCGCGGCCGAAGCCCCTTTCAGCGACTCCTTCGCCTTCATCGCGCCGAGCTTCGACGAATCCGAGCGCTTCATCTGCCCCGCCCCGATGCCCACCGTCCTGTCCGAAAAAGCGTAGATGATGGAGTTGGACTTCGTGTGCTTGCACACTTTCAGCGCAAACTCGAGCCCCTCAATCTCCTCCTTGGTCGGCGCGCGCCTCGTCACCACCTTGAACTCGTTCCAGAGCAGGCCGTCCGAGTCCTGCACGAGGAGCCCGCCCACGACGGACCTGCACTCGAGCCTCGGCTTCCTTTCCGCGGCCTTGATTTCGCCAACCCGCATTATGCGCAGGTTCCTTTTCTGCGCGAAAACCCGCAGGGCTTCCGGCGAATAATCGGGCGCGACGATTACGTCTGTGAGCTGCGTGATTATTTCCCCTGCCGTGCCCCCGTCAACCGTCTCGTTGAGCGTGACGACTCCTCCGAATGCGGCGTCCGGGTCGGTTGCGCGCGCCTTCAGGAACGCCTCCCGCAGGGTTTTGCCGGTCGCGACCCCGCAGGGGTTGTTGTGCTTCACTATGACGGCCGCGGTGGAATCGCTGAACTCGCGCAACAGCCCGAGCGCGGAGTCGCCGTCAAGCACGTTGTTGTAGCTTATGCCCTTCCCGCCCTGGAGCTGGGTTGCGTTAGCCATGCACGGCCCGGCAGCGCGCGGGATGGATTGGTAGAGTGCGGCCTGCTGGTGCGGGTTTTCCCCGTAACGCAGCTCCGCCGCCTTCTCGAAAGAGAACGGGGGGAAGCGGGGAAACTTTTCCGCGGTCCCGGAAAACGCGGAATAAAGGTAGTTCGAGATTGCGGCGTCGTACCTCGCCGTGTGCGCGAACGCCTCGAGGGCGAGCCTTTTCCGGGTTTCAAGCGAAAGCGCCCCGGAGTTGGATTTGAGTTCGGCAATGATTCCCGCGTAGCTCGAAGGGTTCGTCACCACCGCGACGCTCTCGAAGTTTTTGGCGGCGCTCCTCACCATGGACGGGCCGCCGATGTCAATCTGCTCGACCGCGTCGGCAAGCGCCACGTGCGGGCTTGCCACGGTTTTTTCGAACGGGTAAAGGTTTACCGCGACCAGGTCTATGAAGCCGATTCCGCGTTCTGCCGCTTCGCGGGCGTCGCCGGGATTTGCGCGCCTCGCGAGGATTCCGCCGTGGATTCTCGGGTGAAGCGTTTTCACGCGGCCGCCCATCATTTCGGGAAACCCGGTGTAATCCGAAACGTCCTCGACCTTCACTCCGGCGGACTTCAGCTCCTTGGCCGTGCCGCCCGTGGATATTATTTCAACCCCGAAACCGGACTGGAGCGCGCCAGCGAACTCTGCGATTCCCGCCTTGTCCGAAACGCTGACCAGCGCGCGCTTGACAGAAACGTTCCCTGAACCTCCCAAACCGGACACCTGACCACCTTAGCTGAAACGAACGCAAAACAAGTTGGAATTATTCGCGGGCGGAAGTTATTAAAGCAAGCGGAAAAGCCGAAAGCGGCGGGAATTGCGGGAAGCCCCGGGCTAACGCTGCTTTTTCTGTTTTTTTACCGCGACGGCTTCAGGGCCCCAGCCGCTGAGCTTGTTGTGAATCTCCAGGAGTATGCGAATCCTGCCCTCGTTCTCTTTCGCAAAAATCGAGGTTTCCGCGGTTTCCCACCATGAGCGCGCCTTCTCGTGTTCGCCCCTTTCCTCCAGCTTTGCCGCGGTCGTCACGTGAATCCTGAAGGCGCCGGAGTCGGCCAGCTCCCTGTAGGCCTTCATGAGGCGCTGCTTTTCGGCGGGCGTGAGCGCGTCGGGGTATTTCCCCGCAAGGGCCCTGCAGTCCCTTAAAACGAAAACCACGTTACCCACGTGCTTTTTCGAGGAAAGCCCGGTTTCCGCAAGCTGCCTGAAAGGGTTTGTAACCTCGGGTTTATGGGTAACCCTATTGCTCTGGCGCAATGAGGACATCCCGACCGCACACCTCCAGGCGCCGCTTGCGACATTCAAATATAAAAGCGGGTGGGTAAATCCTGACCAAAAAAATTGGGGAAGAGCAAAAAAGTTATTAAAAAAGTGGGATGGTTGCCGTTAAGCGACCATTTCGCCTGTTGCGTACCTGTTCTTCACGTCAGTTATCCTGACCTTGAGGGTCTGGCCCTGCCTCGCGCCGCGGACGAAGACCACGAACCCTTCGACCTTGGCTATGCCGTCCCCCTTGGCCGCGATTGCCTCTATTGTCACCTGGACCTCGTCCCCGACTTTTATTGGCTTGGGCGCGCTGTCAAACCGTCCGAATCCCATCCACCTTCAACTCCCAACGAGAAAAAGCCTTCGCCTCGCAAGCCTCCGCTGCGACCTGCTTCCCGTCTGCAAGCCTTTTGGCTCCGGCCGTATTTATTTCTTTAGGGCTGCGCGCGCCTTCGCGACGCTGTCCGGCTTCACCGCAACCTCGACCTCGCCGTTTCCCGTCCTTCCGGCGATGTACACCGATTCGAGGTCGACCCCGGCAACCGCGAGCTTGCGCAGGATTTTCGCGAGCTCGCCCGGCCTGTCGCGCATGCTCAAGAGGAGGATTTCGC
The DNA here is from genome assembly GCA_028714235.1 of Candidatus Iainarchaeum sp. Lineage (GTDB taxonomy): Archaea > Micrarchaeota > Micrarchaeia > Burarchaeales > Fermentimicrarchaeaceae > JAQTMQ01. The sequence continues at coordinate 7,870 of JAQTMQ010000005.1, read as the reverse complement.
CGACGCGGGGATTCATGCCCGCCTTCTCAAGCGCCTTCTTCGCGCTCGTGACGTCCTCGGTTATCACGTTGATGACCGCGGTTTCGTCCGAGCCCATCGCCATGATGGTCTTTATGTTGATGCCCACCTTTCCGAGCGCTTCGGCAACGTCCGCGACCGCGCCCACGCGGTTTTGGGCGATTATGCTAATCTCCTTCATCGGCCTTCACCTCTCCCCAAGCGTAATTGTGGGGGGATAAAATTTAAATGGGCTCCCGCGCCAAATCCTGCCTGGTGGTCTGGATGATGACGGGGGGCGAACCGGAGCCGGCGAGGCACGTGGGCGGAAGGCATTCGCCGGGAGGCCACGGCGCGTGCTGCGATTCCGCGGCCGGCCACAGCGAGGAAATGGAGCGGGAGCTCGCGAAGCGCTTTGCGGTCTGCCTTGCCCTCACCGTGCCCCTGCTCGCGATTTCGCCGGCCGTCCAGTCGCTCCTTGGCGTCTCGTTCACGTTCCCCGGGCGCGAATTCGTCCTGTTCGCCCTCGCGACCGCGATATTCGTTTACGGGGGCGCGTTCTTCTTCTCGGGCGCGCGCAGGGAGCTCTCGTCAGGAAAGCTCGGGATGGACGTCCTCGTGTCCCTCGCGCTGCTTGCCGGCTACGCGTACAGCGTGGGCGCGACCTTCCTGCTCCCGTCCCACGACTACTACTTTTACTGGGAGGTTGCGACGCTCACCGTGTTCCTGCTTTTCGGGCACTGGATGGAGATGCGCGCCATGTCGAGCGCGGGAAGCGCGCTGAAGGCGCTTTCAAGGCTCGTTCCCCCCAAGGCGAACCTCCTGGGCAACGGCACGGTGACGGTCGTGGAAACCGCCTCGCTGAAGAAGGGGAACGTCGTCCTCGTGAAGCCCGGCGAAAAAATCCCGGTGGACGGAGAAGTCGTATTCGGCTCAAGCCACGTGGACGAGTCCCTCGTCACCGGCGAGTCGCGGCCCGTGCCCAAGAGGATGGGGGACTTGGTGGTCGGGGGCGCGCTCAACGTTGACGGCGCGCTCAGCGTCAGGGTGACGAAGACGGGAAAGGAAACCGCGGTTTCGCAGATAATGGCACTCGTCACGGAAGCCCAGAAATCCAAGCCCGCGGTTCAGGTGCTCGCTGACCGCGCCGCCCAGTGGCTCACGATAATCGCGATTACCGTGGCGGCCTTCGCGTTCGCGTACTGGGCGTCGCTGGGCTCCGAAACCCTGCTGTTCGCGGTGACCGCGGCGGTAACGGTTCTCGTGGTCGCGTGCCCGCACGCCCTCGGCCTCGCGATTCCCACGGTCACGCTGATTTCCACTTCCGCGGCGGCGCAGGCCGGGATTCTCGTGAGGGACGCGCAGGCCTTCGAAACCGCGGGCCGCGTCAACGCCGTCATCTTCGACAAGACCGGCACGCTCACGAAAGGCGACTTCGGGGTTACGGACGTCGCCGGAGCCGGGAAAACCGGGAAAAAGGAGCTTCTCGCGCTCGCGGCCTCTGTGGAAGCGAATTCCGAGCACGTGATTGCCAAGGGGATAGTGCAGAAGGCGGAAGAGGAGGGGGTAAAGCTCGAGGCCGCGCCCGGGTTCAAGTCGTTTGCGGGCGAAGGGGCGGCCGCGAAGGTTTCCGGCGAGGACGTCCTGGTCGGAAGCGCCTCGTTCATGGCGCGCAACGGAATCGCGACCGAGTCAAAAGAGGCGGGCGAGCTCGCCTCCCAGGGGAAAACCGTCGTCTTCGTGGCGGCCGGAGGCAAGCTGAAGGGCGTGATTGCCCTCTCGGACTCGGTCCGCCCCGAATCCCGGGAGGCGGTGGACGCGCTGAAGTCGCGCGGCATCGAAGTCTACATGCTCACCGGCGACAGGAGGGAAACCGCGGCGCACGTCGCAAAAAGCCTCGGGTTGACCTCGTATTTCGCCGGCGTGAGGCCCGGGGACAAGGAGAAGGCGGTCCGCGAGCTCCAGGAAAAAGGCAAGGTCGTCGCAATGGTCGGCGACGGCGTGAACGACGCGCCCGCGCTCGCGCGCGCGGACGTGGGGATAGCAATCGGCTCGGGAACCGACGTCGCGGCCCAGTCCGCGCAGGTCGTCCTCGTGAAAAACGACCCCCGGGACGTCACCCGGCTCATGCGCCTGAGCGGGATGACGATGAAGAAAATGAACGAGAACCTCGTGTGGGCAACCGCGTACAACGTGGTCGCGATACCGCTCGCGGCCGGGATTCTTCACGGCTTCGGGTTTGACCTGAAGCCGGAATGGGGCGCGCTCGCGATGGCCGCCTCAAGCATAATAGTGGTCGCGAACGCCCTGCTCTTGCGGCGGAAAAGGATTTGAGGGAAAGGCGCGCCCCTTTTATTCCAACCCGCCCCAAACCGTTTCATGGACGGGCGTGCCCGCATAGAGAAGGATTTGCGCGAGTTCTCGGAAAGCCTTCGCGAAGTGGAGGGAAAAAAGGTTCCCCCGGGCCTGCAAAAGGCGCTGGAAAGGGCGAAAAGCTATTATTCGGACAGCAGATTCTTCCTTGAAAAGGGCGACGTTTTCACGGCGTGGGGCACCATCAACTACGCGCACGGGCTGCTCGACGCGGTGCGGGAAGGAATGGGGCTTGAAGGGTATGGCGCGCTTGAGTGAGCGGGTGACGGGAGCCGCCGTGGCCGAGGGAAGCGCGCGAATCCTCGTGCCCAAAGGCGTTTTCTTCAACTCCGAGATGAGGCTCTGCCGCGACTTTTCCGTGCTCGCCCTGAAGGCGGCGCTTGCCGGGAAAAAGGTGCGCGCGGTTGACGCCACGGCCGGAACCGGGGTGCGCGGGATACGGTATTCCAAGGAAGCCGGAGGCGCGGTCGGAGAGCTGTTCCTGGTTGACGTGAACCGGAGGGCCGCCGCCGCGACGAGAAGAAACCTGAAGCTGAACGGCGTGAAGGGAAAGGTCGCCAACAACGCGTTCCAGAGGTTCGCGTGCTCGGACGCGGCGCGCAAAGGCTTCGGCTTCATCGAATTGGACCCGTTCGGCTCGCCCGTCCCGTTCCTGCACGACGCGGCGAGGCTGTCGCGGGACGGCACGATCCTGTCGGTAACGGCAACCGACGCCGCCGTCCTGTGCGGCGCTCACCCGAAGGCGTGCCTCAAGAACTACCAGGCGAAGCCGCTGAACGCGTGCTGCTGCCACGAGGTCGGGGCGAGGATTCTCCTCGGAAAAATCGCGCGGACGGCAAGCGAATTCAATTTCGGGATCGCGCCGCTTTTCACGCTTTCGCACAAGCATTACTTCAAGGCGTTCGTCGCCCTGTCCGAGGGCGCGGAGCGCGCTGTGGAATCGGTGAGGGAGCTCGGGTTCGTCGCGCACTGCAGCAAGTGCCTTGAAACGGTGTATAGGAAAGGCGTCGCGAACGCGCTCCCGCAGAAATGCGCGGCGTGCGGCGAGTCCCCGGAGTACGCGGGCCCGCTTTGGCTCGGGCGGATTCAGGACGGGGCGCTGCTCGCGAAAATCCTTTCAATCGACCGGGGAAGGGACAAGGGCGTGGAAAAAACCGCTTCCGCCCTGCTTGCCGAAGCCCGGCTCCCCCCGCTTTACTTCGAGCTTCACCTGATGGCGAAAAGGCTTTCGGTCGGCGCCGTGAAGCCTGAATCCGTGTGCCGAATGCTTGAACGGAAGGGCTTCGCCTGCGCGGGCACGCATTTCCGCCATAACTCGGTCAAGACCGACGCCCCGAAAAGCGAAGTGGAGAATGCGGTGGCCAAGCTCGCGGCCAAGGGAAGGCGCGCCAAGCGGGCGCGGCGACTATAATCTAATTAAATACCGCGGCAAAAATGGATTGCATGGAGCGTTTCATGGCGGCGGCCGCGGCCTTCCTCCTCGTTTGCGTGCTTGCTTCCGGCTGCATAATCCCGGGCCCGGGCCCCACACCGACGCCGGTGCCGACGGTTGTGCCCACGGCGACGCCTTCGCCGACGCCTCCGGCCACGCCCAGCCCGAGCCCGACGCCAACGCCCAGCCCGACGCCCGAAGAGCCCCCGACGCCAATCCAGTGCCCGGGCTACTGCCTTTACGGCTGCGAACCGGGCACCACCAACTGCAAAAACCCGGTCTGCTCGCCCAACTGCCTGAACGGCTGCGAGCCCGGAACGACGAAGTGCAGGGTCATCAGCGAAAACATTCCAATGAACAACACGGATTTCGAGACCGGGACTTACGCGGGCTGGGACACTTACGGGAACGCTTTCACCGAATTCATGGGCCATGAGTTCAACAGGGGCGGGCCCAAAGACATGATTTTGTCGAACAGCGGATACGACATCAACGTCACCGTCCTTGACAACAACGGGACCGGGCCGGGCTACGTCAACCAAACGCGGCACGTTCCCGGCGCGTATTACGAGGAGCCGTATTCAGGGTTCCAGGGAAGGTATGCCGCCTCCGGCTACCCGGACAGGAGGACGACGGGCGGCCTCGTTTCCAGGCGCTTCAACATCACGATGGACCACCTTTCCTTCCTCGCCATCGGCGCGGAGGACAGGGAAATGTGCGTCGGGCTGAAGATCGCGGACACCAACTTTGACGGCAGCTGCGCCACGATGCAGAACGACCCGAGCACGGTCAGGTATTTCACTCCGAACTCCCTGATCGCGCCGTTCGCCCGCTTCACCCGCGTCGCGTGGGACACCGCCGACCTGAAGGGAAAGCAGGGGGTCATCGAGGTGATTGACGGCTCCACGAACGCGTACATCGAAGTGGACGACTTCAGGCAGGATGGCGCGCTCGTGGGCACGCTCGTAGAGGACCTGGTCCCCTCCTATTATTCGTGCAACCACAACTCGGCGTGCGAGCCAGGGCTCGGCGAATACGAGCAGTGGTGCGTGGACGACTGCCCGCACCCGTCCTCGTGCAGGACGACCTCCGAGGAAAGCGGCCTCATAGACTTCACGATGGTTTGCCACGCGTTCAGGCTGTCGCCCGCCGGCCTCTCCCTGTCCCTGAAGAACTCCGGCATCGGCGCCAACGACACGGTCATACTGGAAGGGGTCAAATGCAGCCAGGAAGACCACCCCGACATTTCCACCTACGCGCCGTTTGAAGCCAGGCTTTCCCCGGGCCAGGTAGCCGTGGTCGGCAACGGCACGATGCCCTGCTACGGCCCGGACGGAATCCAGCTCAACTTCACTCCGGGCGACCAGTTCGCGGGAAGGATTTTCTATTCCTACCGCGACAGCGTGACGAACTACAACTTCACGTGGCACGCGCGCCTCAACTTCAACGCGGTGGCCCAGCAAAACCGCTAAGCGCGAAAAGCGGGAAAAAAAGGGAGAACGGGGGAAGGACAGGGGCATTTTCCCCTCGCCTCCCCCCAGCTTGGTTTCGCTGGCTCCTCACTCTATTTTCTTGAACCTCGGCTCGAGGCCCTTGAGCACTTTGGGTAGCGTCGTGTACTCCATGTCTTCGGGCGGCAGCCTGTGGGGCTCGAACGGGCCGTGCCTGCGCATGTAGTCGGCAATCTTCGCCGCCTCCTTCCTCTGGAAGTCGTACACCGGGTCGTCGAACATGTCGGTCGGGCCCACGAGCTTCCCGTCCGCGAGCTGGAAGCCGAGGCAGACGAGCCTGGGAGGGCCGTCGAAGCGCGTGCATTTCGCGTTCTTCTGCGCGACCGGCATCAGGGGGCCGTTGTGGGAGCCGCGCATCCAGCCGCTCACGAGGTGCGGGAACGAGAACGCCTCAAGGACTTCGCCCACCGCGGGAAGCCCGCTTTGCGCGCGGAATACTCCGACCGGGTCGTCCTTGCCCACGTATTCGCCCGCAATCTGGTAAAGCTTGTCCGTGGAAATGCATGCGACCGGCTCGTTTTCAGGCAGCTTTCCGCCCGGCTTTGGGTAAACGCGCTTGATTACATACCTGCTCTTCGCGCCAACCAGGGCGAGCATGTCGTAAAGCTCGGCCGGGCACTCCATGAACACCTTCTTGTGCTCTATTATGTCCCAGATTTCGAACCTGAAGCCCGCGTGGCACGAGGAGTCTATGACGAGCCCCGCGGTGTTGAAGGGGTCGGCGAAGCACTTGTATGTGGGAAGGTTGAATGCGCCCGGCTCGGTCTTGTCCATCATGAAGAATAAGACGGGCTCGGCTCTCCGCTCCGTGAACTCCATTTCGGCGACGCCCGGCCCCATGCCCTTCACGTTCCCGGAGAACGCGTCCTTCAGGAGGTCCTGGCCCGCGCCGTAAAGGTGCAGCTCCTTGGCGGCGTTGGCCGCCGCGATGAACGCGTCCCACGCGAGCTTGTGGATTTTCGGGGAGTCCACGCCTTCCCGGTGCGTCATTATGAGCTCGGAGTCGTCGCCGCAATTGGTCACGTAGTAGTCTATGAGCAGCCCTGATCTCTTCGCCTCCTCGAGCGCTTTCCTCTCGGTTTCCAGAATCTTTTCATGCACTACCGCGTGACCGGGAACGCTTCCCACGTCCGCCTTAATCAAGCTCACCGTAGTCTTGCCCATTGCCCGAACACCTCCCGACTAGATTTCTGCCCGAACCTTAAAAAACATGGCGTGAGCCCAAGCTCGCGCTAAACCCGGATGCCGCGCGGGCGAGCCCGCGTCCCCGCTCATTTCCGCCCGAGCCCGATGGCCGCAAGCAGCCCGCCGATTCCCCCGAAAAGCGCGACGAGCGCGACCAGGACGATTGCGATTAGCGCGATTGCCAGGAGCCAGCTTGAGCCGCACAATCCCTGCTGCGCTGCGGGAGTGGGGCTCGGCGAAACCGCGGGCGCCGGCGTGGGCGTCCTCTGCGGCGTTGGAGTAGGGGTGGGCGCGGGTGTGGGAGTGGGCGAAGGCGTCGCCGTGGGCACAACGATGGGCCCGGCAGTCGGCTCCGGCCCGGGTGCGGGCGAAGGCGTCGGGCTCGGAGTCGCGGTGGGCCGCGGGGTCGGGGTGGGCGTCTTCGGGGGGGTGTATCCGCCGCTGTACGTGCCGCCGCCTGACGGGGGCGGGGAAAGGGAAAGGGAGATGGGCAGCGTGACGGACTCCGTAAGGCTCGCGCTCGACGTTTTCGTGGAATACCCGTACTTCGAGGCGGTTATGCGGTACGGGGTGAAGTATTCCGTGCCGGACTCGCTGGTTACGGACTCTATGCCTACCTGCCTGCCCGTCTTGCCGTCGGAACGCGTCACGTCCGAGCATGCCGTGCTGCCGTCCGCGTATTTGACGGTGACCGCGGCGTTGCCTATCGGCTGCCCGCCTGCCATGAGGACGAGGACGTCGTAATACCATTCCACGGTGAGGGCGGATTCAACGAACACCTTCGAGCTTTCATGCGTGGTATTCAGGAGCGTCGCGTTCCCCCCGCTCACGTAAACCGAATAATTGCCGTCTCCGACCGCCGGAAGCGTTGAGTTCGCAAGCAGTTCGCCGTTCGTGTTTTCGAAAAACGCCGCCCGCTGGTCGCTGCCGCTTATCCCCGAGCAGTCGAGCCGTTCCACCAAGTCGTTTTGTGCGTCGAGGCCGTAAATGCATGAGGCGAGCGTCGTCCCGTTCACCGGGCCCACTGAAACCCGGTGGAGCTCGTTTCCCTCGGCCCCTTCGAAGTAGCCGAGCATGAGCCCGTAGGACGCGTTCCCGCTGACCCCCTCCACTTCCGCGTCCTCGACCGACTGCCCGGATCCGACGCAGGCTATTCCGCCCGACGTGCCGTTTTCGTGGCTCACTTCGCCGATGGATACGCCGGTCAGGCTGTTGGGCCCGTATTCCCCGATAATGTAAAGCCCGATGGCCATTCCCTCGCCCGGGCCGCCGGAAACGCTTTCCACGTCCAGCTGGGACACGCTCGCGCCCAGGCCCAAAACCCCTGCGCCGAGGGCCGACGCCGTTGCCGAAACGTTGCCGATGCCCACGC
>JAQTMQ010000004.1 GCA_028714235.1 Candidatus Iainarchaeum sp. | reverse complement strand
CCCGCCCCTCTCCCCATAGAACGGGATGCCGTGCCTTTCTGCAAGCTGCTTCAGCTGCTCGAATGCGGCCGGCCTGAACGTGTCGCAGCAGATGACGCCCGCCTTCAGCCCCTTTTCCTGGTAAAACTTGGCGACCTTGATGGTGGTCGTGGTCTTGCCGGAGCCGAAGAGGCCGAGCATGAGAATCCTCTGCCTTGCGATCCTCGGCTCGTGCTTTTCGCCCATGAGCCTCGCGAGCTCGTTGTAAAGCGCGCGCACCACGTGCTCTTTCGGGGCGACGCCGGGAAGCGGCTTCTCCTTCAGCGCGGCGTCCCCGACGCGGCGCGAGAGCTCGAAAACGAGCTTCACGTTCACGTCGTTCGAGATGAGCGTGCGCTGCAGCTCCTTCACGAACTCCTTCACGGCCTTCTCGTCCATTATGGCCGCGCCGGTGAGCTTTGCGAGCGCCTTCCGGAGGCCTTCGCCCAAGTCCATGAACTAGGTTTCGGCGTCAAGGCTTAAAAGTATGGACAGCGGGAAGGAACGCATGCAGAAAAGCAAGGCGGGAAAGGAAGCTTGGCCGGGGATGGGAAGCGCGGGCCCGGCGATTCTTGGCGAGGGCGGGAAGCGGGGCCCTGGCGGGAGAAAACGGGCGCAGCTCGAGAAAGGTCGTGGAACGATTGCATTGATTCGCGGGGAAGAAGCGTACACCGAGTACCTCCTCGCGAACTTCGAGCCGGTGCTGAAGCTCATGGGAGTGCTTGACTCCCGGCAGATAGGGAGGATTGACGAGCGGGTGAAGGAGAAGGCGTTCGGGAAGCTGTTGCGCGCCGCCGAAGCGTCGCCTGAAAGGTTCAAGGGGATGGTGATGAGGATGGCGGCGGTGGGAGAGTACAACAACCGGGTCCGCTACTTTTTCGAAACGGAGGGGGGGGAAAGGATTGCGCGGGCGATAGGCTTCGGACCCGAAGAGCTGCTTGAAGAGATTGACCGGAAGAAGGGGCCCCGCCACGGGCGCGGGGCGGGGAACGGCGCGTAGTCTTCGCGGGCGGGTTTCCGGCTGGTGCCAATGCTTAAAAGCCTGGACGGCGGGAGTAAGGGCGCGATGGAAGGGGTGGCGGAAAGAAAGAAAATGCCCGAGCCTGTGCAGCGGCGCGAGGTCCGGGAGATGGCCGGGGGGATAAAGCCGCTCGACGTGGCTGCCGGGAACGGCAAAACCGGGGAAAGCGGCGGGATTTCCGGCCAAAAGGCGCGCGGGGGGAAACGGAGGGAATTCAAGTTCCCCGAACAGGTCAGGCCTGGAGACGTCCTATCGTCGCTTGGCCTTGACGACACGGAGGAATGCAGGGTGCGCCTCGCCAACCTGCTGAAGAACGACCTGCTCCCGAGCAGGGAGGCGCTTTCCATCCGCGTGCATGAGATAAAGGGACGCCTCGGGCCCTTGAGGCTGTTCCCGTATTTTTTCCCGGAAATTGATGCCATCGCGTCCCAGAAGTTCGGCCTGACCGAAGCCGAGAGGAAGGCGGAGGAGGCGGTAAAGGAAGCGGCTTTCGGGCGCCTCGCGTTCCTCGCCCGCTTGGACGCATCCAAGGTCAGGGAGATAATCGCGGATTTGGAAAAGAGCTCCATCTGCAGCGAAACCGTGGGGAAGTTCAAGGAAAGCCCTCACTGGGCAAGGCTTGAAGGGATGCTGGCCGCGGCCGAGGCGGGCACGAGCGACGAGGCGAGGAGGGCGCTTGCCCGGGTGCGCGCGGACGCGAAAGAGGGGTTCATGCGCGAAAGGGGGCTCGTGGTAAGCGGGGAAACGCTTGCGCTCGGGCTGAACGAGATTCGGGAGGCGGAATTGCTCCTCAACAGCATGGGGCTCGCGAAGGCGTACATGAACGCGCTGGACCCGAGAAGGGAGGATCCCGGGAAGAAGCTCAGGGAGGACGCGTTTGAAAAGCTGTCGCACGCGGCCATGCTCAATCCCGAAAGGATGCGGTTGCTCATGCGAAAAATGGTTGCGAGGGATTACGGCGGGCACGTCGTGGAATACTTCCTCGAGTCCAAGGAAGGGCAGGAGATTGCGCGCAGGGTCGGCTACGGCGGGGCGTGACGCCCGGCCTGCGCCGGGAAATCATGCCTGCCTGCGGAGCGCGAAGCCCAGCGGAAACAGCAGGACTAGGCCGAGGCCTGCAACGCACTCGTTGATTTTCTCGTCGTCCGTCTTTTCGGGGAGGTCGAGCGCGAGCGGGGGGAGCGTCGCGTTCAGCGCGGCGCCCGCAGGGCCGCACCTCGCGCAGGTGCCGTCCGGGTAGCAGTTGTTCTGAATCGCGGTCCAGTTCCCGTCCTTCCAGTAAACGTAGCTTGCCGTGCTGTTGGCGAGCAGGTCCACGATTTCGGAAACGTCGCCGGGCGTCGTGCCGTTCACGACCTTGTGGTTCCAGAGCCAGTCTAGCTCGGTCCAGACCGCCTCGCTGTAATTTGCGTCCGCAGGGCCGCTTTCGCCTTCAGGGACGCCGATTCTGAGCGACCAGCCGTAGGAATCGCGCGCGAGCACGGCGACGAGCGAGCCGTTGTGGTGCGAGCGGAAGGCGACGCCGCCCTGCACGGCGGTATAGTTGTAGGAGAGGTTCGCGTTGGAGGTTATCTCGGAAATGTTGACCGTGACGTTGGGCTTGTTCAGGTAAACCGAGCCGCCGCCCATCACGATGCAGGCGAGAACCGGCGCGGAAACGAGCACGGAGAGGAAAGCCAGGCTTGAAAGCTTCAAATAAACCACCTTGCCCATTTTTTGGATGCCAAGCTTAAAAATGGTTTATTGGGCAATACTACGCACGCAAGGGCCCGTAGCTCAGGCCGGTCTAGAGCGGCGGTCTTATACGACGCCTTCCGGTACAAGTCGTGAAAGCCGGAAGGTTCAGCGCTCTGAGTCAGCCGTAGGTCGGGAGTTCAAACGCGTTTTCGCTGCCGCGAAAAGCGGCTTTCAGCGATGCGCTGAACCTCTCCCCGGGCCCATTCGTCCTTGCTCGCGGAAGAGTGGGTTTGATGGAATCGACGGGAGGAGTCAAGGGGGTGGTGCGCGAGAGGATTGGGATTCTCCTCGGCTTCGCGGAAAAGGAGGCGAAAAGGAATCCCGCGAGGAGCGCGCGCTACGTTTCGCTTGCGAGGAGGCTCGGGACGCGGTTCAGGGTGAGGCTTTCCCCGGAATCGAAGAGAAGGTTCTGCAAGGCGTGCGGAACCGCGTGGGTGCACGGGTTCAACGTGAAGGCGCGCCTTGACCCGAAAACGGGGAAAGTCGTCTATTCGTGCGCGTGCGGGGGGAAGAAGGGCTTTCCCTTCAAGCGGGGAAGGGCCGGGAGATAGAGGAGTTCCCGCTCGGGAGGGCCTGGAGGATTTCGTCAGGCGAGGCGTTCCCGCCGAGGGCGCGCGCGATTCTTTTCGCGGCCTCGCCTTTCTCAAGCCCTCCGGGCCGGATTTCCGCGGACGATTTCATCCCGCCGGGCCCGCGCGAGGCGGGAGCGGATTCCACTCCCTCGCTTCCGGCACCGAGGACCAGGCCGAGCGGCGTGTTCCTGAACCACTCGCGCTCGCCGCGTATCACGAACGCGCCTTTCCCCATCGATTCGCCGGATTCGGCGCGCTTTGAAACCTGCTCCGGATTTACCGCGTAAACGTCAACCGAGGCGGAGCCGAGCTTCCAGGCCGAAGAGTAGCTTGCGGCGAACTGCGCCGCCTCCTCCTTCTCTTTTCGCGGGGCTTGTGCGCCGCCCTTCAGGACGGTCGCGGGCGCGCCGTGGATGTCCGCGTGGAAGAAGAGGTCGCCTGGCTCGAGGCGGTGCAGGACCACGGCCTCGTTTTGCTTCGCGTCCCTTCCCGCGATGCAGAGCCTGCCGCCGCTCGTGTAAAACCAGCGGAAGCGCTCGAACCACTGCTTTTCGCGCCTGACGCGCGCGGCAGGGGGCTGCTGGGCGCTCGCGCCGGCTTCCGCTTTTTCTTTCGCGCGCCTGAGCTTTTCCTCGGTTTCCGCGATGGCCTTCCCGGCGCGGCGCGCCTTCTCGCGGAGGCGCTTGGCCTCGTCGTAAAACCGGGCGGCGTTCTGCTGCGCGGTTTCGGTGAAATCCAGTTCAATTTCCATCCGCAACACCGGAGGCGGCCTGTTTTCAGGCGCCCCAGCCGAACATGAGCGATACGGTCTTGAACGCGAGGGCGGCTGAGAAGACGGCGAGTATCAGCATTGCGGCCGCCTTCCCGAAGGGCACCGCGAAGCCCGGCTTCCTTTTCCCGTTTTTCAGCGCGCCCAGGTAGATGAGGGGCGTGAAGACGCCTATGAGCATTCCGGTCCCGTAAAAGCCGACGATGTCGAGGGCGCGAAGGAAGCCGTGCGGCGAGAGGAGCGCGAGCAGGAGCGACGGGGCCACCACCAGGATGATGATGAACGTCCTGCTCGACTTGGCGTGCCGCCACTGGTAAATCGCGTCCTGCATCGCGTCAACCATGGAGTACGCGCTGCCCGCAAACGAGGTGAACGTGGACAGGAGCGCGAAAATTCCGCCCACGACCATCGCCACGATTCCCGCCATGCGCCCGAGCGGAACGGTGACCGGTTCGCCGCCAAGCCTTGCCAGGTCCAGGTCGGCAACCGGAATCGCGGAGACGAGGACGACGTTCCAGACGAGGTACGCGAGTATCGGGAAGGACATCCCGAAGGCTACGGCTTTCGCGAATTTGCGGCCGTCGCCCCGCATCGCGTTTCCCACGCTCGGAATCACCTGGTGCGCGTAATACGCGAAAAACATCACCCCGAAGGCGAGGGGAATTGCGGAGAACGCGATGCCCGTCCCTTTCGCGCTCGCGAACGGGAGGGCGATGAGGATGACCGCTGCCGCGAGCAGGAGCATGAGCGAGAAAAGCGCTTTTTCGGCGTTCTTGAGCCACCACATCCCGCCCCAGACGACGAGGGCCGCGCACGCGGCGTAGGCGATGCTCCCGAGCCATTGGGGAACCGCCCCCACGCTGAGCTCGCACAGGGAAAGCCCGCCCGCAATCGTGTAGGCGGTGAGCGCCCCGTAAATCGAGAAGGCCATTGACGCCGATATCAGGAGCGCGCCCCAGTCCCCGAGGTAGTCTTTCGCGAGGCCGGGAAGGTGCTCGACCTTTTTCGTCCGCAGCATCGCTTCTACGAGGAGCAGCGCCGAAAGCAGGTTCAGGATTCCAAGGCCCAGGAGGAGGATGGACGAAAGCGGCAGCCCGAGGGGGTAGGAGGCGACCGGGATGGCGAGGATGCCGGCGCCAATGCTCGTGCCTGCGATTATCACCGCGCCCTCAAGCACGGTGAGGGACCTTCCCGTGGGGATTCCAAGCTTCATGGCTCAAAATTTTGTCAGGGCGTCCCTAATAATCTTGCCGTGGTCGAAAGCGAGCTCAGGGAGGGCGGAAAGGTGCCACCACCTCGCGTCGGACGCGTCGTCCCCTCCCTTCGGCTCCGCGTTTTTGACCGCGGCGCAGAGGAAGGCGATTGCGACTGTCTGGCGGACGTCGCGCGAAGGCGAGGAATAGACGCCCAGCAGGCGGACGGGGCGGGTTTCCATCCCTGTTTCCTCGCGCGCCTCGCGGATTACCGCCTCTTCGGCCGTCTCGCCGAACTCCATGAAGCCGCCGGGAAGCGCCCACTTCCCCTTCCAGGGTTCCCTGTCCCGCTTGACGAGAAGAACGTCTTTTCCCCGGATGAGGACGCAGTCAACCACTGCCGGCCGCGGGTTTTGCCTTGCCAGGCTTTTTGGCGGAAGGCTTGCTTGCGGGCTTTCGGGCCGCGCGCGCCGGCTTGGGCTCCTGCGCTTGGACGGCTTCAGTTTTCCCTTCAGCGGGCTTCTCCGCCGCCGGCTTGGACTCGGCCTGCTTTTTTTCGGCATTGCTTTTCCCCCAACCCGCTTTTGTCGCGCACTTCGTATATAGGCACATCTCGAAATCGCGGCGCGCCTTGCGCCTCACCAGGATTACCGGGGTGCCGCATGACGGGCACGCCTTCCCGGTCGCGATTATTTTCGCCATCTGCGGAAGCGGGAAGGTTTCGCGGCAATTCGGGTATCCGGAGCACGCGGCGAACCGCTTTCCGGTCGCGCGGTTGCGCAGGATGCGGATGGCGTTCCCGCACTTCACGCATTTGCCGAGGGTTTCCTCCTCGCGCCTCTGCTCGACGAAAGTCGCGGCAAGCTCTTTCCCGATTACGGGCTCGCTTTTCTTGAACTTGTCCAGAATCAGCTCGAGCGTCCCCTCGCCTTCGCGGATGACGTCGTCCTCCTCGCCCCTGCCTTCCGCAATCTGGTCGGTCAATTCCTCGAGCTCGCGCGTGAGCGCCTCGTCAAGGATTTCCTTGCAGTGCCGCGCGAGCGCGCCGTGGACGGCGAGCCCGAACTTCGTGACCCCGAGGCTCTTGCGCCCCTCGATGTAGCCGCGCTTGTGCAGCGTCTCTATGACGACGGAGCGCGTCGCCTTAGTGCCGAGGCGCTTCTTTTCAAGCGCCTGGATGATGCTTGCCTCGGTGTAGCGCTTTGGGGGCTGCGTCATCTTTTCCGGCATCTCAATCGCGGAAACCGGGATTTCGGCGCCCTCCTTGAAGTCGGGAAGGATTTCCTCCTCGAATTTCCCGTAAGGCGAGTAGTACGCTATCCAGCCCGGCGAAAGCGTGCGCGCGCCCGAAACCGAGTATTTTTCCGGCCCGAGCGCAATCGTGACGCTCATGCCCTCCCTGACCGCGAACTCCGCGAAGCACGCGATGAAGCGCTTCGCGACCAGGTCGTAAAGCTTTTTCTCGCGCTCCCCGAGGCCGGCCGAAGGCTGCATGCCCGTCGGGTGGATTGCGGGGTGCGCCGGGTCCTCCTTCGCGCCCTCAAAGGGCTTGAGCCTCCCCGCCCTCAGGAGGGCGCCCGCCTTCTGGGAGTATGCCGGGTTGGCGGCAAGCTTCTGCAGGATTTTCTGGAGGTTGAGCTTCGCGGGAAGCTTTTGGGACGAGGTGCGCGGGTAGGAGATGAGGGAGGACTCGTAAAGCGTCTGCGCCATCGAGAGCGTGTGCGCGGGCGAGAAGCCGAAAACCTTGAACGCCTCCACCTGGAGCGAGGTGAGGTCGAACGGCGGGTTCGGGGGAAGCCGCTTTTCGGTGCGCGAAACCTTCTCGATTTTCGCGCAGTTTTTCGCCTCCTCCGAGTTTTTGCGCGCGGCTTCCGCCTCCTCCTTCCTCATGAACCTGTCCTTCACGTGGAGGAAGCGCGTGTCTCCGGAGAGCGCGAACAGCTGCCAGTAGGGCGCGGGCTTGAAGTGCATGATTTCGTGCTCGCGCAGCGCGAGGATGGAGAGCGCCGGGCCCTGCACGCGGCCGATGGAGAGGACCTTGTAGATGCCCGCGCTCCGGATTGCGTGCATGAGGGCGCGGGAAAGGTTTATGCCCCAGAACCAGTCGAGGATGTGGCGCGTCTCGCCCGCGATTGCGTTGTTCACGTCAAGCGGGCCCATCGTCTCGTACGCTTCCACTAGGTCCTCGGCCGTGAGCGCGGAGAACTTCATGCGCCTCCCTTCAAGCGAGTTGCACGCGAAGCGGATGGCGTTGTAGCCGATGATGCTTCCCTCCACGTCGTAGTCGCACGAGTTGACGAATTCGTCGCACTTCTTCCCGAGCTCCTCCAGGAGCTCCACGTACGGCTTCGTGTGCTTCGCGTCCTTCTCGACCTTCCAGCTCGGCGCCCAGTCAATGTCGAAAACCGGGTACGAGGAGCCGGGGGTTTCCTGCTTGAGCGTGTAGAGGTGGCCGACCGCGGAGGCTACGAAAATCTTTTTGCCGTTGCGCTCGAACTCGAAATAGCTGATTCCGTCTCGCGCCCTGCGCTCCGCCCCGTTCCCGGAAAGCGCGGCCGCGACCTTCTCGGCAACCTTCGGCTTTTCGCAGATTATGAGTGAGGCCATGGGCAAGCGTTATGCCCGCTCCTGTTTAAAAACGGCTAAGGCGCCCTGAACGCGCACGTGCGCGCGCGCAAAACCATGGGGCGCGGAGCCCGGGCCGCGGCCGGACGCGTTCAGAGCGCGATTCTTTTCGTGCCCATCCTGTGGAAGGAGAGCGTCGCGATGCCGAGGGCGATTATCGCCGCCACGGAGATGGGGAACCAGGGCCAGCCGGAGAGGAGGACGTTGTTGACCGCGAGGATGGTGGCGAGGGCGAGGACCATGCCGAGGAACGAGAACGCGAACCCGACGTAGGTGTAATGGCGGGGCTCAAGCTCTGGCAGGACTGCCATGTATCTTGGTTGCGCGGGGCGGCTTTTAATTGTTGCAGTCCCGCGCCCGGGCGGGCAACCGTTTTTAAAGGCGTTTTGGTATAACGCATCATGCGAAAGCCGGCAACGCTTGACTTTTCCCCCTCTCCGCGCGATGCGGAAAGGAGGTACATTATAATAGTCGGCTCGCTCCTGAGCGGCCTCGGGAAGGGCATAGTCACCGCCTCCATCGGGAAGATTCTCCAGTCCCGGGGGCTCAAGGTCGTCCCCATCAAGTTCGACGGGTACCTCAACGTGGACTGCGGGACCATGAACCCGTTCCGCCACGGCGAGGTGTTCGTGCTCGACGACGGCAACGAGTGCGACATGGACCTCGGCACGTACGAGCGCTTCCTCGACCTCAACCTGAACTACATGAACAACATGACCGGGGGAAAGATTTTCAGCTACCTCATAGAGAAGGAGCGGTGCGGCGGATACCTCGGGGTGGACGTGCAGATAGTCCCCCACCTCACCGGCGAAATCAAGAAGTGGGTCACGAAGGTGGGAAGCGAGTTCGATTCCGACGTCGTGCTCGTGGAGGTCGGCGGGACCGCGGGCGACCTCGAAAACTCGTACTTCATAGAGGCGATGAGGGAGCTTTCCCTCGAGAAGCCGGGAAAGGTGATGTTCGTCCAGCTCACGTTCGTCCCCACGCTTTCCGCGGTCGGCGAGCAGAAGACGAAGCCCACGCAGCACGCGACCCGCCTCCTGCAGGGGATGGGAATCCAGCCCGACGTCGTGATTTGCCGCGAGGAGGAAAGGCTCACTCCGGAAGCGAGGAGGAAGATTTCGCTTTTCTGCAACGTGCCCCCGGAGCGCGTGATTGACGACCCGGACTGCGAGACCATCTACGAGGTCCCGGAAGTCTTCCAGAAGCAGGGGCTCTCCGAAATCATCTCCGGGAAGCTGGGGCTCAGGCTCGACGGCGGGGGGCTCGCGGAATGGAACGCGCTCGTCAAGGGGATAAAGTCGCCCAAAAAGGAGGCGACCGTCGGGATAACCGGCAAGTACACGGCGCTCAAGGACTCGTACGTTTCGATAAAGGAGGCGCTCGCGCACGCGGGCGGAAGGCTCGGCTGCGCGGTCAAGGTGAAATGGATTGAGACGACCGAGATAGAGGCCGACAAGTCGAAGCTCAAGGTGCTCGAGGAATGCGATGGCATAATCGTGCCCGGAGGGTACGGCTCGCGCGGGACCGAGGGAAAAATAGAGTGCATCCGGTACGCGCGCGCGAACAAGATTCCTTTCCTCGGGCTCTGCTTCGGGATGCAGCTTGCGGTCGTGGAGTACGCGCGCCACGCTTGCGGGCTCAAGGACGCGAACTCGACCGAAATCAACCCGAACACGAAGCACCCGGTGATTGACGTGCTTCCCGAGCAGAAGGCGCTCAAGCTCCTGGGGGGGACGCAGCGGCTCGGCGCGTATCCCGCAAAACTCGTCAAGGGAACGCGCGCGCACGCCGCTTACGGGACGGAAAACGTGTCGGAAAGGCACAGGCACAGGTGGGAGCTCAACGCCGACTACCGGGCCGAGCTCGAAAAATGCGGGCTCGTCGTGAGCGGGACGTCGCCGGACGGGGAAATCGTGGAGTTCGTGGAATGGAAGGACTCCTTCGGCGTCGCGACGCAGGCGCACCCCGAGTTCAAGTCGCGCCTGGAAAAGCCTGCCCCTCTCTTCATAGCGTTCCTCAAGGCGGCGCTTGAAAAGAAGGCAAAGAAATAGGGCGCGCGGCCGCGCGCCTCACTGCCCCTTCTTCTTTATTACCGCAATCGAGCCGAGGTCCACGCCGGAATCGTCCACAGAGCCCATGTAAGGCGCAACCTCCTTCCTTGTTTCCTCGTCCCGCTGCGCCTTGCGCGCCATGAGCTGGGCGCGCTTCCGTTCCTGCCACTCCTTTTCGCGCTCCTCGCGCGCCTTCTCGCGCACGCTTTCCCTGCCCTTCCGGATCTCCTCTTTCGCGGCCTCGATGTCTTTCCTTGTCTGGGTGATCTCGGACTCCGCGGCGCGGATGTCGCCGAGCACGAGGTGGAGCTTCCTCTCAAGCTTCTCGAACTCGCTTGCCTTCACGAGCTCCGCCTCAAGAAGCTTCATCGCCTTCATCATCTCCCGCTCCTTCGCGAGGGACGTGGCCTCGGTCGCAATCCGGAACTCGAGGCGGGAGCGCCTCTTCCTCAGCTCGCGCGCGTTCAGCCCGCACTCCTTCCTCTTCTCCTCCAGAACCTTGCGGAGGAAGGACTCCTCGTGAATCTTGTGCCGAAGCCGGCTCGCGGCTCCCTTGAGCTTGCCAAAAAGTTCTTCCTTGCGCTTCTCAACGCCATCCATAATGTCGGCTGGAGCGCCCGGACCGTTGTCTGCCAAAAAAATTCCCTGCCCAAACTAAACGCGAATACGCTAACTAGTTTGTTCCCGAACCACTCGTTATGCCCGGAAAGGTATTTAACCCTTATTCTAACCCCTTTCCCGGGCGCCACGCGGGGCCGCGCCAATGAAAAGCGGACTTTTAATCCATCGGGGGGTTCCTATCCGTACATGGAGCCGAGCTCTTCGGCTTCCCTGTAGCGCTTGCCCGCCGCGCGCGCCTTCTCCATCATCGCGGACATCTTGACCTCGAGCTCCTCGCTTTCCTTGCGCAGGTCGCTCGTGTCGATGTCGATTCCGGTGAGGCGCTTCAGGGCCTCTATGACCAGCGCCGCGCCGCGCGGGTCCATCTGCTCCTGCTTCGCCTCGGCGAGGAGCGAGACCGCGGGGAAGCCGCGCGACGCGCAGTCGGAAAGCAGGACGCCGTTGACGCCCGTCGTCGCGCCTTCGCGGATGAGCTTTATCTTCGAGGCGGCGGTCTTTTCCGCCAGCTCGGGCGTGCTCGCGATTCCGAACACCTCGTCCTGCTCTCCGCGCTGCACGATTCCGCCGAGCGAGATGATTTTGTCCACTTTTTTCGCGATTGCCCAGCCCAGGATGGCGTGCGAGAGCGGGTAGACCGCCCTGATGGGTATGATGAACTCCGAGATGAGGACGACCATGTTGTACTTCTTGGACTTGTAGATGCGCGCGGGGTGGAGCGGCATGCCGTTGTGGACTGCGGCAATCGGGGGGAACGCCTCGCTCTCTATGTAGCCGAGCTCGTCCATCTTCAGCTTGTCGACGAGGTAGCTCGCCGCAATCGTGCCGACGAGGCCGAGCCCCGGAAGCCCTTCCACGAGAACCGGGCCGTCCAAGTCGAACTCCGACGACTCTATTATGTCAACGCGCATTGAAACCAACCCAAGCCTTGTTTCGCTTCGCTGTTTAAAAAACCATTCATGGCGGCAGGCGCCCGAGCGCGAGGGAGAAAATGGCGAGGGAAAGCGGGAGGAAGGCAAACGCGTAGGCGGCCGCCTTCTTTGGCTCGCCCTCCTGGACGCCGAGGAAAAGCGAGGACGCGACCGCGAACATGGCGAGGTAAAGCGTTGACGCGCGCAGGCCTTCGGACACGAGGCCCTGCCCGGCGCCCGAATCGAACGGGGAGCCGCCGGCCTCCTCGAAGCTTGCGGAGATGCCGGTGACCGCGCCGCACACGAGCCCCAAAATGACGGGGACGAGCGCGGCCCCTGCGAGAAGCGTGTAGCGCTGCGTCGCGAGGAGCGCCGCCTTCTCGCGCCCGGAGGAAAACAGCTCCACCGCGTCGTCCGCCGCCTCCCGCATCGCCTCGCCCAAATCCGCGCCGGTCTCGTACGCGCGCGAAAGCAGGCCGCACGCGCGGCAAACCGCTTCCGAGCCGAGGCGCGCGCCAACCCCCTCCATCGCGGCAGGGAACGCCTCGCCCGCCTGCATGCGCCTCGATGCGGCAGCGAACTCTTCGCCGAGCGGGCCGTACCCGCCGCGCGAAATCGAGGCCACGGCCTCCTCGAAGCTCGCACAGCCCGCGAGCGACGAAGCGTGGAGCAGCGCGTCGGGAAGGAACCGTTCCGCGCGCCTCGCGCGCCCGCCTGAAAAGTGGGCGAGCAGCGCGTAAAGAGCGAGGGGCGAAAGGAGGATGGACGCCCCGGCGAGCGCCGCAAGGAGCGGCGAGGGGCCGAGCGCGGCGAAGGCGGCCAGTGCCGACGCGGCGCAGGCGGGGAATGCGAGAAGCAGGCTGGCGCCTGAAAGCCGGATTCCTTTGCTCGAAACGAATGCCCGGACCCGCTCCCGCTCCCCGCGCGAAAGGAAGCCGGGACCTCCGCTCGACTGGGCGGCGGGCGCGGAAAGCCACGCGAGGAGGATGATGGCGAGCAGCACTGCGGGGAGGAGCGCGCCGAAGGAAAGCCAAAGCGTCTCCGGGGAAACGATTTCGCCCATGAAAGACGAGCCGAGCACAGCGAACGCGAGGAAGAGGGAGGGGAGGACGCATGAAGCGGAAATGAACGCGATGCCGAGCATCGAGGCGCGCGACGCGTGCTCCTTCAGCCTCGCCCTCCCGAGCCGCGAATACTCGGTTGCGAGCGATTTCAGGCTCGACGGCCCGTCCTCCCCGGAGTAGCAGCGGGCAAGCGCCGCGTACGCGCGCTTCGCCTGGAGCGAGCCGGTCCTCGCGGAAGCCCGGAGCAGCGCGTCGTGGATGCCCGAGCCCGCGCGCGCCTCGCGGCAAACGCGCGCCATCTCTCCGGAAAAAACCGAGCTGCCGCGCGCCGCGGAGCCGAGCGCCTCCTCGAAGGGGATGCCGACCTCGAGCTCGGAGGCGAGCAGGCGGAGCCCGTGGGGAAGCCCGGCTTCAAGCCTTGCCTGCCTCCGGGAAAACAAGTCAAGCGCGGCCATAGGAAGCCAGCTCGCGAAGGCATTCGCCGAAGCCCTGCCGCCTCGCGCAAAGCGAGGAAATGAAGCGCGCGCGCCGGGAAATCTCGCGCGAAAGCTCCCCGCCGCCGAACCCGAAAGCGGCGCAAATCCTTTCCTTCGCCCTCGAGCCAAGCGAGCGGGAGACGAGGCGGCCCGACTTCCGGTCGAGCGCGAACAGGCGCGCCGCCCTCGGGACGCCGTCGTCGTCCGCGACCTCGCTTATCTCCGTGCATTTCCGCGACTCGCTGAACCTGCCGTCCGCGAATGCGGCGGCTCTCCGCAGCACCACGATGAGGTCGAGTGCGGGCAGGTCCGCCTGCCTCACTCCGAGCGAGGAGAGGCGTGCGAGCGCGTCCCGCGAGTCGCGGGCGTGAAGCGTCGCGTACGAGCCGCGCGCGTGCCCGGAAAGCATGGAGTCGAACAGCGCGCGCACCTCCCCTTCGTCGCGCGCCTCGCCGATCACGACGCGGTCGGGCCGCATCCTCAGCGAGTCGGAGGAAAGCTCGCCCAGGCCGAGGCCGAGCTCTTCGCGCGCGACCAGCCGGCAAGCGTGCCCGTGGGGTATGCGGACTTCCGGCGTTTCCTCAATCAGCAGGACCCGCTCCTCGAGCGGGACGAACGAGAAGAGCGCGTTCAGCGCGCTCGTCTTCCCGCTTCCCGTGTTCCCCGCGATTATTATCGAGGAGTCGCTTTGCGTCGCAAGCCAGAGGAAGGCCATCGCCTCGGGCGTGAACGCGCCGCACGAGACCAGGTCCGCGGGCGAGAACGGCTCGCTCCTGAAGCGCCGGACAGTAATCTCGCCGCCCGAAACCGGGGGGATGGAAGCGTGCATCCTGCACCCGTTCGAAAGGATTGCGTTGATTCGCGGGCTGCGCGCGGTGACGCGCCGCCCGAGCGGCTTCGCGAGCTTGTTTATCGCGCCGGTCAGGGCGGAAAGCGACGTGAAGGCCGCGTTTGCGGCCGCCCACCCCTTCCCGGAAAGGTAGACGAAGACGGGCTTGTCCACGCCAATCACGGCAACCTCTTCCGCGCGCGGGTCGCTTGAAAGCAGCGCGACCGGGCCTCCGGACTCGGCGTCAATTTCCACGAAGCGGGCGACGAGCCCGGCCTGCTCGGGGTCCATGGATACCCGCCTTTCCGCGCACAGGGAGGAGACGCACTCCGCAACGCCTTTCTCGCCCGCGCAGTCGAGGAACGCGCGCCTGACGTTGCACGCGAATTCCTCTTCCTCGGCTCCAAGGGCGCGCAGGCCCGGGAGCCGCAGCACCTCGCCCTGAAGGGAGGCGCATTCGCCTTCCCCCAAGATTTTCCAGCCGAACGACTCGCTCGAGGCCCCTTCCTCCACGGCCGCGCCCACACCAAGCTTGAGCGCTGACTGGGGGCAGGCGGAAACGCATGCAGCCCCGCCGCACGAGCCGTCGCAGATTTCCCCGAGTTCTTCAGGCGAGCTGGGCGAGACGGGGCACGCGCGGATGCATGAGTCGCAGTTGCAGCAAAGCCGCCTCTCAAAAATCGGGCGCATGAAAAGCACTCTCCGGAAGATGGCTCCTGAAAAACCAGATTGCAGTTGATTTGCCGGCTCCCGCTATTTTAAGCTATGCGACATTCGGCGCCCGGATGCGCCTTGCCTCCGTGCGGCTACTTCCCGCCGGTCCTGATTCCGAGGAGCGAGTAAATGGCGCAGTGCCCCAGGAGTCCGGTGACGAGCGCGATAAGCGCGATTATCACCATCACGTAGCCGGGAAGCGTCCACTGGAACCACAAGGCGTACGCGGCGAAGAGGATTGCGCCTGCCGCGACGCGGAGGACGCGGTCCCACCCCGCCTCGTTTTGCTCTAAGAGCATCTTTTTCAAGTCCACGTCCGCACCCCGGAAGGATTTTCCGCGGGGCGCTTAAATCGTTTTCGCGTGCTTGAAGCCCTGCAGCTTCATGTGGCCCTCGCTCCCGCCTTCCGGGAAATACCAGTCCTTCATGCTGCTGCCGCAGCCGGCCTCGGCGAGGAGCCTGCCTATCGGCGTCGCCTCCGGCGCGGCGCCGGAGTTGAGCATGCGCGCGGTTTCCTCGTGGAGCCGTGTCCGGCCCCGGAACATGTCGTACGCTATCATCAGGCTCCCGCCTTCAGGGATGATTGAGCCGACGAGTGCGAAAAGCTCTTTGTGGAGGCCGCCCTGCGAGAAGTCCGCCGCGCTCCCGTCCGGGAACCCGGCGGTTTCGTAGTATTCGCAGTCAATCCAGCCCTCGATGTTTTCGGACGGGACGCCCGCGCTGTAAAGCCCCTCCATTATCGGCGTTTCCGAGCGCGCCCCCTTGCCGTCAACGAGGAACAGCCTGAAGCGGTAGAGCTCGCTTTCCAGCCTTCGCACGGATTCCACTTCAAGCTTGAACGGGCCCACGTCCTTCCCGCCAAGCCAATCGATTCCCATCTGACGGCCCGCCCGGTTTCACAGGCTGAACTCGATTTTTTCCCCGACTTCCACCTTTTTTTCCTCCGCCCAGCCCGGGGGCGCCTCTATGAGGTACTTGGCTTTCGCGCGCGGGGCGACGAAGGGGCGGAACGGGGCGATTTTCGGCATGACGTCTACCACGCGCTTGTTCCGGTCCAGGAAAATCGCGTCGAAGCGCGTGAAGCAGAAAAGGGAGTGCACCGCGTTGCCGAGGGACTTCTCGCGGGCGAACACGAAAAGCACGGGGCGGGAGAGCCTGCGCCTGAACATTATGCCGCGCGCCCTCTGGAACCGGGTTTTCGCGACCTCGAAATTTTCGAGCCTCATGCGCCCCGCCTCACTTGCCGAACCTTCTTTTCCTTTTCGCGAATTCGGCGAGCGCCGCCTTGAAGTCTGCTTCGGAGAAGTCGGGCCAAAGCGCTTCAGGAAAGTAGAGCTCGCTGTACCCGCTTTGCCATGGGAGGACCCCTGAAAGCCGCATTTCGCCGCTCGTCCTGACGATGAGGTCGGGCTCCTCTATTCCGCTCATGTAAACGTATTTGCCGAAGGACTCTTCCGTGACGCCCGAAATCCTGCCCGCCTTCGCGTCCGCGATTGCCGCGTTGCACGCGTCCACGATTTCCTGCCTGCCCCCGTACGCGATGAGGATGTTGAGGAGGTAGTCGGAGTGGCTTTCGGTCTCCTTTTCGACTTCGCGCAGCTTTCCCCGCAGCGGGGAGGGAAGCATGCCGAGCCTGCCGAAAAACCTCACCCTGACCTTGTTTTTGTGGACTTCCGAGTGGTCCTTGAACTCCTCGAACTTCGAGACGAAGAGCCTCATCAGGCCCTCGACTTCGGAGCGGTCGCGGCTGAAGTTTTCGCTTGAAAAGCCCCAGAAGGTCACGGTCTTCACGCCCGCGTCCCTGCACCACGCGGCGACCGAGCGGAGGTTGTCTATGCCCGCGCTGTGGCCTTCGAGGAGGGGCTTGCCGTGCAGCTTCGCCCACCTGCGGTTTCCGTCCGGAATGAACACTATGTGCCTCGGGACTGCGGGAGGGGTTTCGCTCATGTCACCATCCTTTGCCGTGTCTGATTGGCGAGGCTGCTGTTTAAATTAGCCGGCCATCAGCCTCCGGGAGCTGCGACGAGTAAGCGGAAAGCAGGCCTCCCATGCCGTTCGCACGCAGGCTGTCCTCCATCCTTCCCGGCCTGTCCATGTCGCCGAAGCGGTTCAGGAACGATTCGGCGCCGAGCAGCTTCGCCATCGAGAAAAGCGAGGCCATGCGCGAATCCGTGAGGGAGTTCGAGAAAAGCCGCAGCCTCCTGTGGAGGGAAAGCTCCCTGCCGAGCTCCGAGCGCCATTCAGCCTCGTACGCGGAAGGGTTCCGCGAGGAGATGCATTTCGCGGCGATGCGCGCGGCCGCGGTGCCGAAGACGATGCCGCCCCCGGTGGTCGCCTTCACCTGGCCCGCCGCGTCGCCGACGAGGAGCGCGTTCCCCTTCACGGTCGCCTCCCTCGGCTTCATCGGGATTATCCCTGCAAGCGAGCCCTCCCTGCGCGCGCCGGAAAGCAGGCCGGAAACCGCCCCTGACGCGAGGAACCTCTCGAAAAGCCTTGCGACCGGCGCGGGCCTTCCCGCAGAAAAAATGTCGAGGTATGCGCCCATCCCGGCCCGCGCGCCGTCCTTTCCCGTGGGAATCACCCAGCCGAAAAAGCCGGGGAAGCGCTCGTTTGAAAGGAACATGTCGAGCGTCTTCGCGTCGCCCGTGCGCGCGCCCGAAAAATCCGCCTGCATGCAGGCGGCGAATTCCGTGATGCGGGGGAAGCCGAACCATTGCGCGACGCTGGAGCCCGCGCCGTCCGCTCCAACTATGAATTTTCCGGAGAGCGAGGATTCGGCCACGCGCTTCCCGAGCTCGAGCCTTGCGCCTTCCCTTACCGCCGCTTCCGAAAGAAGCAAGTCGAGGATCGCGCGGTCCACGACGTGCGCGCGCGGAACCCCGTTGCCTACGGTCATCTCGCCCGCGCCCGGGGAATGGATGCGCGCGCCCGTCACCGTGTTGAGGAGCGCCTTCGAGTAGTCTATCCCTAGCGACTCCATTCCTTCTACGGAGATGAGGCCCGAGCATTGGGCCGGGACGCCCGGCTTCGAGTGCTCCTCGGAAACGAGGACCCGCTGCCCGGCCTTGGCGAGCTCGCGCGCGCAAACGCTTCCCGCGGGACCGCAGCCTATCACGTGGACGTCAAACATCGGGAAACCTGACCCACTAAGTTTTCGAGTACCATTTTAAACCCGTACGGATAAATATTCGCCGTCTTTGGTTAGGCACTCAAGGTACTGTTTATGGGGTATGCCGACTTCATCCTTGCAGCGATACCCATTTTCTTTTACACGCTGGTCCCGGGCCTAGCGGTCGCCATGCCGCTGCTCAGGAACTCGAGGCTCCTGCTCTACGAAAAAATCGTTTTCGGCTTCATCCTCGGCCTCGTCATCCCGCCGTTCCTCGTCTTCCTAGCCTCGCTCGCGGGCATCGGCTACTCGCTTCCGGTCGCGCTCGCCGCAAGCGCGGTAATCGCGGTGGCCGGGGGCGCGTGGGGGGCGAAGACAGGCGCGTTCAAGGAGTTTTCCGGGCTGGAGATTGACACGGGGAAGCCGGAGGACAGGAAGAAGCTGCTCGTCTGGGGCGCGCTCACCCTCGTCATGCTTTGGGCGTTCTGGGCGCGCATGCAGAGCCTGACCCCCATCTTCTACGAGTTCGACCCGTACTATTACATGTACGGCACCCAGTTCATCCTGACCGAGGGCTCGATACCCCCGCACGACGTCACGGCGTGGTACCCGCAGGGCGCATCCCACCGGCTCGCGCCCCTCACGAACTATTTGACGGCAGGGTGGTACTCGCTTTACACGCAGGGCGGGGCGTACGACAACTACCTCCTGTCCATGGTCGCGAACGTGTACCCCCCGCTCGTGGGCGCGCTCCTGTGCTTCCTGCTCTTCGTGCTCGTGAGGGAGGAATACGGGGCGGTTTACGGGCTCATGGCCGCGGTTTTCGCGGCGGTGCTGCCGAGGTTCGTAGAAAAGTTTTGCGCGGGCTCGGCCGAAATCCAGCCCTGGGGGATTTTTGCGCTGTTCTTCTTCGCGGCCGCCTACGCGCTGACGGTTTACAGGAAGGACAGGGGGCTTGCCGCGCTTTCCGGGGTCGCGGCGGCAAGCGTAATCAGCGGCTCGCAGTACTTCATCATCCTGTCCCTCGTTTACGGGGGATATTTGGGGATACAATCGCTCCTCGAATTCGTGCGCGGCAGGAGCCTGCGCCAGTTCCTTGAATTGAACGGGATAATCGTCGCCGCAATCGTTCTTTGCTCGGCGACGATGTACCTCTACATACCGGGCTACCCGTTCTTCGTGCGCGTTGCGGTGGTTGCGGGCGCGTACATGTTTGCCGCCGCGCTCTACTGCATAAACAAGCCGTTCAATGAGCTCGCCTTCGTCGAAAGGGCATTCCTGTTCCTGTTCTCCGTCCCGACATTCTTCGTCTGCATGCTGGTCAAAGACGAAGGGGAAAAGCGCTCTTACGCCGTGCTCAGCCTAATCGCGCTCGGCATGGTGGTGCTGCTGATGACGCCCATTGGGACGATGGTCAGGAGCTACGTCGCGACCGCGGCCGGGTTCGCGGGCTACTCTGAAGCGCTTTACATGACCGTCGCCGAGGAGTCCCCCACGGGCGGAGACTTCTCGAGCGCGTTTGACGCCCTCGGCTACACGGTTTTGCCCGGCCTCACGCTCATACAGCTCACGCTGATTGCGGCGGGGTTCGGCCTCGCGTACGCGGTCTACCGCGACTCGAAGCTCGCCTTGCTCCTCGCGCTCCTGATTTACCCGATTTCGTACGTGGGAATGAGCAAGAGCAAGTACCTGCTCCAGCTCGGCTTCATGCTCGTGCTCGCGGTCGCGGTCGTCTTCGGCGAAGCGGAAAAGCTCGCGCGCGCCTACCTCAAGGGCGACGAGAACAGGAAGAACGCGCGCGAAATCGTCCGCTATGCGGCCGTCATGTTCGCGGTGGTCGTCGTGCTCGAGCCGCACCTGGGAGGCGGGGAGCCGTTCCAGGGAACCGCAGTGCAGCTCACGCTCGTGCAGATGGACCCGACGCTCGCGCTCGCGGGCGGCGGCATCGACTGCAACAAGCTCGCCCAAACCGGTTACGGCGAAGCGTATTACCTTTACTGCGCGCAGATTCCGGATTACTGGATACAGCCCATGAACTGGATAAGGGCGAACGTGGAAAACGACACGCGCGTGGTCTCGTGGTGGGATTACGGGCACTGGATAAACTTTTTCGGCCAGAAGAACGCGCTGACGAGGAACGAGCACGTGAACACGACGATTGACCTCATGGTCGCGGACAAGTTCGTGTTCGGGCCCAAGGACAGCGCGCAAAGCGGGGAGGCGGACCTCGCCCAATTCATGCGCGACTATGATGCGGGATACGTCCTCATGGACTACGACCTCGTGGCGAAATGGGGCGCGCTCAACTTCCTCGCCTGCGTCTACAACAACGAGACCAACATGAGCTTCGCCGCCTCGCAGGGGGGGCCCGGCGCCTCGCAGTGCGAGGCCGACCACCGCCCCGAAACGGTTTACATCCCGGTCGACCGCTCGCTCAGCGACTACTGCTCTACGCCCGACCCCACCATCCAGCTCGTCAGGGGAATCTCAAGCTTCGGGGCGAGCTACTGCGTGTACGAGGAGGCCCAGAACGGCTACAACGCGCCCGTGGTCATGTTTTACGAGAACAACCTGTCAAGGCAGAACAAGGCGATCCTGACTTCCGCCCAGCTCGTCCAGAACAGCCAGGGCAAGCGCTACGCGGCGTACACCGCGCTATACTTCAGGGAGCCCAGGCTGTGGCAGGACAACGTGAGCGGATGGGACGACCGGAAAGGCGAGTACTACGACTCCAACTTCTACAAGGGATTCTATCTCGGGGAGCTTGCGGGCTTCGAAAAAGTTTACGAGTACGCGAGCCCGTCGGGCGGCATGCCCTACATCCGCATTTACAAGCTCCTGGGCGGATAGGCCCGCGCGGCGGGAAGAAAATGGGGCGCGAAGCCCCTCAGATGCTTATCCTCGAGTGCTCGCCGAGAACCAGCTTCGTGCACTTGGGGACGTTTGAGTCCGCGCTCGAAATGTGCACGTTCTTCCCGATAAGCGAGTCGCGGATGCGCCTGCTGCACTCTATTGCGCTGTCCCCGATGACCACCGAGTTCTCGATTTCGACGTTTGAAAGCCTCGAGTTGTCCCCGATTGAGGTGAAGGGGCCGATGAACGCGTTCGGGCCGATTACGCAGCCCGCCCCGATTATCGCTGGCCCGTGGATGGAGCTTCCCTTCCTTACCACGGTTCCAGCGCCAATCGCCACCCTGCCCACCATCTCGACGCCTTCCTCCACCGTCCCGGCAATCCTGGGCTCAATCATCTCGAGGGCGAGCCTGTTCGCGTCAAGGATGTCCTCCGGCTTCCCCGTGTCCTTCCACCAGCCGCGGACCACGTCCGTCGTCACCTTCTTTCCGTGCTTCACGAGGTAGGAAATCGCGTCCGTAATCTCGAGCTCGTTTCTCCAGGACGGCTTGATTTTTTTTGCCGCGCCAAAGATGTCGTGCCTGAAAAGGTAGATGCCCACGAGGGCGAGGTCGCTTTTCGGCTTTTTCGGCTTCTCCTCAAGCGAGAGAACGCGGCCGTGCGCGTCCACTTCCGCGACGCCGAAGCGCTGCGGCTCGCCAACCTTGCAGAGCATGATGGACGCCGCGGCGTCCGACTCCTCGAAATTGCGGACGAAATCGTTTATCCCGCCCTTCAGGATGTTGTCGCCGAGGTACATGACGAACGGCTCCTTCCCGATGAACTTTTCGGCAATCAGGACCGCGTGGGCGAGCCCCCTCGGCGCGTCCTGCTCTATGAAGGTGGCCCTTATCCCCCAGCGCGAGCCGTCGCCGACCGCGGCCTTCACCTCCTCCTTAGTGTGGCCGACTATGAAGCCGACGTCCCTTACCCCGGCGTTGACCACGTCCTCTATCGCGTAGAACAGGTTGGGCTTGTTCGCTATCGGGATGAGCTGCTTCGCGCTCGTGTGCGTGAGCGGGCGCAGCCGCGTCCCGTGCCCTCCGGAAAGTATCAGCGCCTTCACAAGCGCCACCCTCCCGGGCTCGCCATCTCAAGCTCCTGTTTCATGCGCATCCACCCCTCTTTTGGCGGAACCGGTTTAAGACCAAGCTCCCTCTCCGCCTTCTCCGCCGACAGCGCCGAGTTTTCCGGGCGCTTCGCAAGCCAGCCGAACTCCCCGGGCGTCGAGGGCGTGATGAGCGACTCGTCGAAGCCGAAAACCCGCGCCGCCAGCAGCCCGAACTCGAAGCGGTTCATCGCGACGCCCCCGGAAACGTGGAACAGCCCGCGCGCGCCCGACTCCCCGATTCTCACGAGCCCCTCTGCCGCGTTCTCCACGAAAGTGGGCGTGACAATCGAGGACGTGTCGAGCTGTACCTGCTCGCCGCGCTTCAGCGCGCCCACCATCTTCGCGTAAAAGTTTTCCCTTGAGCCGCAAAGGTTCCAGCCGAAAAGCACGCTCGTGCGGGCAACCGCGTAGTTGCCCGCGAGCCGCGCCGCGAACTCGCCGCGGAGCTTGGAGCGGCCGTAGGAGTTTATCGGGTTCGGCGCGTCAAGCTCGGTGTAGGCGCCCTGCTTCTTTCCGTCGAAAACGTAGTCCGTGGAAACGTAGGCGAGCTTCGCCCCGACGTTGCGCGCCGCCATCGCCAGGCTTTCGGTCCCGGTCCCGTTCACCGCCACCGCCTTCTCGGGAAAGCGCTCGCAGTCGTCAACGCCCGCCATCGCCGCGCAATGGATTATCGTGTCAGGGTCCGCCGATTTAACGGCCCTGAAAACCGATTCCCGGTCCAGAACGTCGAGCCTGACCGTTTCCGCCCCTGCCAGCTCCACCGGGGTGGTCGAGTAGGCGGCGACCACGCTGTGTGCGCGCGCGGCAAGCCGCGCAACCCTGAAACCCAGGAGCCCGGAGGCGCCAGTGACAAGAACCCTCATTTACACCGGTGGATTTTGTGCCGACAAGGTATTTTAAGAGATGGCAGCCCAACTTTACGCGGTATAGATGGCTTACTTCCTGAAGGAAATGAAGGGGGCGCGCTGCCTCGTTCTCGGCGGGCTCGGGTTCATCGGCTCGAACACGGCGCACAGGCTCGCCTCGCTCGGCGCCGACGTGACGGTTGCCGACGCCTGCCTCGACCCCTACGGATGGAACTTCGCGAACGTGAAGGAAATCAGGGAAAAGATTGATTTCGTGAAGGCGGACGTGCGCGACAAGGCGGCCATGGAAGCGGCGGTGGAAGGCATGGACTGCGTCTTCAACTGCGCCGGACAGGTCTCGCACCTGGACTCGATGACGGACCCGTTCCTCGACCTCGACATAAACTGCAGGGGCGCGCTCGTCGTGCTCGAGGCGTGCAGGAGGAAGGCCGAGAACGCGAAAATCGTCTACGCGGGAACGCGCGCGCAGATGGGCGCGCTCAGGAAAACCCCGGGGGACGAGGAGCAGGCGGACAACCCCGCGGACATCTACGGGGCGGACAAGTGGGCCGCCGAAAAATACCACCTAATCTACAATTCTGCCTACGGCCTGCGCGCGACCTCGCTGCGCATCAACAACACGTACGGCGAGCGGCACCAGATGAAGCACGCCAGGTACGGGATTTTGAACTGGTTCGTCCGGCTTGCGCTTGAAGGGAAGGAGATACAGGTTTTCGGAGACGGCTCGCAGGCGCGCGACTACAACTACGTCGCGGACGTCGCGGACGCGATGGTTCTCGCCGCGCAGAAGGGCGAGGCGGACGGCAAGTATTACCTGCTCGGCTCGGGCAAGGAGACCCGGTTCCTCGACATGGTGAAGGCGGTCATCGCCGCGGCCGGAAGCGGCTCGTACAGGCTCGTCCCATGGCCCCCGGACAGGAAGGCGATCGAGGTGGGCGACTTCTTCGTTTCCTACGAGAAAATCAGGAGGGAGCTCGGGTGGGAGCCCGCGACGCCGCTTGAGCGGGGGCTCAAGAGCACGGTGGAGTTCTACCGCGAAAGGAGAACCGAATACTGGTGATTGGCCATGGGAACCGACAACAACCGGTCTGAATTCGCGCGCTGGCTTAAGCAGGCGAAGTTCGACCTGCATGGCAAGCGGGAAGTTCTCACCCACTCGGTTTACGAATTGGTGGGCCTTGCAGGCAGGCTCGATAAAAGCGCGAACGGACTCGCGCAAGCGAAGCGCCTGGATCATTTCTACATTTCGACGAGGTATCCCGGAAGCATACCTGCGGACTCGCCGCACGAGTTTTTCACTCCCGAGGACGCGCAGGAGTGCATCCGGCATGCGAGCACGGTGATAGCATGGGTGGAGAAAAAGGGCGCTTTCTGAAGCCCTTCGTGAAAAAGCTCCGCGCGCGTTATCCTGGCGCGCGGGTCATCCTCTTCGGCAGCCGGGCAAGGGGGGACGTAAACGAAAAAAGCGATTACGACTTGATAGTCATAGCGGGCTTCGCGAAGCGGTTCTTTGACCGCGTCACCGACGTGTCGGAACTCGCGCCTGCCGGGGCGCGCGTTGACGTCCTTCCCTACACCCCGGCAGAGTTCGAGCAGGTGAAGGGCAGGGCGTTCTTCAGGGAGGTTCTCAAGGAAAGCGTGGAGCTCACGTAGCTGGTGCGTAATCATGGATGAAAAGCTTAAGCCGCTGTTCGCGAAGGCGCGCGTGGTCTATTCAAAGGAGGAGTTCCAGCTCGTCGGCCTTCCCGGTGCCGCGAACGTTTCCATCGGCGGGGAGGGGTTTTCCGCGGTGGTCAAGGAGAAGGGCGAGACGACGCTCATCCTCCCCACCGAGAAATGGCACGAGCTCGAGCCGCAGCTCAAGAACGTGAAAATCAAGGGGCCGTACAAGGTCGTGACCCTCGAGATGCCGGAGCTGCGGGAAACGCCGGGCGTCCTCTCCGAAATCGCCTCCATCTTTTCGCGCGAAGGCGTCGCGTCCGCGCCCGTCTCGTCCTTCGGGAACAACCACTTCCTCGTCCGGGCAGGGGACGCCGGGAAGGCGATACGGGGAATAGAGCGCGCAATCCTTGGATGCAAGGAAGCGAAGGCGGGTGAAAAGGAATGAGGCTTCTCGTCACCGGCGGGTCTGGGTTTATTGGCTGCAACTTCATCCGGCTGATGCTCGAGAGGCACCCGGACTGGAGGATAGCAAATCTGGACAAGCTCACGTACGCGGGAAGGCCCGAGAACACCAAGGATTTCGAGAAGAACCCTAACTACTCTTTCGTGAAAGGCGACATTTGCGACGCGAAAACCGTTGCGGCCGCCATGAAGGGCGCGGACGCGGTCGTGCATTTCGCAGCCGAGTCGCACGTTGACAGGTCCATCGGCGACTTCGCCCCGTTCCTCAAGTCCAACGTGGAGGGGACGTGCGTGCTTCTTGAGGCCGCGAGAAAAGAGGGCGTCGAGAAATTCGTGCACATTTCAACGGACGAAATTTACGGCTCGGCGAAAAGCGGCTCCTTCAGTGAAACGGGCCGCCTCGAGCCGAACTCGCCCTACTCGGCGAGCAAGGCGGCTGCCGAAATGTTCGCGCGCGCCTATTTCGTGACGCACGGCGTCCCGGTCGCGGTTACGAGGTCGTCCAACAACTACGGCCCCTACCAGTTCCCGGAAAAAATCGTCCCGTTGTTCATCACGAACCTCTTGCGGGGGAAGAAGGCGCCGGTTTACGGGACCGGCAAGAACGTGCGGGACTGGCTTTTCGTGGAGGACAACTGCGACGGGATTGAATCCGTCCTCCTGAAGGGGGAGCCGGGCGAAATCTACAACATCGGCGGGGGCGAGGAGAGGACGAACCTCGAGCTCACGAGGACGATTCTCTCCCTGCTCGGGAAGGACGAGACGATGGTTGAGTTCGTTCCCGACAGGAAGGGCCACGATTTCAGGTATTCGCTCGACTGCAAGAAGATTGGGGGGGAGCTCGGCTGGAAGCCGAAAGTGAAGCTTGCGGAAGGGCTCGCGCGCACCGTCAAGTGGTACGCGGAGAACAAGTGGTGGTGGGAGCCGCTCACGAAGCGGGTTTCCTGACTCGCCTTCCCAGCGCGCCCCGAAGCATTGACTCTATTTCGTTCAGCTCGATGCCTCTCAACAGGATGAGCGCTATGCCGTAGAGGGCGACGGACGCGAAGCCGAGGATGAGCGCGTTCAACAGCCCGGTGAGCGGCAGGAAGCTTTTCAGGATGAGGAAGGAAGCGAGTGCGGCGAGCGCGGGCTTGAGGACCAGGGAGGGGCTCAGGCGGAACTTGGCGAGGCGCATCGCGAGCCACGCGGTTCCGAAAAGGTTGAGCGTGCGCGCGGCAACGATTGAGGCGGCCGCGCCCATGAGGCCGTAGGCCGGAGTGAGGGTGGCGAGGAGCGCTATGAGGATTGCGCCGGATGCCAGGCCCACTGTGGTGGGCTTGCCGAGGTAGCCCTTCCCGATGAAGAGCGAGCTGAAGATGGGGCTGAGGGCCATGTCGAAAAGCATGAGCGAGAGGACTCCGAGGATGGGGTAGGCGACGGCGAATTCCGGGCCGTAGAAGAGGACGAGGAACTTGTCCGAGACCGCGAGTATGCCGAGAAGCATCAGGAAGACGAGCATCACCGTGTACTTGAAGGTTGCCGAGATTATTTTCGCGCTTTTCTCCATTGACTCGTACGCGTGGATGGAGGAGAATGTCCGCAGCGAGAAGGGGAGGAGGAAGGCGCTCGCGGTGGCCCAGAGCCATGCGACGCGGTAGATTCCGACATCCGAGGCGGGGAGCAGGATTCCGACCGCGAGCGTGTCCGAATAGATGAGGAGGTTACCGGCGAGGTAGGAAAGCGAGCCGTAGAAAAGGAGGCGCTTGACTTCCTCCATGTTCAGTTCGTGGGGTTTTGAGGGGAGGCGGATTCCGCGCGCGAGGAAGGAGGAGGCGAGAACCGAGAGGGCCAGGGCCGCGATGGTTCCGGCGAGGAAGCCGTAGAAGTCGGGGCTTATGAGGAGGAAGACTGCAAGCGGAAGGAGGAAGCGAAGCAGGTTGTAGGCTATGCTTATGGCGAGCGAGAACTTGTTTTTCTTGAGCGAGATGAAGTAGTAGTCGTAAAACGTGTAGAGGGCGTAGAGGAAGAGGTATCCTGCGGCGAGCTTGAGCGCTGGCGCAAGCGGCGCGGCCTTGAAGACCGCCCCGGCGAGGAAGTCTGAGGCGAGGAAGAGGGCGGAGGAGGAGAGGAAGGCGAGGGCGAGCTTCCATGCCCTGAACATGGCGTAGTAGCGCTGCGCGTTGCCTTCACGCATGCCGACAGGCATCATGCGGAGGAGGACGTTGAAGATGCCGAAGTCGGCGAAGAACATGGCGGCGTTGGCTGTAACGAGTGCGAGGGAGAAATAGCCGAAGCCCTCCGTCCCCAGGATGCGGGGGAACGTGATTGTTACGAGGAGTCCGGCGAGGAAGACTACGACTTGCGCGGCGACGCCGTAAGCGTTCTCCTTGAGGATGTAGTCGTACCACTTCTCTGCATGGGGCTGCGCGCGCTTTTCGGGCATATGGCTGAGTTTTAAATAGCGCGAATTAAAAAAGTGGGTATCCGGGGAGTCCGGGCAGTGGTGGGATGTCGCGAGTTTCGCTTATCACTTCAAAGCCCGTTTTTTCGAGGGACGGCGCCATAAACAACAATGGCTACATGGCGTGGGAGATAGCGCGGGCCCTGAAGCGGAAGGGGCACGATGTCAGGATGCTTGAAAGCGAGCACGGAAAAGACATTGTGCGGGAGGGAATAAGCGTGCTCGGCTGCGACTGGGGGAACGTGAGGAAAAGCGTTGAAGGCTCGCAAGTCGTGATTCTGCCCCTGACCATGATGAGGGAGAAGTATTTTCGCGAGGTCAGGGACATACCGACTGTCGTGGACCTCGTGGATCCCGTGCTCATCGAATCAATTTTCGCGCTCGAGCCGGACGGGGAGGGGATGCGGGAGTTCGCTGCCGCTACTCAGCGTGTCATGAATTACATACAGAACGGCGACTTCTTTTATTGCGCGGGAATGCGGGCGTATGCATACTATGTGGGGATGCTGAGCCTCGCCGGAAGGATTTCGCCGCTCACGAGGGAGTCCAAACTGATTGCGAGCATCCCTGTTGCGGCGTCGCAGGAGGCGCCCAAAAAGCCCAAGCAGCCGTTTTTTGCGGGGAAGGTGCCGGAATGCAAGCGCTTGATTCTCTGGCCGGGAAGGATTTACGAGTGGTATGACGCGGAAGTCGCGATTAAGGCGATGGTGGAGGTCGCGCGCGCCGAGCCGGATGCCGCGCTTGTTTTCGCGGGCGCTGGCGACCCGTGCAACGATTATTCGAGGAAGGCGCTCGTGAAATCCCGGGAGCTCGCGAAAAAGCTTGGTTTGCTCGATAAGTCCGTGTTTTTCACCGGGTGGCCGCCGCACTCAGAGCGCGCGGCAGTGTACGCGGAGCCGGAGTTCGCGGTGATTACTTTCCCTGAAAGCCTCATGACGCTCCTCGCTTTCAGGCTGCGCGCGGTCGACTGCCTCTGGGGGGGATTACCCGTCATCTCCACGGAAGGGGATGAAGTGGGCGACTTGCTGAATGCGCATAATGCGGGCGGAACAGTGAAGGCGGGGGATGCGGGCGAGCTCGCCGCAAAAATGCTTGAATGGCTGCAAAGCCCGGAAAAAGTCGCCGAGATGAGGAAGAACGCGGGAAAGCTTGTTTCCCGCGAGCTCAACTGGGATTATGCGATTGAGCCGCTTGACGAGTTCTGCAGGAACCCGAAGATTGCCGTGGACAAGGCGTCCGGCGTCGCGAAATCCACTGTGCGCTCGGCGTTCAGGGCGAGCAGGCTCCTCAAGTACAAGTATTACGCGCACCGCGCCATGGCGCTTTACAGGAAAGGGGGAGCCGGGCGGCTGTTCGGCAAGGTAAGGGACGTGGTTTGATGGCGGAGGCGAAAATCGGAGTAAAGGAACTCGGCGGGGGCGCGCTCTTGCTCAAGGCGTTCGAGAAGGCTGATGCCAGAGGGGACTTCAGGAAGTATTTCGAAAGAAGCCTGCTCGAAAGGCTCTCCTTCTCCGTTGACGAGGTGTTCATTTCAGCGAATCGCAAGGGGGTTTTCAGGGGAATGCATTACCAGGAGCCCTGCCCGCAGAAAAAAATCGTGTGGTGCGTGAAAGGCAAGGTTTTCGACGTTTTGCTCGACATGAGGAAGTCGTCCCCGGGCTGCGGGAAATGGGTGGGAGTGGAGCTCTCGCAGGCGAACGGTAAGGGAGTCTACATCCCTGAAGGGTTTGCGCATGGCTTCCTTTCCCTTGAAGAGGACTCGCGAGTGCTTTACGTTATTTCCGGGGAGCAGAAGCCCGAGTGCGAGAGGGGAGTCAAGTACGACGACCCCGAAGTCGGAATCAAACTGCCGGATGCGGGCGTGAAAGTGATTCTCTCCGAAAGGGATGCGGGGTTTCCCGGTTTCAGCGAAGCGGTGAAGCGCTAGCGGCCTGAATCGTGTTAAATGGGGTGAGTTATGCCAAAAAGGCAGGCGAAATCGGGAGGGCTCGCGTGCAAGGCTTGCGGGAAGCCCCTTGGCGCGAAGTTCTTCTCCTCGTGCGACATCAACTTCTTGACCGACGGCGTTGAATACGACGTGTACAAGTGCGGGGAGTGCGGCCTTGCCTGCCTGCCCGAACCCCCGAAGGATATTGAAAGGTATTATGGAAGCCACTACGGCCCTCCAGCGGCGCAAACCGAACCCGGGGCCGCGGTGTCGCTCGCAAAAAAAATCGGCAGGATTTTCCGCGCGAACCGCCAGCCCCTTCCCCGCCTTGCGAGCGACCCAAAGTTCAAGGACATACTTGAGGTGGGCTGCGGGACAGGGCTTTTGATGAGGCTGGTGCGGGAGAGAAACCCGGCCGCGAGGATGACCGGCATCGAGATGAGGGGGCCCGCTTCACGCGAGGCGAAAGCGTCCGGCTTGCACGTGCTTGAAGGCGACTTTTTTGAAATCGCAAAAAAAATGCGCGGCGGCAAATATGATTTGGTGGTATTGAATCATGTGCTCGAGCACCTTGCGGACCCGGTTGTTGCGCTGGGGGAATGCCGCCGCATCCTCAAGGACGGCGGCGAAGCATTGGTTGTCGTCCCGAATGTCGAAGGGGTGTCCTGCAGGCTCTTCGGCGCAAAAGCCGAGCCTTACGACGTCCCGCGCCACCTGTGGGGATTCACCGCGAAGTCTATTAGGATGCTCGCGGAGAGGGCCGGCTTCAAGGCGGACGTCAAGACGTTCTCCGAAAACAGCTTCCTGCTGAACAGCCTCATGAACAAGATGGGGGTGAAGCGGCCCGCGTACTATTCCTTGAGGAAAAACCCGGGTATCAACCTCGCATGGCATGGGAGCGAGTTCGTGCTGTCGTGGGCAATGCTTGGCCCGGACGCAATAAGCATCGGGGACCAGCTCCTCGCGAGGCTTAAAAAAGCTTGAGCGAGAGGTTTAGCCGGAATGGCCTCCCCTAAAGTCTCGGTCGTGATTCCGACTTACAAGCGGCTCGGCTACCTCAAGCACGCGGTGGCGGGAGTCAGGGCGCAGTCGTTCACGGACTTTGAAGTGATTGTTTCCGACAATGCGAATGAGCCGGAAGTCAAGAGGTTCATAGAGTCGCTTGGTGACGCGCGCTTTTCGTACCACGGCCAGAGGATAAACCTCGGCCTCTTCCAGAACCTGAACTCCGCCATCCTGAAGGCGCGCGGCGAAATAATCGCGTTCCTGGAGGACGACTGCAGGTGGCCGGACAAGCGCTTCCTCGAGAAAATGGCGGAGGCGTACGACCGCTATCCGGACTGCCCGCTCGCAATCTGCAGGAACTGCGAGATTATCGGTTCAGATGGACGAGGGGGCTACAGGAGGATGGCGGGCTTCCTTCCGCCCTTCAGGAACCCGTTCGAGGACGATGCGTTCTTCGAGGACGGGCCGGAAGGGGTAAAGTTCGTGCCCAAGGAGAGGATGCTTTCCGCGCTTGCGAGGCGGAACGTGATTTGGTCGCCCATGGCGACGTATTCGCGGAAGACTCTCGAGCGCCACGGCCTCTTCGACCCTTCGGCCATGATGACGGGCGACTGGCTGCATTACCTGAAGCTCTCGCTCTTTTGCGACTTCCCGGTGTTTGACTCGACCGTCGAGTACATGATTCACGACGCGTCGGCGACCACCGGGCTCCTTGGCCCGGAAAACCTGAACGTGAATGCGGCTGAATTCGTTTCCACGCACTACAAGTTCAGCGGATTCTGCAAGAAGAGCGGAAGGCGGGATGCGGCGGGAAGGCTCGCGCCCGCGGTCTCGGAGCGCGGGGTGCTCTTGTTCGTTTTGAACTTGAGGAGGGGATTCTCGCCGAAAGCCGCGTTATTCACCGCTTTCATGTTCCTTGCTTTTGACCCCTTGCGCGCGGCTTATAGACTGGTGCATGACAGGTACGGGCGCGCCTTTTGAGATTCAAACGATGCGGGGCTCGGGAATCGGGATGATGAATTTTCCTCCCGCATTTTTGTATTCCGCCTGCTGCGACATTATTTCTTCCGCGAGGTTCCAGGCGAGGATGAGAAGGTAGTCCGGCTTGTCCTCCGCGAGCCTTTCCACGCCCACCACCGGGATGTGCATTCCTGGGGTGAGGAAGCCGACTTTCGCCGGGTTGCGGTCCACGCAGTACTCTATGGTTTCGGGGCCGATTTGGAAGTAGTTGAGGAGCGTGTTGCCTTTCGCTGCGGCGCCGTAAGCCGCGATGCGCTTGCCCTCCCGTCTCATGCCTCCGAGCATGGAGACGAGCCTCGACTTCATGGCGGCAACGTCCCGTGAGAAGCCCTCGTACGCCTTCAAGCCGTGGAGGCCGAGCTTTTCCTCCTCTTCCAGGAATTCGGCGACCCGCGGCGAAACCTTCCTCGGGCCTCCGGCGAGCTGTGCGTAAAACCGTATCGAGCCCCCTTGCACTGGCTCCGCCTTCACGTCGAATATCTGCATGCCGTGCATGCCGAAGAGGCGGATGAGGGGCTTGAGGGAATAGACCGCGAGGTGCTCGTGGTAGATGGTGTCGAACTCCTTCTTCCTGTAGAAATCGGCGAGGTATGGAACCTCTATCAGGACTGCTCCGCCCGGCGCGAGGAGGGCGCGCAGGCCCTCCACGAAGTCGTGCAGGTCGCCCACGTGCGCGAAAACGTTGTTCCCGGTGATTGCGGAGGCCTTACCGTATTCTTTCGCGATTCTCTTCGCTGTTTGCAGGCTGAAGAACTCGTTGAGCGTCGGGACGCCCGCCTTCCTCGCGACTTCGGCGATGTTTGTCGCGGGCTCGACCCCGAGGATTTTCACGTTTTTCCCGACCAGGTTCTTGAGGAGCACGCCGTCGTTGCTCGCGACCTCGACCACGAGGGAGCCGGGCGCGGTGAAGCCGTCATGTATCTCGTGCGCGTATGCGGCGAAGTGGCGCCTCAGGGTCTCGGAAGTGGAGGAGAAGTAGACGTAGTGGCTGAAGAGGACTTCGGGGGGCACGACGTAGTCGAGCTGGACCAGGCCGCAAGCCTCGCAGAAGACGGCGTTGAGCGGGAACTTGGGCTCGGGCTTTCCGAGGTCTTCGCGCTTTATGAAGCTGTTCGCGAGCGCCATTGTGCCCAGCGGAAGGAACAGCTTGAGCTCCGGGTTGCCGCAAATCCTGCATTTTTCGACTTTGCCGGGCATTCGGAACACTCCGTTCGGCTAATTCCTCGTTTTCTTCATGTCCTTGAGGGCTTCTCCCACGGTCCGCATCTTTACGCCGGAGTCGCGAATGATTTTCTGGTTGGAGAGGTTGCATTTCGAGCGCTTGGCGGGAAGGTTGAGCTTAGCGGAGTTGATTGGGGTTACGAGGGACTCGTCCTCCCCGAACTCGCGCGCAATCATCTTGCACCATTCAACGCGGTTGAGGAAGCTGCTTCCCACGGCGTGGTAGATGCCCGTCTTTCCGCTGCCGGCGAGGGCGTTAGCCGCGGGGACGAGGTCCTCCACGTAAGTGGGGCAGTTGAACCAGTCCTCGCAGACTTCCGCCTCCTCGCCCCTCTCCATTTTTTCGAGGTTCGTGACCACGAACGTTTTTTTCTGGCCCGGCCGCGTCCAGCCGAACACCTGGTCCGTGCGGAGTATGACGTGGTCGGGCGCGATTTTTGCCGCCTCTTCGCCGAGGAGCTTGAGGTAGCCGTAGGCGCAGATGGGGTTCGGGGTGTCCTCCTCGGTGAGCAGGCCCTCGCGGATTCCGAACACGAATGCTGTGGAGATGTAAACCAGCTTTGCGCCAATTTTCCTTGCGGCGATTGCGGCGGCCTCGCAGGAGGCGGAGTTAATCTTGTAGGCCGAGATTGGGTCCTTGTCGCAGAAGTCGACGCTCGGGTGGGCGATGGTGTCTATGACGAGGCCGGGCTTTTCGGCTTCTACGAGGCGGATGATTGAGTCGTAGTCCTCGGCGTTTAGGGGGACGCCCTTCGCGCCTTTGAGGGCTATGCTGTTCTTGTTGTAGGTGTAAACGACGCTGTCTCCGGCCGCGAGGCGGCTTTCAACGAAGCGGGAGCCGAGCATTCCGCTGCCTCCCAAAACAAGGACTTTCATGTGACCACGATACCGATAGGATGCAAGCAATTATGCGAAATATTGTTAATTAAGTTTGCCTCGGCGGGTTACGCCAATACGCTTTATAACTGTAAAACGGGTAAAACGTTAAGGGTTGCGAAGTGGTTTCATGAAAGTGGTTATTCTTGCAGGCGGCCTCGGCACGCGGCTCTCCGAGGAGACGGGCGTGAGGCCCAAGCCCATGGTGGACATCGGGGGCATGCCCATAATCTGGCATATCATGAAGTCTTACTCGCATTACGGCTGCAACGACTTCGTCATCTGCCTCGGCTACAAGGGGTACATGCTGAAAGAGTATTTCGCGAACTATTTTCTTCACAGGTCGGATGTGACGATTAGCCTCCGGCAGAACAAGGTTTACGTGGACAGCTCGAAGGCCGAGGACTGGAACATCACGCTCGTTGACACCGGGGTGAATACGCAGACCGGGGGCCGGCTGAAGCGCGTGGGAAGGCACTTGGACGGCACGTTCATGATGACGTACGGGGACGGGGTTTCGGACGTGGACATCTCCGAGCTTGCCGCGTTCCACAAGAAGCACGGGAAGGCGGCGACAGTCACCGCAGTCGAGCCGCCGGGAAGGTTCGGGGCGCTTGACCTTGACGGGGAGAAGGTGCGCCGCTTCCTCGAAAAGCCCCCGGGCGACGGCGCGTGGATTAACGGAGGCTATTTCGTGCTCGAGCCCGAGGTTCTGGATTACATCGAGGGGGACGCTACTTCCTGGGAGGCCGGGCCTGTGGAAAGGCTTGCGGCTGAAGGGAAGATGGTTGCGCGCAAGCACGAGGGCTTCTGGAAGCCGATGGACACTCTTCGGGACAGGAACGAGCTCGACGGCTTGTGGGCGTCGGGCAAGGCGCCTTGGAAGGTTTGGGCTGATTGAATGGACGGGTTCTGGAAAGGCAAGACTGTTCTCGTGACCGGGGCGACGGGCATGGTGGGAAGCCACGTGGCCGGAATGCTTTTGGATAGGGGCGCGTCGGTCGTCGCGCTCGCGCGCTCGAGGGACCCGAAGTCTTATTTCTTCACCGAAGGCCTCGATTCAAAGGCGGTCCTTGCTTACGGGGACTTGAAGGACTTCGACCGCGTGAGTAACGTGGTTTCGCGTTACGAGGTTGACGCGATAATGCATCTCGGGGCGCAGCCAATCGTGCCTGTCGCGCTCTCCGAGCCGCTTGAGACGCTCAGGTCCAACGTTGACGGGACGTTCAACGTGCTCGAGGCCGCGCGCAGGTCGGAGAAGGTGAAAGCGGTCGTGGTCGCGTCCTCGGACAAGGCGTACGGGAAATCCGCGGTGCTGCCTTATGTCGAGGGAATGCCGCTTTCCGGCGACGAGCCCTACGAGGTGAGCAAGTCGTGCTCGGACCTGATTAGCATTGCTTACGGGAAGACTTACGGCCTGCCGGTTGCCGTGACGCGCTTCGGGAACATTTACGGGCCAGGGGACTTGAACTTCAACAGGATTGTGCCCGGAGCGATTAGGGCGGCGCTCACTAATACTGCTCTTGAGATTAGGAGCGACGGCAAGATGATTCGCGAGTACCTGCACGTGGATGATGCAGCTGAAGGCTACCTCAGGCTTGCGGAGAAGATGGACTCGGCGAAAGGCGAGGCGTTCAATTTCTCGAGCGGGGAAAGCCTGTCCGTGCTCGAGGTCGTGAAAAAGGTGGGCGAGGCCGCTGGGAAAAAAATTGGCACGCGCATCCTTTCGACCGCGAGGAACGAGATTCCGGAGCAGAGGCTTTCGAGCGAGAAGGCCGCGAAGGCGCTCGGATGGAAAGCGAGGATTGGGATGGCGGAGGGCCTGAAGGCAACCCTGCCATGGTACAGGAAGCTTGTTTTTGGGTGAGTTAATGGGCGACGCAAGGGAAGGCGTGTTGCGCGCCGTGCTTCAGCCCCGCGTTTATTAAAAATGGGGGGATTCAAAATCTTCTGTAATGCCAAGCGCTTCAGTGGCCATCGCCAGCCGGGGCGCGCTATGCAAGACCGTCGCGGTAATCCCGGCTTTCAACGAGGAGGCGCGCGTCGCGGGAGTGGTCAGGGAATCATCCCGCTACGTTGACGAGGTGCTCGTAGTAGACGACGGGAGCATGGACGCGACCGGCGAGGCCGCGGGGAAGGCGGGCGCGAGCGTGCTCCGCGTCCCGGTGAACATGGGCGTGGGCTTCGCGAGCCGGATTGGCGCGGAGCGCGCGATCGAAGGGATGCGGGCGGGCGCAATCGTTTTCATTGACGCGGACGGGCAGCACCCGCCAGAGCTCATCCCCAGGCTTTTGCTGAAAATCGGGGAGGGGTGGGAGGCGGTCTTCACGACGCGCAGCGGGGAAACCGGGAACATGCCGCTCGTGAAGCGCTTCGGGAACGGCTTTTTGACCTGGGCGACCAACCTTTTTTCAGGGGGGCGTTTCACGGACACGCAGACCGGGTTCCGCGCAATGACCGGGGAGG
Source organism: Candidatus Iainarchaeum sp. (assembly GCA_028714235.1). Taxonomy (GTDB): domain Archaea; phylum Micrarchaeota; class Micrarchaeia; order Burarchaeales; family Fermentimicrarchaeaceae; genus JAQTMQ01. The sequence continues at coordinate 22,402 of JAQTMQ010000004.1, read as the reverse complement.
CGTGGAACCGGCTTCGCCTCGAGTCGGACGGGTACGAAATCTGCTCGGAGATAGCGTGGGAGACGGCGAAAAGAGGGATTAAATATTGCGAGGTGCCAATACCCGCAAAATACGACTCCTGGACCAGGGCCAAGGGGACGGACGTGGTGACCGGCATCAAGATTTTTGCGCGATTGCTGTTTTGGAGGGTTTCGAGATGGACTTGACGATTGTCCAGCTTTCCGGGCTTCTCGTGAGCGCGTTCTTCCTGTACAACGCGTTCACGCAGTACAGGAAAGGCGTCTTCAAGGTCCGCGAGCTCGCGCTCTGGGTTGCGGTGTGGGGCTCGCTTGCCGGGCTTTCAATAATTTCTGCAACACTTTTCCCGCTCACGGACACGAAGGTTTTCTCCTACCGCGCCATCGACCTCGTGATGGTGGGCTCGGTGATAGGGCTCTTTGCGGTCGTCTACTTTCTTTACAGGGAAGTCAAAATCTACAAGGCGAAGACGCGCGAGCTCGTTAGGCAGGTCGCCCTGACGGAGAGGGACGGGAAGGGCAAGCGCGGCTGATTTGGTGGTCAGGGATGGGTAAGGTCGGAAAGGAGTACGTCAGGTGCAACCTTTGCGGTGCGGACGATTACTCGGTCCTCTGGGCCGGGAAGGAGACTGCGCTCGCCCCGAAAGACATCTACTCCTCGTCCAAGGGCGTCATGGGGACGGACACCCTCGTCAAGTGCAGGATGTGCGGGCTCATTTACGCGAACCCCCGCTTCGAGGGGGACGTCATCGTCGACGCTTACGCGGAGGCGGAAGACGAGGTGTACATCTCGCAGGCCGAAAACCGCATGGACACGTTCAGGCGCGGGCTTGACTTCGTCGAAAAAAAGACGGGGATAAGGGGGGGAAGGATTCTCGACGTGGGGTGCGCGTCCGGCTTCTTCCTGAAGGTTGCGCGGGACCGCGGCTGGGACGCGGAAGGCGTCGAGCCGAACAAGTGGCTCGTGAAATGGGGGAACGAGCAGTTCGGCCTGCGCATGAAGGCGGCGACGATGCGGGAAGCGAAGTTTCCGGCGGAAAGCTTTGACGTGATAACCATGTGGGACGTGCTCGAGCACACGCCCGACCCGGACGCGGAGCTCAAGGAGGCGCGCCGGCTCCTCAAGCGCGGCGGGTTCCTTCTCGTGAACATCCCGGATTCCGGGAGCTCGTTCGCCCGCGTTTTCGGGAAGCGCTGGTGGTTCGTCCTCTCCGTCCACCTCTACTATTTCACGACTAAAACATTGAAGGCGATGCTTGAGAAGAACGGCTTTTCCGTGGTCGTGAGGAAGCGGTATTTCCAGACGCTTTCGCTCGCCTACCTCATCAGGATGCTCAAGCACCTCGCGAAAAACCCGGTCGGAAGCATCGCTTCGGACACGATGGGCTCGGTAGCGCGCGTTTTGAGGATGGAAAAGTTCCCGATGACGTATTACGCGGGGCAGACGCTTTTCCTCGTCAGGAAAGAGTGAGCGGGCATGGCTGGCGCGCGGGTTCTCATTTTGGGCGCCGGGCCTTCGGGCCTGAGCGCGGGCTGGAAGCTTGCAGAAGCCGGGGCCGAAGTGGCCGTCCTCGAGAAGGGGGACGAGGTCGGCGGGCAATCGAAGACCTTTTCGTGGAAGGGAATGCGCCTGGACTACGGGCCGCACAAGATTTACACGCAGAACCCACGCATAAAAAAAGAGGTGGAATCGCTTTTCGGCAGGGGCGAGCTCCTCTCCGTCCCGAAGCGGAGCAGGATGAGGCTGCTCGGGAAATACTTTGGCTTCCCGGTGAAAATGCGGGAGCTGCTCCTGAAGATGAGCCCCCTCGTCACGGCGGACATTGGCGCGCGCTACGCCTTCGCCCTCGCGCGCTCGAAAATCTCGAAGCCGCGGGAGGACTCGTACGAGTCCTACATGATGGAGCGGTTCGGGGGCGGGACGTACCGCCTGATTTTCGGGCCTTACGCGCGCAAGGTGTGGGGGGAGCCGCGCGGGCTTTCGGCGTCGCTCGCGAAAAGCCGCATCGCGGTGCCGAGCCTGCTCGACCTGGCGAAGCGCCTCGTCGCGGGGGACGGGGGAAGGCCGGAAATCAGCGCGAAGGAGTTCTATTACCCGAGGAAAGGGGTCTTCGAGCTCTCGGAAAAAATGGCCGGGCGAATCCGCGGCAAGGGCGGGAAAATATTGTTCGGCTCGCGCCCCTCAAGAATAGTTTGCGAAGGGAACCGGGTGGCCAAGGTCGAGTACGAAAGCCGGGGAAGGAAGCTCTGGTTCGAGCCGACGCACGTGGTCTCGACGATTCCGCTCGCCGAGGCGGCCTCGCTTTTCGAGCCGCAGCTTCCGCCACCCGTAATCGAGGCCGCGGGAAAGCTTTCGCACCGGAACCTCGTGCTCGCAGTGATTGTCGTTAGGCGGGACCGGGTTTTCCCGGACAACTGGCTGTTCTTCCCGGAAGAGAAATACGTCTTCAACAGGGTTTACGAGCAGAAGGGATTCAGCGCGGAGATGGTTCCGGAGGGCATGAGCGCGGTGTGCGCGGAGATAACGTGCTCGCCGGACGACGTTTTGTGGAATGCGGGCGAAAAGCAGGTGTGCGAGCGGGTGGTGTCCGACCTCGCCGAGGCGGAAGTCATCGCCCGGAACGAGGTGGCAGGGACGGGCGCGTTCAGGATGGAGCTCGCTTACCCTGTTTACGACGCCAGGTACGAGGAACGGCTCAAGGAGTCCCTCGGCTTCCTGGACCGGATTGACAACTTTTTCGCGATAGGCAGGAACGGGAGCTTCAACTACGCCGGAATGCTCGACTGCATGGACATGGGAATCAGGACCGCCGAGCACATCGTCGCGAACGGAACCAACGCGGAATGGCGCGAGGCAAGGAAAGGCTTCCAGAATTACGTCACGGTCGACTAGCGCCGGAGCCTCGGCCTGAGCATCGTGAAGGCGCGGTACGCGGTCATCTCCGTCTTGGTGTCGTACTTCCTCCTCAGCACGTTCAGCGCGCTTTTCGCCATCCTTCCTGGGTGGCTCAGGGATTTCAACGCGAAAAAGTGGAGGTAGAGGTCCCGCCTTGCGCGGGCAAGCCGCCCGTAATCCTTCCTCCATTTGGGCGAGAACGTCAGCTCCTCGACCTCGCGATAATCCCATTTCCCTTCCCGCATCGCTTCCGAGCCGGGAAGAGGCGTCATGATGAAGAGCGCGATTTCGTCAAGGCCGGCACGCGCGAGCTTGCCGACGTAGTCCTTGGTCAAGGCGAGGTCCTCGTCGGTTTCCCCGGGAAAGCCGAGCACGAAGCACGCCTGCGACACGATTCCGAGCGAATGCATGAGCCTGACGGCCTCGAGGCCGTGCGCGTGGTCGAAAGGCTTTTTCATGAGCCTGAGCACGCGCGGCGAGCCGGATTCAGGCGAGATCGAGATGTAGTCGCACCCCGCCTTTTTCATCCACCAGAGCATCTTCGCGTCAAGCGTCTCGGCCTTGCTTCCCGCGGCGAGCTTCCAGCTTATCTTGAGCTTCCGCTTGAGAATCTCCTTGCAGAGGGAAACCACCCTTTCCTTGCCGAAAGTCGGGTTGTAGTCCTCGAAGTGGAAGTCGCGCACCCCGAACTCCTTCACGCCTCGCTCCATCTCGTCCACGACGTTTTCCGCCGAGCGAGGCCGCCACTTCCTTTGCGAGGCCGCGGGGACGGCGCAGAACGCGCAGCAGTACGGGCAGCCCCTTGAGGCGAGGATGGGGAGGTATTTCCCCTTTATCGGACCGTGCGCGTAGCCGATGCCCCAATAGCTTTCAAGCGGGAACAATTCGAATGCGGGGAAGGGAAGCGAGTCCAGGTCCGCGATGAACCTGGTTTTCGGCTTCACGACGAGCCTTCCCGCGCGCCTGAACGCGATTCCGTCAAGCGATTCGGGCCTCGCCTTTCCCGACGCGAGCAGGGAAACGGTTTCCTCGGGCTCGCCGAGAACCACGAAGTCCGCCCCCGCTTCCAGGAAGTCCTTGAAGTAGTTCGTTGCGAGGAGGCCGGTTGCGACGATTTTGGCGCGCCCAGACTTTTTGGCGAGGCTGACGAGCTCAAGCGACAACGAGTAGGACGAAGTGGAATTGGCCGAAGCGGAAGCGCCGGTCGAGAGCACGACCATCCCGGTTTCCGGAGGGATTTTGGCGGCTGATTCCCCGGGCTTCAGGCCCTGGACTACGTATCCGCCCCGGTAATCCCACTTCCTTTTCGGCGCCTCGCCGAAGCCGTCAACCACCTTCACGCCGTGGCCGGCTGCGCGCAGCGCTGCCGCGACGTAGGCCGCCTCGATGGGCCAAAACGGTATCCCGCTCCCCAAAACGTCCCCCTTCTGGGAAAGCAACGGCGGAGTGAGCACTGCAATCCTCATTCGAACCCGATTACCGTTAAACCCCGCACTTAATTTATACCCTGCTGGGGCCGCCCGTTATAATGGAATCGGGCAGGCGTAAAAAAAGCGGTAGGCCCGCGCGCGTTTAAAAGCCGCTTTGCGGAAAAGCTATCGATGCGCGCGTCGGTCATAATCGTGAACTGGAACGGGGAAAAATTCCTTCCCGAATGCCTCTTTACCCTTTTTGCGCAAAAACGGGGTGGATTCGAGGCAATCGTAGTTGACAACGCAAGCACGGACAATAGCCTCGCTTTCGTGGAAAAACACTATCCGCAGGCGAAAATAATCCGGAACGGGAGAAACGTCGGCTTCGCGCGCGCAAACAACGTCGGGGCGGGTGCCGCGCAAGGCGATTTCCTCGTGTTCCTCAACTACGACGCCACGGTCGAGCCGGACTGGCTCGAAACGCTTCTCGCGCCGATGGAGCGCGACGCGTCAATCGGCGCCACGAGCTCCAAGGTGATTTATTACTCCAGGCGCGACCTGATTAACAGCGCGGGCACGTTCTTCTCATTCATCGGCGTGAGCGGCTCCCTCGGCGACGCGGTTCCGAGGAGCTCTTTTTCGGAGGCGTTCGAACTCTTCGCCCCCTGCGGCGCGTCGTTTGCCATCAGGCGCGGGCTTTACGCGCGAATCGGCGGCTTCGACGAGTCATACTTCCTTTACGACGAAGACGTGGACCTCGGCTGGAAGGTCTGGAACTCGGGCTTGCGCGTCGTGTTCGTCCCCGAGTCCGTCGCCTACCACAGGTACGCCCCCTCGCAGAAGGCGTACAAGTATTATTACATTATGAGGAACAAGTTCTGGACGGTCTGGAAGAACGCGCGTACGCGCGACGCAATCTGGCTGCTCCCGATGGCCTTCGCGTCCTCGCTTGCCATCGCGGTGCTGTTCGTGGTCTTCCTCAAGCCTGGCGCCGCCATGGCGTCTTTTCGGGGGATGCTTGACGCGTTCAAGCGGCTTCCCCCGCGCTTCAGCCCGCGTACCGGAGACGCGATGGGCAGGATGCTCTGGCTCGGGGGGACGGTGCGCGTTTTCGGGCGGAAGTTCAAGAAGCATTTCATGGGGTGAGCCGCGGCCGCCCATTTCGGTGCGGCAGCCTTTAATTCATCCGGATGTTCAATTGGTGTGTTTATGGCGAAATATTTCGGGACTTACGGGGTGAGGGGGAAACTCGGCCTGCTCACGCCGGAATTCGTTTCTGGGATGTGCGCCGCCTTCGCCGCCTACATCGGGGGCGGAAAGGTCGTCGTCGGCACGGACACGAGGACTTCGCGCGAGATGGTGAAGCACGCCGCGATTGCGGGCCTGATTTCAGCCGGCTGCGAAGTGGTGGACTTGGGCGTCGCGGCTTCGCCCACCGTAGAGTTCGAGGCCAAGCGGAGCGGGGCGGCGGGGGGCGTGATCGTCACCGCCTCGCACAACCCGCCCGAGTGGAACGCGCTCAAGCTCATGGGAAGGGAAGGGATAGGGATTTCGCGCGAGAAAGGCGAGGCCATCGAAAAGGTTTTCGAGTCCGGGAAAATCCGGCGCGCGGAATGGAGCGAACTTAAGGAAGTGGCGCGGTACGAGCTCGCTTCCCGCGAGCACGCTGACGCGATTTTGGCGAAGACTGACGTGAAGGCGGTCAAGAAACGCGCTCCCTTCGTCGTGCTCGACTGCGGGAACGGGGTCGCCGGGGCGTTCGCTCCCCGCCTTTTCCGCGAGCTCGGGTGCAAGGTCGTGACGCTGAACGCGCAAGCGGACGGGTTTTTCCCGGGAAGGAACTCGGAGCCCACGCGGGAAAACGTCTCCGGGCTGGTCGCGTGCGTGAAGGCGCTTTCCGCGGATTTGGGAATCGCGTGGGACGGGGACGGCGACAGGGTGATTTTCGTTGACGAGAAGGGCGGCTACGTGTGGGGCGACAAGTCTTTCGCCTTGTGCGCGAAAATCCGCCTTAGGGAAGGAAAGGGGGCGGTCGTGACCACCGTCGCGACCGGCAACGTCGTGAAGGAGGTTGCGGAGAAGGCGGGGGGAAGGATTGACTACGTTCCCGTGGGCGCGCCTTACATTGCGGAAAGGATGGCGAAAACGGGCGCCGTCCTTGGGGGAGAGGAGGTCGGAGGGGTTGTTTGGCCGGAAATCTCTTTCGGCAAGGACGGCTTCATGACCGCGGCGAAAGTCGTGGAGGAAACGTGCAGGGCGGGAAAACCGCTTTCGAGGCTTATTGGCGAACTGCCCGGGTTCTTCAACGCGAAAAGCAAGGTGGACGCGGGAAGCGGGGACAAGGCGCGGACGCTTGCGGCAATCAGGAAAGAATTTTCGAGGGAGCCCGGCGCGCGGGCAAACGTCGTCGACGGCATCCGCCTCGATTTCCCGGGCGGAGCGTGGGTCATCGCGCGCCCGAGCGGCACGGAGAACTACTTCAGGGTGTTTTCGGAGGCGAGAACGCGGGACGAGGCGGACGCGCTCCTCTCCAAGTATAAAAGGAAGGTTGAAGAAATAGTTGGCAGGACCGGAAGGAAGTGAGCGGAAGGGTGCGTTTTATGGCGAAAGCGGTTGTTTTGTGCGGCGGAATGGGAACGAGGCTGAGGCCCTACACCTACTCAATCCCCAAGCCCATGCTCCCGCTCGGCAAGAAGCCGATTCTCGAGTTCGTCATCGGCAACCTGAAGGCGAACGGCTTCAAGGACCTCGCCCTCACCGTCGGGTACAGGAAGGAGCAGATAATGGACTACTTCGGGAACGGCTCCAGGTTCGGCGTGAAAATCAAGTATTTTCCCGAGGACGCGGACAAGCCCCTCAACACGGCGGGCTCAATCCTTCCCGCGAAAAAGGAGCTTTCGGGCGGGACGTTCCTCGTGGTCATGGGGGACCACCTGACGAGCGTGGAGCTGCGCGCGCTGTTCGCGTACCACAGGAGGACGCCGGGCATCGCGACGCTCGCCCTCAAGCGGACCGGAGTGCCGCTCGAATACGGGGTCGCGCACCTCGACGGAAAGGGCAGGATTGCGCGCTTCGACGAGAAGCCCATCGTGGAAAACCTCGTCAACGCCGGCATGTACGCGTTCGAGCCCGAGGTGTTCGACTACATAAGCGAATACGACGATTTCGCGAAAAACGTTTTCCCGAAGATGCTTGCGGGAAACGAGGTGCTCGACGCATACGTTTTCGACGACTACTGGCTCGACATCGGGCGCACCGCGGACTACGAGCAGCTTAACGAGACCATAAGCACGATTGAGCTCGTCACGCGAAAGTAGGCCCGGCGCGGCGTCACACGAAGAAGACTACCGAGATTAGCGCGAGCACTCCGAAGAACGCCTGGATTGCGAGAAGCATGAGGACGAGGCCGGTTTCGGTCGGCGAAAACCGTTTCATGAGCAGGTGGGTGAGCGAATAAACGTTGCCCTCGTAATGCAGCCTTCCCCGCGCATCCGGCTTCCCGAAGTTCTCCGCCCTGAACCCGGAGCGCGCCTTGAGGAAGAATTCCGCTATCTGGGGCGTCAGGGCGATTACCCCGGCCTTCTCGAAGTTGCCTATCACCACCGCGCTCACTATCGCCGCGCCGATGAGGTAGGTGACCGAGTTGCCGGGGAACGCTTTCGCCGGGAACCAGTTGAACAACAGGAAGCCCGCGCACGCGCCGAGCAGCGCGAACATGAGGAATGCGGCCTCGGTCGCGCCGGGCCAGCCCTGCAGGCCGAGGAACACGGCGCAGAGGGCGAGAAAGAACGCGGCGACGCACCCGACGCCCGCCTCGAGGCCGTTGAAGCCCGCGAGCAGGTTCACGAGGTTCGAGCACGCGACGACGCCGAGCGGGATGAGCAGGAGGCCGTAAAGGTTGAGGGTAATCGGGCCGAGGAGCGGAATGTAATAGATTCCGAGGTCGAAGTTGATTGCGAAAAGGTAGAAGTTCATGGTCGAGCTCCCGGCCTTCACCACCATGAGGGGCAGGGCGGCGAAAAGCGGGAGCAGGACGCGGTACCTGTCCGGGACGTCGAGGACGTCGTCAACGAGGCCCACGAGCGCGATTATGACGCTCGAGCAGATTGCCGCGAGCATCAGCGTGAAGTTCAGGCTTGCCGAGCGCAGCTGCAGCGAGATCAGGGCGGCAATCGTGAACCCGAGCACGAGCGCGATTCCCCCGTATTTGGGGACGAGCGGCTTTCCCGGCTTGTTCGCGTCCGGGGAAACGACGCCTTTCGCGAGCATCCGCCTGATTACCTTAGGGGCGACGACGAGCACGGTAGCGAAGGCCGCCAAGGTTATGAGCACGCACGAAACGTAGAAGTCAAGGTTCATCCGGCACCCACCGAGTAAACGCGGGACACGCCTTCCCCCGCCGGGTAGGCCTTTGCGAGGCCGGGGACGCTGGCGAAAAACGCGTTGAACAGGTTGACGCTGTAGCCCGAAGTCGGGAGTATCGCGCGCGCGATGAGGCCGTCCGAATCCTTGAGTAGCAGGAACCTCGCGAACGGGACCGTGCGCTGGGCGCCGTCGGGCGTGATGAGCGCGGCGTCCGGAATCCGGGCCTGGCCGGACAGCTCGATTGGCAGGAGCGCTATCGTGCCGCTGCCCTGCGAGTAGAACTCCCAGTAGCCGGCATAATCGCCGGAGCTGAACCGCATGACCGGGTAAAACGAGTCAATGCGCACCGAGGCGCTGTTCGTCTGGTTCTTCATGCGCTCGATTCCGTCGAAATAGGAGTAGTCCATCACCAAGTAGTCCGCGCCGAGCGCGGCAAGGGCGGCCGAGCTCTGGTTGCTCAAAAGCCATTCCGGCACGCCTTCCACGAGCGCCTTCCGCTGTGAAATGAACGCCACCATCTCGGGCTGCGCCGCGACCGCAACCACCGAGTCCTGCGGGGTGTTCGCGGCCATCCATGAGAGGGCGGCCGCGAGCTCCGGCGCGACCGGGCTTGACTGGCTCTGGGCAAGCAGGAGCGCGGAGGTTATGGAGGCGAAGGCGAGCATGCCCGCGAACGCGAAGCCTATCATCTCCTTCGCTTTGGGCCCGCCGTGGGTCGACGCCGCAATCCCGCCAGCGAGCGCGAGAAGCGCGCCGACCACGCCCGAAACCTCGGCTGAAACGAAGCCCGAAAGGAAAACGAACGCGGCAAAGCCCGCGACCAAGCCGGTTGCGAGCGTCGCCTGGATTCTGCCGCCGAGCGCGGAAGGCAGGCCCTCCACCGCGAACGCGGCCATGACCGCGAGCCCGGGAAGCGCGGCAGCAGGCGAGAAAACGGACGCGGCGAGCGACGACGCCGCAAACGCCAAGGCGAAAACGTCGGGGAACTCCGCCTGGTGCCTGCCTGATGCCTTCAGCAGCGCGAGGACGAGCGCGACGGCCGCAAGCGGGGCGAAGAGAAGGAACGAGGCCGCCGGTGCCGAGAAATCGGCCGCGGGAAGCGCGCCGAATCCGGCGAGCGCGGCCCCGGCCGCGCCCAAGGCGACGAACGCGAGCGCGCAGGGCAGGAGCGAACCCCCCTCCTTCCTGAAGCTTGAGTATGCCGCCTGCGCGAGCGCGCCCGCGCCCGCGGCCATGAATGCGAGGATTGCGCCGCTCCACGCCGCAACCGAGAAGGCGGCGGCCAGTCCGGCGAGCGCGCCGAAAGCGATTCCCTGGGCCGTGCCTTTCGCCGATTCCTTCAACCCCTTTGAAAGCAGTGCTGCCGCGCACGCGAAAGCGGCAAGCCCGAGGGAGGACGGCACCGCGATGCCGGAGAGGAATATGCCGAGGGCCGGGATGGAGGCGACGGCCATCGCGGAGCCGAAAGCGCTCGCCTCGCGGGAATAGAACTGCCTGAGCGCGAAATAGAACGCGGCGGCCGAAGCGAGCGCGAAGGCGGCGTTGAGCGCCTTGAGGACGGATACGAGGAGCCCGGGGTCAAACTGCGGCGGCGCCCCGGCATAGGACGCGGCCTGCGAATAGGCGAACGCCGCCGCCGAAACGTAGGGCCACGAAACGTTTTCCGGGCCCGCCGGGGCCGGGACGCCTTTCACCGCGGATTCAATCGCGAGCGCGTTCGAGAAAGACTGCTGCGTGAGCAAAAACTCTTGGTCGGCGGTAGAAAGCGAGAGCGCGAGCGCGAGAAGCGCGAGGGCGAATAAGGCGAAAAGGTCTTTTTCATCCATAAGGCATACCATCCTGGCAAATGCGATTGCTGTTTCGCGCTACCTTCCGAGGCGCGCGTGCGCTGTCGCGAGCGTGCCCGTCGCGAGGGCGCCGATGAGCGAGATTTCCCCTGCGAGCGCGGCGACCGAGATTATCTCCGCGAGCTCCCGCGAGCTCTTCGCGCCCGTCGCCCCGAGGAGCTCCCTCTGCGTCTCAATCCTCGTGCCGCCGCCGATTGTGGCAACGTAGAGGGCAGGGATGGTGACCGAAACGTAAAGGTCCCCGTTCCCGTCCAGCTCCGCGGTCGTCACGCCCATGCTGCCGTCAACGACGTGCGCCGCGTCCTGGCCGAGCGCGATGAACGCCGCGGCGATTATGTTCGCCTGGTGCGCGTTGAACGAGAGCGCGTTCGCAAGAATCGAGCCGAGCAGGTTTTTCCTGTAGTTGACTTCCGCGAACTCTTCGGGCGAGCACTTCAGGACCTCCTTCAGCACCTTCCTCGGGATTACGGCTTCGGCGACGACCGTCTTCCCCCTGCCCAGGACGAAGTTGAGTCCGCTCGCCTTCTTGTCAACGCACACGTTCCCGGAAAGCGCGACGATTTTCGCGAGCTTCTGCCTTGACGCTATGTAATCCGCGGCCTTCTGGGTGGCAATAGTCACCATGTTCAGGCCGGCCGCGTCGCCGGTCTCGTACGCGAAGCGGAGCCACACGTTCCTCCCGATGTAGAACGGGGCGATCGACTTCAGCTTCCCGTGCCGCGTAGTGGTTTCCGCTTCAGCCTTGATTGCCTGGAAGTGCTCGCAAACCCATGAAACGAACGCCATCGAATCCTTGATGGACTTCGTCTTGAAGACCGGGGCGCGCGTCATCTCGTCCCGGATTATCGCGGCGGTCGCGCCGCCCGCCTTGTTTATGCAGCTGCAGCCCCGGTTCACGCTTGCCACGAGCGCGCCTTCGGTCGTCGCAAGGAATATCGGGTATTCGCCGCTCGCGCTCCCGCCCCTTACTTTCACCGGGCCCGCGACCCCGACCGGAACCTGCACCGCCCCGATTGGCGAGTCGATGTTCCTTCCCGTGACCGCCGCCAAGTCAATCGTGTGGCTGCCCACCTGCCAAAGCGACTTCCCGGTCATCTTTTCCACGGCCTTCCGCCTGACTGCCACGGCCTTGCCGCCTTCGTCCGGGGACAGGCGGCCCTCAATCTCGTGCAGCTTTATTTCGCCTCTGGCCACCTTTTCAATTAAGCCTTCCATGCGCGCGCACCGAGCAACAACAGAAAACACGATTTTGGCGCGCCACCAATAAAAAGCGCGCTGTTATGCCTACGACGCAAAACGAAGGGCTGGTGCGTTTTTATATGTTGCCCGCGTAAAACAAGGGTTTCCACGTTAATTCATGCTTTTTAGGGCAGGAAGGGGTGTTGGAAGGATGGCGTTAAGGAATTGCAACTCATGCGGAAGGCAGACGAAGGACTACGTGTGCCTCAAGTGCCCGAACTGCGGGGAATCCGAGATAGTCCGCTGCCAAAGCTGCAGGGAAAACCTGAACCCGTACGTTTGCGGCAGGTGCGGAAACCAGGGGCCTTAGGCGCGCGGGTGGTGGAAATGGGGAAAGTCGCGATAACGCTGAAGGTTTACCCGGAGAGCATGGAAGTCCAAGACCGGGTGAAGGCGGAAGTGATGGCGGCAATCAAGCCCACCCAGCTGATAGAGGTCCCGATTTTCGGCGGGCTGAACGCCTTCAAGGTCATAATAATAAGGGACGACAAGGAAGGCGCGGGAAACGTCGAAGAGGAGATATGCAAAATCAAGGGGGTAAGCGAGGTGCAGACCGACGACGTCACGCTGATCTCGTGAAGCCGTCAGCCTCCACCCATCCTTTTCTTCACCCTCCCGGCCGCCTCGCTGATTTTCTGCCAGTGCGTCCCCTCCCAGTAGGCTTTTTTGCATTTCGCGCAAGACCAGTACTTCTCGTGGCGCGCGAAAACCTTTTCCGGGACCCTGCCCGCGACCTCGCCCTTCCCCGCCGGTTTCAGCGCGCCGTTGCATTGCGGGCAAACCGTTTTTGACGGGAAGTCGCCCAAGGGGATGCCGTACTTCCCGAAAATGAGCGCGACCTGCTCTTCGACTGCGGCGTCCCTTGGCACGAGGAATGATTTGAAGCCGCGCTTCACGGCGCGCGCGTGAAGCTGCACGTCCTGGGTCAGCAGGACGCGCTCCGGGCTTTTGCGCAGCCTTTCAAGCACCTCGTTGTCGCCCGTTTCCAGGTATTCCGCGTCCGCGCCGAAGATGCGGAGCCAGCGCGCGAGCTTCTTGTGCATCGCGTCCGCGAAAAACGTTTGGGACATGGCTGAATTCTTGGGTTCCGGTGTTTATTTGCGCTCCGCCCCTTGCCCGTTTTCCCCCAGCCTTTCAAGCGCTTCCTTTGCGCTGGCCCGGAGTTCGGGCGCTCCGCCGTAAAGCGAGATGGCTTCGAGCGCGCGGGCGTCCCTCGCGGCTCTTGCCACCTGGACGTCGCGCTCCGCGGCGAACCGCCTCACCGCGTTTTTCGCCCTGGCCGAGACGATGTTGTTACCGCTCGCCGTTGCGCCGAGAAGTCGGCCGAACTCCTTCGCCTCGCCGAGGAAATGGGCCGCGGCGTTGGAGGAGTGCCCCTTGTTGCTGGACGCGGCAACCTCCGCCTCATTGAGGAGCGTCGCGCGCGCGGAGGGCGGCGAAAACCGGTGGATGGCGGAAAGCGCGTAAACGTTCCCTGCTCTTATTGCCTCGCTGATGTCGCCCACGCTTATCCGTTCGAAGGGCTTCAACGCGAGGCTGCGGACGTTTCCCTCACACGCCTCCGCGGCGAGCCCGAGCACGTCCCAGCGCTTTTCCCGGGTTGCCTTGCTGACCATGAAAGCCACGGTTTCCGGAGGGCCGTTCCTGAGGACGTCGCCGATGCAGTCGTTGCGCTGCTCTTCGGCGCCCTCCCGTTTCTTCAGGAGCGCCATGACGCCGACGCGTATCGTTTCCGGAAGGTTCGCGCGCATGAGCCCGGCGCTCAGCACGCCGAGCCTGCCCGCGTGGTCGGCAACCGTAAACAACTCAAGCAGTTTCTCCTCGTCGCCCGCGGACGGAAGCACGAACGGCTTCCACGCCTTGGCTTCCGGCCTCGTCGCCCCTAAGCCCGCCCGCCGAAACGATTGCTGCATTTTCACGCACCCCGGATTCACGGTTGTCCAGGACAGGAATATAAGGCGAACTGATTTATTGGGCGCGCGCCAAAAGGCTACCGGCTGGTTTTCACGATGATTAGGCGCCTCGCTCTGCGGAACTGGAAGAGCCATGCCGAGACCTCGCTCGAGTTCGGGAAGGGCACGAACATCCTCGTCGGAATCATGGGCAGCGGGAAGTCGAGCCTGCTCGAGGGAATCGCCTTCGCGCTGTTCGGCACGTTCCCCAACGCGCACAGGAAGAGCGTGCGGCTTGCGGACGTGATAACGAGCAGGCCGGAAGAAAAGGATTCCGCGGAAGCCGAGCTTTCTTTCGACTGGGACGGGGCCGAGTACTCGGTGAGGCGCGAAATCAGGAGGAAGGGGCCCGGGGAAGCCGAGCTGCGCAGGAACGGCGCGCTCGTCGCGGTGGAGCCGGAAAAGGTCACCGCGGAAATCGAGCGCCTCCTCAAGGTGGACTACGCGCTCTTCTACAGGGCGATTTACGCCGAGCAGAACCGCATGGACTATTTCCTCACCCTCGACCCGCGGGAAAGGAAGCGGCAGTTCGACGAGCTCCTGGGCATCGACAAGTTCGAGGTCGCGCGCGCCAACGCCGGGACCGCGGTTGGGTGCCTGAAGCGCGCGAAAGAGGAGGCGGAAAGGCAGGTTGCCGGAACCGATTTCGCCGCGCTCGCGGCGCGCGCTGAAGGCGCGGGGAAGGCGGCGGCCGAAGCGGAAAGCGCGCTTGCCGCGGCCGTGTCCGGGCTCGCCTCGGAAAAAGAGGCGGGGAAAAGGCTTCGCGCGGAGTTTTCGGGCCTGGAGCGCGCGAAAAAGGGGTGGGATGCCCTGCAGGAAGAGAGGGCGGGCCTCGAGCACTCCGAAAAAATGCTTCGCGCGGACGCGGAGAGGAGGAGGAACTCGGCGGGGGGCGCCCCGGGCGGCGCCGCGGAAGCCGGGCGCGCGGCGCGCGAGGCGGAGGAAAGCGAGGCGAAGGCGAAAGCCGGGCTGAAGGCGAACTCCCTGCTCGTGATGGCGCTGCGCGAAAAGGACGCGTCGCTCAGGCGCGGGCTGTCCGAGCTCGAGGCGCTTGAAAAAAAGAAGGCAGAGCTTGAGGCTTTCCTCGCGGGGGCGGAGGGGGGCGCCGCGGGCGCGGGGGCTCGCGCCGCCGGGCTGAAGGCGCGGCGCGAGGAAATCCTCGGCTCCCTCGCCGATGCGTCCGCGCGGAAGCGGGTTTGCGAGTCCGCGCTCGCCGGCCTCGGCTCCGCCGGCTGCAGCTGCCCGGTCTGCAACAGGGAGATTGACGAAGGCCTCCGCGGGAAGCTTTGCGGCGAGCGCGAGCGCGAGGCTGCCGGGCTTGAGGCGCGCGCGTCCGGGCTGCGGAAGGCGCTTGCCGCGTGCGAGCAGGAGCTCCTGGCCTCGGAAAAGGCTTTCCGGGACGCCGAGTTCGCGGAGAAGCGCGCGCTCGAGCTCGGGGACGTGCGGGCCGGGCTTGACGCCGCGCGAGCGCAGGTTTCGGAGAACGGGCGCATGCTTTCCGGGGCCGCGGGGCAAACCGCTTCGCTTGAATCCGCGCTTGAGTCGCGTTCAGCCGCTTCGCGCTCGCTTCGCGAGCGGCTCGCCTTCCTGCGCGAACTCGAGCTGGTCGAATCCCGGCTCGCGGCCGTCTCAGGCGAGCTCGAGTCCGTCAGGCGGAGGGCGGCCGGAACCGAGTTCGACGCCGCGGTTTTCGAGGCGGCGCGCAAGAGGCTTGAGGAGTCGGCGAAAAAAGAGATTGCGCTTGAGGGGACCGCGCGCCTCCTTTCCGCGAAATGCGAGACGCTGCGCGAGCGGCTGGCCTCGGACGAGAAGGAGCTGCGCGCTCTCTCGGAAAAGAAGGCGGAGGCGGAGCGGTTTTCCTCGGCGCTCGAGCTCGCGATGCAAATCCAGGCCGCGCTCGTCGAAACGCAGGCGTCGCTAAGGGCGGAGCTGATAGAGGCGGTGAACGAGACGATGGCGGGAATCTGGCCCTCGGTTTACCCGTACGCCGACTACTCTGCGGTGAGGATTGAGGCGAGCGAAACGGATTACCTTGTCGAGGTGCGGGCCGGGGACGCGTGGATTCCGGTCGAGGGGTTCGCGAGCGGCGGGGAGAGGGCGTGCGCGCTTCTCGCGCTGCGGATTGCGTTCGCGATGGTCATGGCCCCGAACCTCAGATGGCTCGTGCTCGACGAGCCCACCCACAACCTGGACCGGAACGGCATCAAGGCGCTCGTGGAGGCGCTGCGCGAAAGGATTCCGTCAATCGTGGAGCAGGTGTTCGTGATAACGCACGACGAGAGCCTTCGCGAGGCGGCAAGCGCGAGGCTTTACCGGCTTGAGAGGGACAAGGAGGGCGCTGGCCCGACCGTGGTCGCTGACCTGGCCTGACGCGTCACTCCTCTTCGCGCGGCGCGAACGGCGCGAAGTAGGATGAGAGCGCGTATACTACCACTATTATCGCGAGCGCGGCCAGAAGCGGCAGCCTCTCCCCGTAAACCGTGCCCAGGACCCTGTCCAGCCCCTCCCATTGCCCGCCGGTCTGGTTGCCCGGCGGCGTGCCGATGAACGTGTTGAACGAGTAGGTGGGCGAGCGCGCGGTGTTCCGCTCGTTGTCGTATGCGACCACGTAATAGCGCACTACGCTGCCCGCCGGCTGGCCAGGAATCCTTCCCTTGTACGTGGCGCCGTCCGGCTGGGGGAACATGTATGCGCGGTCCCAGTTCTCCCCGTCAAGCGAATAAAACAGCTCCACGGGCGGAATTGAATTGTTGAGCGGGGGCATGCCGGACGCGTAAATGCCCTGGTCCGTCACCTGCACGCTCACGCTCACCGAGTTTTCTGGCACGGGATCCGCGGGGGCGAGCGCGGGCTCGGAAATGGACGGCGGCGTGAAGTCGAACACGTAGCGCTTCAGGGCGCTCGTGGTGAGGTTGAAGGCGTCCGTGATGCTCTTGTTCCCGTAGCGCGCGACCACGGTGACGTTTTGGCTCGGTATCTGCCTGAACGTGCTGAGCGTGCCCTGGCTTGACCTGGCTTCGTCGCCCACCCCCTTGTAGTAGACGGTGACCGTCGAGAAGAGCAGGGAGCCGTCGTCGCCGTAAGTCCTGGTTTCAAGCGTGTTCGTGCGGAACTGGATGGCGTGCCTAAGGTTGCCGTCCGGCACGATTCGGAGAGCGAGGTCGGCCGGGCCGTAGAAGGCGCGCACCGTGTAAGACTTGCGGGTGTCGTACTGGCCGAACAGCATGTAGCCCTCGGAGTCCGTGGTGAAATTATGGGACTCGTTGCCCGGGTAGGCGAGCTCCAGGGGCACGTTCGGTATGGGGAGGCTCTGCGAGTCTATCACGATTATCCCGAAATCGGCGAGCGGGAGGTTCACGAACAGGTTCATCGTTCCGCTCCAGTTGTGAACCGAAACGTCCACGGCGCCGTGATGGGACGCGTTGACGGTCATCGGCGTGCCGAGGTCGGCCGCCACGACCCTGGAGACGATTCCGTGCGCGTCGGAATAAAGGACCTCGCGCTTCTGCAGGGCGCCGAAGTTGGGGGCGGTCGAGGTGTATTCGAGCGCCACGGTCGCGCCAACGACCGGCCGCTGCGACGCGTCCCTTAGCGTCAGGGTCACGTTCCCCGCGGTGGCGAGCGCGTGCGCTTCCCCCATGAAAGCGAGCGCGAAAACGAGGAGTGCGAGGGGCACGGCCGCGGGCCGGATTTGCGTCGTTTGCACGGGAGGGATTCGTCGCCCTTCCTATAAATAAGTTTCGCGCGCAAAATCAACCCGTGGTTTCAGTCTATTTCAGGCACGCGTCCGTGAGGCCACAGCAGGACGCGCTCGTGAAGGACGTTTGCGAAGCCCTTTCCCAGGGAAAAATAATCCTGTGCCACGCGCCAACCGGCCTCGGGAAGACGGACGCCGCGCTTGGCGCGGCGCTCACTTTCGCGCAAAAGGAGGGCGCGCCCGTCCTCTTCCTCACGCCCAAGACGTCGCAGCACGGGATTGCGGTCGAGGTCGTGAACGGAATCGTGCAAAAATACGGGCTTGAGCTGAAGGGAACGGACGTCGTAGGGAAAAAGCACATGTGCGCCGACCCCGCGCTTTCCCGCGCGCGCGGCGAAGAGTTTTACCTCGCGTGCCAGAAGAGGCGCAAGAACGCGGCCTGCCCGTTTTACGCGAACACGCGCGGCTTCGGAAGGGCGCAGGAGGCGCGGGCCTCTGCCGCGTTCGAAGGGCTCGCTAAATCGGTCAAGGGCGCGCTCCACCACCACGAGGCTGCCGCGCTCGCCCGCGGGAAGGGCATGTGCGGGTACGAGTTCGCGCTGCGGCTGGGCGAAAGGTCCGGCGTGATAATCGCGGACTACTCGCAGCTGTTCGTCCCGGGCATCAGGGACGCGTTCCTGCGCAAGACGGGCAAGCGGCTCGGGGAGCTCGTGGTCATCGTGGACGAGGCGCACAACGTCGCGCCGCGCATCAGGGAATACCTGTCCGCGAGCGCGAACTCGCTCATGCTTTCGCGCGCCGCGAAGGAGGCGAAAGCGCTCGGAAGCCCGCTTGACCTGCGCGCGCTTTCCGCCGGGTTTGACGGGTGGGCGGAAGCGAGGCTTGGGAAAGCGGGCGAGGCCGAGGCGTCGCGGGAGGAGCTGCTGCCATTGCTTCCGGGCGAGATTGGGGCGCTCGCAACCGCTTTCGAGGACTTGGGCGTGGAGTTCATCGAAAAGCAGGGGAAGCCCGTGAGCGCGCTCCTGAGGCTCTCCGTTTTCCTGCACGCGTGGAACGAAACGGATTCTTCCAGCGTCCGGATTCTCCGGAAGGCGGGGCCGGCCGGCTACTCGCTTTCCAAGAGGTGCCTTGACCCGAGCCCGCTCGCGGGCGTCCTCAACAGCGCGCGCGCGGCGGTGCTCATGAGCGGGACGCTCGTTCCGCTTGAAATGCACCGCGACGTGCTCGGACTGGACGCGAGGCGCGCCGTGATGAGGGAGTACTCCTCGCCTTTCAGCGCGCTCAACAGGATTAACGTCATCGCGCGCGGCTTCACGACCAAGTTCACGCGAAGGCAGGAATCCGAGTACGAGAAGATGGGGAAGGAGATTGCGAGAATAATCGGGGCGACTCCCGGAAAGGTGGGCGTGTTCTTTCCCGCCTTCAACGTGATGAGGAGCGTGCTCCCCTTCATCCCGAACCGCGGCCTGCTCGTCCAGGGCGCGGACATGCCCCCGCGCGACGTAAGCCGCCTCTTCGAGAGGTTCGTGGAGGAGGATGGCGCGACGCTTTGCGGCGTGCAGGGCGGAAGCCTTTCCGAGGGCATCGACTACCCGGGCGGCGTGATGAAGTGCGCGGTGATGGCCGGCGTGCCGCTGCAGGAGATGGACGTTGAAGTCAAGTCGCTGATCGACTATTACGAGGCGCGGATGGGGAAGGGATGGGAGTACGGCTACATCTATCCCGCGGTAATCAAGTCCATCCAGGCGGCCGGGAGGTGCGTGCGCAGCGAAAGGGACCGCGCGGCCATGGTGTATCTGGACGAGCGCTTCGCGTGGGGCAACTACAGGAAGTGCTTCCCGAAAGACTTCGACTTCGTGCTCTCGGCCGAGCCGTCAAAAGTGGTCGCAAAGTTTTTTTCAGGCCCGGCGCCCGCGTAGGTGGAGCGCCGCGGTTTCCGGCGAAACCGGGTTTATGTACGCGCCGCTCCCGAGCTCGAAGCCCGCCCAGACCGTGAGCCTTGGGAGAAGCTCCAGGTGGAAATGGAAGTCTTCGCCGCGGCAGGCGGAATGCAGGTAATAGTTGAAGGACGGGTACTTGAAGAGCGCGTTCAGCCGCAGCAGGGTTTTCTTGAGCATGAGCGCAAGCGAATCCATTTCCGCGGGGGCGAGGCCGGTGAATTTCCGCGCGTGCCGCTTGGGGACGAACCATGCCTCGTAGGCGGCCCTGCTCGCGTACGGCGCGAGCACGAGCATGTTTTCGTCCTCGAAAATTTTTCTAGGGCCTCCCCGCTCCTCGCGCGCCATGCGGCAGAAAACGCATTCCCCGCCTTCCTTTACAGCCTCCCTGAAGGCGTCGGCCTCGCGCCTCACGAGCGGCGGGATTTCCGCGAGCGCGAGGATTTGGGAGTGCGAGTGGAGGAGGGACGTGCCTGCCGCCGAGCCCTGGTTCTTGAAGACCGAGACGTACCTCGTCCCGCGGTTGGCCTCAAGCTTCCTCGTGCGCTCGGCGCAAAGGTCGAGGACGAGGCGGATTTGCCTTGGGGAGAGGTCGGCCATCTGCTTGCCGTGCTCCCTCGTTTCCACGAGCACCTCGTGGCTTCCCCCCGCGCACGGGTAATCCGCGGAAACCGCGGGAAACTTGTTGTAAAAGCTGCGGACGAGCCACCTTCCCTTCGGGTCGCTGACGCGCCCGGTTTCGGGCGGGGTGAGGCCCTCGTTTCCCGGGCAGAAAAAGCACGCGCCGCCCGCTTTCAGCCTCGGCCGCGGCTGCGCGAAGTCGTTGGGCCGCCTGCCCCGCCCCTCCGCGATGATGACGAAGCGGTCGAGCAGGCAATCCTTCCGGATTTCATTCATGAAAATATGTTTGAGCGCGCCCTCTTTTATAAAGCGAGCGCGCAAAGCAGAAACGGTGTGACGGATGGCGGGAGAGGACGCGGGCGCTGGCTTCCAGAAGCTTTTCAGCGAGATGACCAAGCAGGTGGCGAAAGCGTTTTCGCGGGCGCCCGGTCAGCCCGCGAAAGGGAAAGCCGGGGAAACGGGCGGCGCGCCTGGGGCAATGAAGCCGAAGAAGGCCGAGGGCCGGGGCCTCGGGTTCAAGGCGGGCTACTCGCTCAAGACGCCGGGAAAGGGTGATGCGTCGGGCGAAGCGGAGGTGCGCCTCTATTCGGACAGCCTTGCCGTCCTCCCGAAGTTCAAGGAGCCGCTCCTCGTCCCGTTGCGTTCCGTGACCGGGTTTGCCGCGAAGGATTACCGCGTGGAGCTCGCGCTCAAGTCGGACGAGAAGCTCGCGCTTTACGACTTCGGGTACGAATACGAGAACTTCGTGCGCGCCTTTTCGTCGTTCATGAACAACCTCCTGCTCGAGGACCTGCTCGCGCACGAGAACGTGGTGAAGTCCGGGGTGGAGGCGGAATACGCGTACTCGCCCGGGCCCGAGGGAAGGGAGGGGCGCGGGGGCGGGTGCGTCGCGCGCCTCTACGATTCCGCGCTGGTCGTGATTCCGGAGGAAGGGGAACTCCTGCGCGTGCCCTACGGAGCGATTTACGCGATTTCGGACACCGGGAAGTCGCTTGAGGTTTTCACGGATTACGGGGGCAAGCTCGTGCTCTCCATGATGGGCTACGAGTTCGACGCCTTCTCTTCCGCGCTCGCGAAGGCGTACGGCGGGCTGCTCGCAAACGAGCAGGCCGCGCTGCAGGCGCTGCTTCCCGGCGCCGACCCACTCCAAGTCAGGAGCGCGGCTTCCTGCATGAAGGAGGGGAGGGCGGTCACGAAGCCCGAGCTCGACGCCCACTCGCCGGGCACGTGGGAAATGATCGGGAAGAGGCTCGCCGACCTCGGCCTTAGCGAGGGCTTCGACTACCTGCAGTCGCTTTCCGGCGCGCGCGGGACCGCGGTCGGCGTGAAGCAGGGCCTCGGATGGGGGACGGCCGACTATTACCTCTGGTTCCTCGTGCCGGTTTACTCGGCGGACAAGGGGAAGCCGGGCAACGCGGTCGCGATGGAGGTGCCCGGAAAGGGGAGCAGCAAGGCGACCTACTTCTTCAGGCTCGCGGGAAGGGGCGAGTACGCGAGGCTCGGGATGAGCGAGCTTGACGCGAAGGCGGGCGAGATGGTGAAGCGGCTGAGCGCCGCGATGATAGCGATAAACTTCAGGCGCGAGCCGATATACCTTCCCGATGATAAGCTCGAGCTCCCAGGGCACGAGAAGTACGCGGCCGCCGTCCGCAAGATTCCCGAGCTCCGCATGCTGCGAAGCCTTTTCATCGGCCGCGTCATCCACGCAAGCGAGGAGAAATGGCGCAAGGACGCGCGCGACCTGCTCGCGTTCAACGTCTCCGCGAAAAGCGACGCGGAGAAATGGGCCGGGTTCGCGGAAAGCACGGAACCCGAAGAGAAGGAGGAGGGCGGGGAAGCCGGGGAGGAAGGCGAGGCCGGGGGGCGGAAAGCCCGACGCCGCGAAAGCCGGGCGAAAAAGGCCGGCGCGGGCGCCGGGAAGAAGAAAAGTTAAAAAGAATGCGGGTGCAGGTTAGATTTATGGCAACCGGCGGATTATTGATGGTCCAGCTGCCTCCCCTACCCCTGCCTTACGGCCTCGGATGGAGCCACGTGTGCTGCTGCACGGTGATAGTGCTCCTCGTAATCGCGTTAATAATCGTCGTCTTCTTCAAGCGCAAAAAGGAGTTCGAGCCCTACGGCGAATTCGGGATGGGAAGCGAGGTCGGCGGCGCGGGCCTGCTCGGCTACAAGCACCCTTGCAGGTACTGCGGAAAGCTCGTCCCCCAGGGCTCGAAAGCCTGCCCGTTCTGCGGCAAGGTGAGCCCGCTAGGCCCCCTGCGCTGCCCGAGGTGCAGGAACCCCGTCCAAAAAGGCGACAAGGCGTGCGGCGCCTGCGGCCTCGGGCTCGAAATCGCGTGCCCGTATTGCGGGAAGCCCACGTTCTTCGGGGACTACTGCGATAATTGCGGCGCGCGCCTGATGGTCGTATGCATGAAAT
>JAQTMQ010000003.1 GCA_028714235.1 Candidatus Iainarchaeum sp. | reverse complement strand
CGGGTAAGTCTTCGCGCTTGAGGGCTGGGTGCCTTCAGGCGACTGCGGGCGCGTGGAGGCGGCGCTCAAGGAGAGGTTCGGCGGCGACGTGATAATGGAGCACAAGAAGGGCGGGCACGACCAGCCCACCATGCTCCGCAACCCCAACGCGCTCGGCCCGTTCGAGTTCATGGTCGAATTCATTTCGCTTCCAAAGGGCTACGAGATAGACCCGACGCTCCTTTTCGCGCTCGGCTTCCCCATAATCTACGGCATGATGCTGGGCGACGCCGGCTACGGCCTGGTCTCGTTCATCATCGCGCTCCTCGTCTCAAGGAAGTTCAAGGGCACGATGCTCGAGCCCATCGGCAAGGTGTGGGCGCTGGTCGCGCTTCCAACCGTCATATTCGGCTTCATATACAACGAGTACTTCGGCTTCAAGCTTTCCCACATCATAGGCGAGCATGCGTGCGGCATGATTCCCACGCTTTTCGGCTTCAGCCTGTGCGAGGGCATGCCCCGGATGGAGAACATCACCCTCCTCCTGCTCGCGACGCTTTTCGTGGGCATGGCGCACCTCGCCATCGGCTTCGTGCTCGGCGCGCTCAACAAGTACCGGGAGGGCGAGACGTGGCACGCGGCTGCGAAGATTGCATGGATTGGCGTCGAGTTCGCGGGCGTGGCGCTCGTCGCAACGATAATGTTCCGCGCGCTGCCGGACTGGGTCGTCGCCCCGTCGGCGCTCGTCGCCCTGGCCGCGGTCGCGGTCATAATAAAGGTGGAGGGGGTGCTCGGGCTCATAGAGATTCCGGGCCTCGCGAGCAACATCTTTTCCTACGCGAGGATTCTCGCGGTGGGCATCGCCTCGGTCGTCGTCGCGGAGCTCATAAACGAGCTCCTGCTTCCGAGCCCGGACAAGGGCGTCGTTGCCGTGATAATCCTCATCCCGGTTTACATCGGCCTGCACCTGTTCAACGTGGTGCTCGGGATGTTCGAGTCCCTCGTGCAGGGCGCGAGGCTCAACTACGTCGAGTTCTTCTCCAAGTTTTACGAGGGCGGGGGCTCGCGCTTCAACCCGTTCAGGTACGCTAAGCACTTCACGAAATGAGTGTTGCAAAACCAAGAGAGAGGTGGAATGTATGGATATCGGTTCCGGAATAGCTACGGTCGGCGTCGCGCTGAGCGCGGCTGCCGCAATCACTGCCGGCGCCGCGGGCACCGCGTTCGCGCAGAGCGCCATAGGCACGGCGGCGATGGGGGTAATCGCGGAAAAGCCGGAGGAGGCGGGAAAGCTGCTCATCTGGCTCGTGATACCTGAAACCATCATTATTTTCGGTTTCGTGCTCGGCATACTGCTCGTGCTCAACATCCACCTGGGCTGATGTTCGTGGCAGGAGAAAAGGAGGAGTGGTGATTGGAATGTTGGGTATAGGAGACGGCATGGCGCTGATTGGCGCAGGCATAGCTATATTCGGCGGCGCGGTGGGCACGTCCATGGCGCAGAGCACCATCGGGGGCGCGATTGTGGGCGTTCTCGGGGAAAGGCCCGAAGAACCGGGCAAGATGCTCATCTGGCTCGTGATTCCGGAAACCATCATCATCTTCAGCTTCGTCGTCGCGGTGCTCGCCATCTTCAAGGTGGTGTAGAGGGTGTTTTACGAATGGGGCTTGAAGAGCTTCGGGCAGAGATACTGCGGAACGCGGCAGCTGAAGCGAAGCGCATAGAGCGCGAAGGGGAAGCCGGCGAGAAGCGCGTGCTTGAGGAGGCCGACGCCTACCGCAAGTCGCTGCTTGACCGGAGCAGGGCCGCGGCGGAGGCCGTGATAAGGGCCGAGAGGAACGAGCGGCTTTCCTCGGTGCGCCTTACGGGGCGGAAGATGGTAGCCGCGGCAAGGGACGCGGCGCTCCGCGCAGCGGTGGAGGAGGCGAGGGCGCGCTTCCTCTCGCTTCCCGAAAGCTCGCCCAAGGCGTACGCTGAGCTGCTCGACGGCATAATCCGCGCGGGCGTCGCGGAGGCGGGCAAGGGCGCGGTAGTCCACCTTAACGCGAGGGACATGAAGCGCGCGAAGCGCGTCCCGGGCGCGAAGGTTGCCGGAGAGCCGGAAGGCTTCGCCGGCGGCGCGCTGGTGGAGAGCGCTGACGGGAAGATTCTGGTGCGCGGCACGCTCGAAGACATCTTCGAGGAGAACTCGGGAAGCGTGCGCGCGTTCCTGAACGCTTCGATGTTCGGGGCTGGGGGAAAATGAACGCGACCCTCTCCTACGCGGCGCGGCCGATGCGGTACGCCTACTCGAGCTCGAGGACGAAGGCGATGAAGGGCGCCCTGCTTTCCAAGGACGACATGGAGCAGCTCATTTCGGCGGACCGCGTGGGCGACGTCATCGCGGTGCTCGGCCGCACGGACTACAAGGATGACATGACCGAGCCCGCGCTCAGGCATTCGGGCGCGGACCTCGTGGATTTCGCGCTCGGAAGGCACATGGCGAGGAAGGCGAGGAAAATCCTTTCCTTCGCCCCGGGCGAAGCGCTTCCCGCGGTGCTCAGCGTGCTCGAGAAGTGGGACGCCTACAACCTCAAGACCATACTCCTCGCTAAGCATCTCGGCCACCCGAACGCGGAGATAGTGCCCCTGCTCGTGCCCGCGGGCGCGTTCACGAAGGACGACCTCCTGAGGATGCTTTCGCAGGAAAGCGTCGAGGGCGTGGCTTCACTGATAACCGGGACGGGCTACGGCGAGGCGCTCGAGCCGCTGCTCGCGGAGTACAAGAAGTCCAAGAACATCCAGCCGCTCCTCAACGCGGTTGAAAAGCATTTTTACGCAAAGCTCTCGGGCGCGGTCTCGCCGCGCATTCCCGACGGCGAAAGGATTCTCGCCGTGGTGAGGGCGAGCATCGACAACCGGAACGCGGTGAACATACTGCGCGGCAAGCGCGAGGGCGCAAGCGAGGCGAAGATAAGGTCGTACGTCATCGGAGGCGGCACGCTGACGGCGCACGAGCTCAACCGCTTCATCCAGGCCCCGACCACGGATGAGGCGTTCAAGGCGGTGATGGAGCGGTTCGGGCTCACCCCGCTCGAGCCGGGCGGGCGGAAGGCGTCGCTCGTGAACATGGAGACCGAGCTTGAGCGCAGGGTCCTCAGGCTAGGCTTCAGGACGCTTCGCATGAGCGTGCTCTCGCCAGGCGTGCTCGTCGGCTACCTCCTGCTCAAGGAGAACGAGGTGAACAACGTCAGGAAGATTGTGCGCGGCAAGGAGTTCAACCTGCCGCCCGCGAAAATCCGCGGC
This sequence comes from Candidatus Iainarchaeum sp., assembly GCA_028714235.1. GTDB lineage: Archaea > Micrarchaeota > Micrarchaeia > Burarchaeales > Fermentimicrarchaeaceae > JAQTMQ01. The sequence goes on along the minus strand of JAQTMQ010000003.1, from coordinate 64,749 downwards.
ACGCTCGTCTTCGCGGACTGAGGTTTTGCAATTGGCTGGAAACGCGCCCGGAATGAAGGAGGACATAACGCTCATAAGGGTGAAGGGAGAGGCGGCGCCTCCCCTCCCGGTTCTTCCCGACAAGATAATAGTCATAGGCGACCCCGTCATGGTGATGGGCTTCAGGCTCGCGGGGGTCACGGAGGCTTACGTCGCAGAGGGGGCGGCCGCGGAAAAAAAGCTTTCCGAGCTCGTGGACAGGGAGAACGCGGGGATAATAATCGTGAGCGAGTCGCTCCTCTCGTTAATCGACTGGCGGCTCAAGAAAAAAATCGAGTCCATCGCGAAGCCCGTCGTAATCGGCATCCCGGACAAGGCGGGCAGGTCGGAGAAGTCGGAGCGCCTTGGCGAAATGATAAAGCGCGCGCTGGGATTCGATCTGGGCGGAAAAAAATAGGGTGTTTTTCATGGGAGTACTCGAAAAGATTTCCGGGCCCGTCGTGGTCGCGTCGGGCATGCGTGGCGCAAAGATGTACGACGTCGTCAAGGTGGGCACGGAGAAGCTCATCGGCGAAATCATCCGCCTCGAGGGCGACCGCGCGTTCATACAGGTTTACGAGGACACGGGCGGAATACGGCCCGGCGAGCCGGTCGAGAACACGGGCGAGCCGCTTTCGGTGGAGCTCGGGCCAGGGCTCCTCACGTCCATTTACGACGGCATCCAGAGGCCGCTCGTCGTGGTCATGAACGAGTCGGGCGCGTTCATCCGGAGGGGAATAGTCACGAACGCGCTTGAGCGCGGGAAGAAGTGGGCGTTCGTCCCGAAAGTGAGGAAGGGCGACAGGGTCGTCCCGGGCGCAATCGTAGGGACTGTGAAGGAAACAGACGTCATAACCCACAAGGTGATGGTTCCCCCCGGGGTTTCCGGCGAGGTTTCGGACATAAAGGCGGGCTCGTTCACGGTCGAGGAAACGGTCTGCACCATCAAGAGCGCGGGAAGCAAGCCCTGCGAGGTGAAGCTCATGCAGCGGTGGCGCGTGAGGAAGGGAAGGCCCTACGCGAAAAGGTTCCCGCCCGACACGCCGCTCGTCACCGGGCAGCGCGTGCTCGACACCTTCTTCCCCATCGCGAAGGGCGGGACGGCCGCGATTCCCGGGCCTTTCGGGTCGGGAAAGACGGTGACCCAGCAGGCGCTCGCCAAGTGGAGCGACGCGCAAATCGTGGTCTACATCGGGTGCGGGGAAAGGGGAAACGAGATGACGGAAGTGCTCACCGAATTCCCGCGCCTCGAGGACCCGAAGACGAAGAAGCCGTTGATGCAGAGGACCGTCCTGATTGCGAACACGTCGAACATGCCGGTCGCCGCGAGGGAGGCGAGCATCTACACGGGAATCACGATTGCCGAGTACTACCGCGACATGGGGTACGACGTGTCGCTCATGGCAGACTCGACCTCTCGCTGGGCCGAGGCGATGAGGGAAATCTCGGGCAGGCTCGAGGAGATGCCCGGCGAGGAGGGATACCCCGCGTACCTCGCGCGCAGGCTTGCCGAGTTCTACGAGCGCGCCGGAAGGGTGGAGTGCCTGCCCGGCGGCGAGGACAGGGTCGGCTCGATTTCGGTAATCGGCGCGGTTTCGCCCCCAGGCGGCGACATCTCCGAGCCGGTCTCGCAGAACACGCTGCGCGTCACGAAGGTCTTCTGGGCGCTTGACGCGAGCCTCGCGCACAGGCGCCACTTCCCGGCAATCCACTGGCTGAAAAGCTATTCGCTTTACGCGGACTCGCTTGACGAGTGGTACCGGGAAAACGTTTCAAAGGACTGGCCCGAGCTCCGGCTCAAGGCGATGGCCCTGCTCCAGAAGGAGGCCGAGCTGCAGGAAATCGTGCAGCTCGTCGGGCCCGACGCCCTCCCGGAAAAGGAGCGCGCGGTGCTCCGCGCAACGCGCATGATTCGCGAGGACTACCTGCAGCAGTCCGCGTTCCACGAGGTGGACACGTACAGCTCGATGAAGAAGCAGTTCGGGATGCTCAAGGCAATCCTTTCGTTTTACGGCAAGTCAATAGAGGCGATTGACGAAGGCGTCCAGCTCAAGAGGATTCAGGAGCTTCCGGTCGGCGCGGAGATTTCGCGCCTCAAGGAGGTGCCCGAAGCGGAGTTTGAAAAGAAGATTGGCGCGGTCGCGAAGCAGACGGAAGCCGAGTTCGGCAAGCTTCTTTCAGACGCCCACAAGGCAGGGGTGGTTTCGTGAAGTTGATAAAGGAATTCAGGACAGTCTCGGCGGTCGCCGGCCCGCTCGTTTTCGTGGAAAACGTGGGAAACGTGGGCTACAACGAGCTCGTGGAGGTCACGCTTCCGGACGGCGAGCGCCGCAAGGGGCAGGTGCTTGAGACGAGCAGGGGCCGCGCGGTCGTCCAGATTTTCGGCCCCACGACCGGCCTGGACACGGACAGGACGAGCGTGCGCTTCCTCGGCGAGACAATGAAGCTGGGCGTCTCCACGGACATGCTGGGCAGGGTTTTCGACGGCCTGGGCGAGCCGAGGGACGGCGGGCCCAAAATCGTTCCCGAGAAGCGGTCCGACATCTCGGGAAGCGCAATCAACCCCTACGCGCGCGAGCCGCCGCGCGAGTTCATCCAGACCGGCATTTCAACGATTGACGGCATGAACACGCTCGTCAGGGGGCAGAAGCTTCCCATCTTCTCAGGCTCCGGCCTGCCGCACAACGAAATCGCGGTGCAGATTGCGAGGCAGGCGAAAGTGCTCGGCAAGGAGGAGTCGTTCGCGGTCGTTTTCGCGGCAATCGGCATAACGCACGAGGAGTCGGGCTTCTTCATGCGCGACTTCGAGAAGACGGGCGCGCTCGAGCGGGCCGTCCTCTTCCTCAACCTTGCCGACGACCCGAGCGTCGAGCGCATCATCACCCCAAGGCTCGCCCTCACGACCGCCGAGTTTTTGGCTTACGAGAAGGACATGCAGGTGCTCGTAATCATCACGGACATGACGAACTACTGCGAGGCCCTGCGCGAGATTGCGAGCGCGCGCGAAGAAGTTCCCGGGAGGCGGGGCTACCCCGGCTACATGTACACCGACCTTTCCACCATCTACGAGCGCGCGGGCGTCATTAAGGGCAAGAAGGGGACGGTCACCCAGTTCTCAATCCTTTCCATGCCCGGCGACGACATCACGCACCCGATTCCGGACCTCACGGGCTACATAACGGAGGGCCAGATAGTGGTGAGCAGGGACCTCCACAGGAAAGGCATCTACCCCCCGATCGACGTGCTCCCCTCGCTTTCAAGGCTGATGAACGCGGGCATCGGGAAGGGGAGGACGCGCGAGGACCACCGCGGCGCCGCGGACCAGATGTACGCGGCTTACGCGGAAGGCCGCGACCTCCGCTCGCTTTCGGCGGTGGTCGGCGAGGAGGCGCTCACCGACGTGGACAAGCAGTACCTGAAGTTCGCCGACGAGTTCGAGAAGCGCGTGGTCACGCAGAGCAGGCACGAGAACCGCGACATAGAGGGGACGCTGGACCTCGGCTGGGAGCTTTTCGCGATGCTTCCGGAATCCGAGCTGAAGCGTGTGAAGCGCGAATACATCGAAAAATACGGGAAGCGCTTCCGGACGGCGGCAGTCAAGGGCGCGGAAAAGCCCGAGGCCGCGGGAGCAGCCGGGGAGTGAAGCGGATGGCGATGGAGGAAACCGTCAAGCCCACCCGAATGGAGCTCATGACCACAAAGAACAAGATGAAGCTAGCCGTGCAGGGGCACCGCCTCCTAAAGCAGAAGCGCGACGTCCTCGTGCTCGAATTCTTCCAAATCCTCGAGAAGGCGCGCGACCTCCGCGGCGAGCTGGACCAGAAGGCGGCCCGCGCGTACCAGGACCTCGCGGTCGCGGAGGCCTACCACGGCGTGCTCGAGGTCGAGAACGCGGCGATGGCGGTCAGCAGGGCAAGCAACGTGGAAATCTCGGTGAAGAACATAATGGGCGTGAAGGTCCCGGACATAAAGGGCGGCTACTCCTCCCGGGCCGCGTTCGAGCGCGGCTACGGCATAACCGGCACGTCAGCCAAGATTGACGAGGCCGCGGGCTCATTCGAGGAAACCCTGGCGACAGTGATTGCGCTCGCGAAGACAGAGAACGCGCTCATAAAGCTCCTGCGCGAAATAGAGAAGACGAAGCGCAGGGTGAACGCGCTCGAGTACGTGGTGATGCCCCGGCTCAGGCGGCAGTCGAAATACATCTCCATGCGCCTCGACGAGATGGAGCGCGAAACCTTCTTCACGCTGAAAACAATAAAAAAGAAGCTCGCCAGAAAACAGCAATCGCCAGCATAAGGTGGTATCCGCATGGACCTCGCACTGTTCACATCATCGAAAAAGGCAGACGAATGCGCCGCGATAGAGGCCGCCGTGAAGGCGGTCGCAAGGAAATTCCGCGGAAGGCTGCACGCGAGCATCCTCGACATCGAGCAGAAGGCGAACCGGGACGCGGCCGCCCAGTTCCAAATCTTCTCCGCGCCCGGGCTCGTGCTGAACGGCGAGCGCATATTCGGGGACCGCGTCCCGAGCGAGGAGGAGCTCTCCGGGCTGATAGAAAAAACGCTTTCCGAGCAGGCCCCTTCGCGGAAGCGCGAGGGCGGCCGCTACTGGTCCATCTCCGGCCTCCCGGAACAATGGCAATCCGAATACTAGGATTCAGGCGGTGGCGAGCTTGAAGGTTGCCGCTCTCTTCTCCGGAGGCAAGGACTCCGCCTACGCGGCGTGGCTCGCCATGCAGCACGGCTGGGAGGTCGCGCGCCTCGTCACAATCCAGACCGCGAACCCGGACTCCTTCATGTTCCACCACCCGAACGTTGAACTCACGAAGCTGCAGGCGGAAGCCGCAGGCATCCCGCACAGGTTCGTCGAATCAAAAGGCGAAAAGGAAAAGGAGGTCGCGGACCTGAAGCGCGCCCTCTCCGGGCTCGGAATCGACGGCGTCGTTTCCGGCGCGATCGAAAGCGAATACCAGAAGGAGCGCGTGGACCTCACCTGCGAGGAGCTCGGCCTCAAGTCGTTCGCCCCGCTTTGGCGCAAGCCGCAGGAGCGGCTCGCGCTCGAGGAGGCGGAAAGCCTCGAGGCGGTAATCGTCTCGGTTTCGGCCGAAGGCCTCGGGGAAGGATGGCTCGGCAGGCCCTACGACGAAAAATGCGTGCGCGACCTAATCCGGCTCCGCGAAAAAACCGGAATCTCGGTCTGCGGCGAGGGCGGCGAATTCGAAACCCTCGTGCTCAACGCGCCGTTCTTCAGCAAGCGCCTGCGGCTTCGCGAAACGAAGACGGTCTGGCGCGGCTCTTCCGGCACGATGGAGGCCGCCGGCGCCGAACTTTCGCCCACACGTTAAAAAGCCAGCGGAGCCAAAACAATTAGCGATGGCTGAGCGCTCCTGGAAGGCATTTTCAGCCCAGCAGGCGAAGTACGGCTCGCTTCACTCGTCAAAGGACTTCAGGCGGAAAAGGGAAGGCGTTCTTTCGCGGCTCAAGTCCTTTCTCGGCGGGCTTTTCGGAAGGTGAAACGGTTGAAAATCAACATGGCTTACGCCGCGCTCGCAACGGCGGCAATAATCCTGGTGGCGGCCGCCGCGACCCAGATGTGGGGCGCCGGCCACGGCGCGGGAGGGCCGAATTCCACCCCCACCCCGCTTCCCGCCGCGACGCCCGACCCGAGCCTGGAGGCGCGGAGCGGCGACACTGTTTTCGCGGACTACACGCTCACGCTGGACAACGGCACGGTTTACGACACGTCAATAGAAAGCGTGGCCAGGGCGGCCGGGCTTTACAAGGAGGGCGTGGCCTACGAGCCGTTGAACGTCACAATCGGCGCCGGCCAGGTGATTTCCGGCTTCGAGGCGGCGCTGACCGGCATGCACGAGGGCGAGGAAAAGGCGTTCACCGTCCAGCCCGGCGATGGGTACGGCGAATACGACGCAGGGAAAATCGCGGTCATGCCCCGCGATTACCCGACCCCGAGGATAGAGACGGTCAACATCTCCGATTTCCTCGCCGTATTCCCGGATTTCAACTTTTCGGGGGACACGAGCGTGAGCCTCGGCGCGTGGGAGGCGGACATCATCGCGGTCACGTCTTCGGACGTGATGCTCCGGCACAACCCTGAAATCAACCAGTCAATACAAACGCAAAGCTGGGTGGAGCAGGTGGTGGCCATCAACGACACGGCGATAACGCTGCGGAGGCAGCCGATTCTCGGGAACCAGTATTACGTGAAGGGCGCGGACGGCTACCCGCAGGTCGCAAAGGTCGTGGACATACAGGACGACTACTTCGTGCTGGACACGAACCACCCGCTTGCCGGGCACGCGCTCAACTTCGCGGTGAAAGTGGTGGGGATTGCCCGCCCTTAGCGCGGCTCAAGCCCAGCTTTTCAGGTACGCCTCCTGCTCCGGGGTCAGCGCGTCAATCTGCCTGCCCATCGCCCTGAGCGCGAGCGCGGCGACCCTCGCGTCAATCTCTTCGGGCACCTTGGAAAGCCTGGCCGGAAGCCTTCCCCTGGCCTTCGCTATGAACTCGGCGCAAAGCGCCTGGTTCGCAAAGCTCATCTGCATCACCTCGCTCGGGTGGCCTTCCGCGCACGCGAGGTTGACGAGCCTGCCTTCGCCGAGGAGGCAGAGCCGGCGTCCGTCCATCATCTCGTACTCGTCCACGCACGGCCTCACCCGCCTGACGGACTTCGCGAGCGCCTTCAGGCCCTTCACGTCCACCTCGACGTCAAAGTGGCCCGAGTTCGCGAGAATCGCGCCGTCCTTCATAGCCTCGAAATGCCTTCCCACTATGACGTCCCTGTCGCCCGTGACGGTGACGAAGACGTCCCCGGTTTTCGCCGCGTCGTCCATCCGCATCACCTCGAAGCCGTCCATCGCCGCCTCAAGCGCCTTCACCGGGTCCACTTCCGTGACGACCACGCTCGCGCCAAGCCCTTTCGCGCGCATCGCCGCGCCCTTCCCGCACCACCCGTAGCCGGCCACGACGAACTTTTTGCCCGCGAGGAGCACGGACGTCGCCCGGATTATGCCCTCAATCGTGCTCTGCCCGGTCCCGTACCTGTTGTCGAACATCATCTTCGTCTTCGCGTCGTTGACCGCAATCAGCGGGAACCCGAGCTTCCCCTCGCGCTCGAGCGCGGCGAGCCGGAGCACGCCCGTGGTCGTCTCCTCGGTCCCGCCAAGCGGCTTCAGCCCCCGCGCGTGGGCCTCGACCGTCAGGTCCGCGCCGTCGTCAAGCACGATGTCGGGCTTCGCGTCAAGCACCTTCCCGATGCACCATGCGTACTCTTCCGCCGACTGGCCGCGCCACGCGAAAACCCCCACGCCTTCAGAAACGAGCTCGGCCGCGACGTCGTCCTGCGTGGAAAGCGGGTTGCTGCCGCAAAGCCAGAGCTGCGCGCCCCCGGCCTTGAGCGCGCGCATGAGGACCGCGGTCTCCTTCGTGACGTGAAGGCAGGCGCCAATCCTGAGCCCGGAAAACGGCTTCGTCCCGGAAAACTCTTCCGCGACCACCGAAAGCACTGGCATGCGCTTTTCCGCCCAGTCAACGTTCAGTTTCCCCTGCGCCGAAAGCGAGGCATCCCTGATTTTGCAGTCCATGAAAAATCACCGCACGATTTTTTGGGTCGGGCCAGAGTTATAAACCATGTCGTGCGCGGGATTCGCCCGCGCCTTCCCCTGCGTTAAATTTATATGCGTCAAGCCCGAAACCTGCCTTTGGTAAAACCTGATGGCTGAGCATTACACCGGAGTCAAATACTCAATTCCCGATGGCGCGCTTGAGAGGAAGACTGTTTTTACGGTTGAAAACAAGGCGCAAATCCGGGCGATGAAGAAGGCGGGCAAGGAGCTTTCCGAACGCGGCCTCGCCCAGGGCACGACGGGGAACCTGAGCGTGCGGACGGGAAGCAAGTTCATCATCACGGCCACCGCGTCCGACCTCTCCAGGCTTTCGGACGAGGACTTCGTGGTGGTGGAAGGGTTCGACGCGGAGTCGAACACGCTCACGAAGGCCGCGGGGCTCAAGGAGCCCTCGTCCGAGACGCCCATGCACGACCTCGTCTACAAGACCCGGAAGGACGTGAACGCGATAATCCACGTCCACGACAGGCTCCTCGTCTCCGAGGATGCAATCAGGAAGCTGAAGCTCCCGGTGACCGAGGCAGAGAACGCTTACGGGACCAAGGAGCTTGCGCAAGCCGTCGCCGGCCTGCTCGCGAAAGGCAACGCGGCCGTCGCGAAAGGCCACGGCATCGTGGTCGCCGGCAAGAGCATCGGGGAATGCACGGAAAGCCTGGTCACGCTGCGAAGGCGCGCCCCCTAGGCCCAGTGCAATTCCGCGACCGCCTTCTCGGCATCCCTCGCAATCATTTCAGCCGGAGCGGAAGCGAACCTGCCCCCGAGCAGCACCGGCTTCCCGTTCACCACGACGTCGCAAACGTTTGACGGGTTCGCGGAATAGACCACGAGCGGCGCGAAGCCGACAGAGGAAACCGGGAGCATGTTCGGGTGCCGCAAATCGAGGAGTATGAAGTCCGCAAGCCTTCCCTCCTCAATGCTCCCCCCGTCAATCCCGAGCGCCCTCGCCCCGTTCCTCGTCGCAAAATCGAGGACCTGGCCGGCATCCGCCGCGGCCGCGTTCCACCGCGAGTGCTTCTGGAGAAGCGAGCAAACCTTCATCGTTTCAATCATGTCAAGCGAGTTGTTGGAGGCCGCCCCGTCCGTCCCGAGCGTGACGTTCGCGCCCGCTTCCGACAGCTCCGGGATCGGCGTAACCCCTCCCCCGGCAAGCTTCATGCCGCTCACCGGGCAGTGCGCAACCGTCACGCCGTTCCTTCCGAGGATGCCCGCCTCCTGCCTCGTGACCCAGACGCAGTGCGCCGCCACAGTCCTCGGGGAAAGCGCGCCGATGGACTCCAGCCACTCTACGGGCCGTTTCCCGGTCGCCTTCTTCACGTCGTGAACCTCCCTCCTCGTTTCCGCCACGTGCGTGTGGAGGACGCATCCCTCGCGCTCGGCGAAAGCCGCCGCCTTCCTGTAGCCCTCCTCCCCCACGGTGTAGGGCGCGTGGGGCATGGTGCCGAACCTGACGAGCCCCTCGCCCCCGCTCTTCCTGAACGTGTCCTCCGTTCCGCCGTCAACGACGGGCGCGTCAAAAATCGGCGCGCCCAAGACCCCGCGCACGCCGAGCTCCCTGCACGCGCGCGCGGTTTCGTCCGGGAAAAAGTACATGTCAAGGAAGGAGGTCGTCCCGCTCCTCACCATTTCGAGGAGCGCGAGCCGCGCGCCCGCGTAAACGTGGCGCGGCTTGAGCCTTTTCTCCGCGGGCCACACCCTTCCCTCCCACCCCTCGAAAAACTCGCAGTCGTCCGCAAGGCCGCGGAAAACCGTCATCGCCGCGTGCGTGTGGCAGTTCACGAGGCCGGGCAGCAGGAGCTTCCCCTTCCCGTCAATCTCAAACTCCGCTTTTCCCTGCAGGCCTTTTCCCACGCGGGAGATACTTTCCCCCTCTACGAGCACGTCGCAGTCCTTGAGCACGCGGCGCCCGGCGTCCTGCGTGAGGACGACCGCGTTCCGCACGACCAAACCCATTCCCATCAAGCCCGAAAGAACCCTCACTCGAAGCGCGAAAGCTCGGCGAGCCTGCGGACGCGCTCCTCGACCTCCTCAATCGTCAGGCCCCTGAGCTTTCCCGCGCCGAAATGCTCCGCGTTGAAGCTTGCGACCGCGGTCCCGTAAATCACGGCCTTGCGGACCTGCTTTTCGTCCGCGCCCCCCGACTTCGCAAGCCAGCCCATCGCCGCGCCCGCGAACGAGTCGCCGGCGCCCGTCGGGTCGATGACGTCCTCGAGCGGGAAGGCGGGGGCCGAAAACGCTCCTTCGGCGCTGAAAAGGAGCGCGCCGTGCTCGCCTTTCTTCACGACGACGAATTCCGGGCCCATGCGCAAAACATGCTTCGCGGCCTTGACCAGGCTGTGCGTCCCGCAAAGCTGGCGGAGCTCGGCGTCGTTTATGAAGACGGCGTCAACCTTCCCTATCGCCTCGGTCAGGCGTTGCCGCGACCTCCCAATCCAGAAGTTCATGGTGTCCAGCGCGGTAAACCGCGCGTCCCTCATCTGCCCGAGCACGTGCATCTGGAGCTTCGGGTCGATGTTTGCGAGGAAAACGTGCCCGGCCCCGGAAAACCCGTCCGGCACCTCCGGGCTGAACCCGGAGAAAACGTTGAGCTCGGTCTTAAGCGTGTGCGCCTGCGCCATGTCGTACTCGTAATACGCGCTCCACCTGAACGTGCGCCCTTCCGCAAACTTCACCCCGCGCGTGTCAATGCCCTTCCCGTTCAGGAACCGGATGTGCTCCTCGGGGAAATCCTTCCCCACCACCGCGATGACCCCCACCTTCGTGAAAATGCTTGCCGCAATCCCGGCGTAAGTCGCCGCCCCGCCCAGGGTCTTCTTCACCTCGCCGAACGGGGTCCGGATGTCGTCCAGGGCCATGGAGCCCACCACGACCAGCCCAGGCGTTTCCATGCCGCAATCTTTTGCGTTCCGAATTTATAAGCGGCGCTGGGCGGGCCGCGAAAGGGTAATTAAGCCCCTCGCGCGAAAACAATCAGCTTCTTCTTCCGTGAGCGAAATGCGGGACGAGCACCTCTTCCTTTCGTGCGCCATGCTTGCAGCGGCGGGCCTGCTGCTTTTCTCCCTAGGGACGGGAGGGCCGGCGTACGCCGCGGAAAGCGTGGGAGGCCTTTCCGGCCTGCAGCCCGGGAGCGCGGTCACGGTGAGCGGGGTCGCGCAATCCGTTTACCAGCGGAACGGGAACGTCTTTTTCACCGTCTGCGACGGCGAGTGCGCGCGCGCCGTAATCTTCAGGGGCGCAGCGGCGGCGATGGCTTCAGCCGGCCCGGAAATCGCGCTGCTCCGGAAGGGCGCGCACGTGCGCGTGAAAGGGACCGTGTCGCGCCACGATGGCGAGAGCGGGCTCGTGGTGGAATCGCTTGAGGTGCTCGAATGAGCCCGGAGTCGTGCGCGCTCGCCCTCGCGTCCGGGACGCTCGTCGGCGCGCTTTCCGCGCTTCCGGGCCTGCACTCGAACACGCTGCAAGCCCTCGCCGTTTCCGCGGGCGCGCCTTTCGACGGCGAGGCTTGGGCCGCTTTCCTTGCCGCGCTCGCGTGCGCGCGGCTCGCGTTCGAGGCGGTCCCTGCAATCCTTTTCTTCATCCCCGGCGCGGACTCCGCGGCTTCCGTTCTTCCCGGCCACAGGCTCGCGAAAGCCGGGCTCGCGGAGCGCGCGCTCCGCCTCTACTCGTTTTCCACGCTCGCGTCCGCCGCCCTCGCCTGCGCGTCGGTTCCGCTCCTGCTTTTCATTCTCCCGCAGGCGTTCCCATTAATCAAGCCGCTCACGCCCTTCGCCCTAGCGGCGGCGGTCCTCGCGATGGTCTGCACCGAGAGAACCTCCGAGAGGAGGCTCGCGTGCGGCGCGGCGATGCTCTCCGCGGGCGCCCTCGGCCTGGCCGCGTTCGGCTCGGGGATGGCGGACCCGTTCCTTCCCGCGTTTTCCGGCCTCTTCGCAATCCCCGCTGCCGCGGCGTCGCTCAAGGGCGCTCACGCGGCCCCGGCCGCGCCCCGGGAAACGGGACCCATCGCGGTGTCCGGCTTTTTCCCGGCAATCATCCTCGGCTTCGCGCTTGGCTGCGTCGCGGACGCCTTCCCGGGAATGGGGAGCGCCGCGCAAGTCGCGCTGTTCGCGTCAATATTCGTCGCCCTCGATTCCGAGAGGTTCCTGTGCCTCGCGGCCTCGGTCTCGTCCGCGCACCTCGTCTCCTCCTTCGCCTACTCTGCAGCGATAGGGAAGGCGCGCACCGGGGCCGCAGCCCAAATAAGCTCCATCCTCGGGGGAACCGGCGCAGGCGACCTCCCGGTCATAATCGGCGCGGCCCTGGCCTCGGTCGCGGTCTCGTCGGCGGCCGTCTTCCTCCTCTCAAAAAAATTCGTCTCCATTTCGGCGGTCCTTGACCAGAAGGCGCTTTCGGTCTGCGTGCTCGTTTTGCTTCCCGCAGCGTCCTTTCTCGCCGGGGGGTGGCCGGGCCTCGCCCTCACTGCGGCGGCGTCGCTCATTGGCGCGCTGCCCCTCGTTTCCGGCGCGCGGAGGGTGGGGCTCATGGGCTTCGTCCTCATCCCCGCGCTCCTCGCATCCATCCCCATTTAACGCTTGCCTCGCCAAAAGGAGGCGATGCAAAAAAACGCGGGCGATGCGGGCAGGGCTGCCGTGCCGATAACGCGGGACGCCGCGGAATTCATGCTTCGCGCCGCGGCCAGCACGTATCCCTCCGAGTTCGCCGGGCTCATAAGGAAAAACGCGAGGGGCGAAATCGCGGAAGTCCTCGTAATCCCCCAAAGCGTTTACGGCGAAGACTACTCCTCGATAAACCTTTACAACGTCCCCTACACGAGCGGGCACTCGGGCTCGGTGCACTCGCACCCGACGAGGAGCGCGAGGCCCTCGAAGGCGGACCTCGAGTTCTTCAGGGCCACGGGCGAAACCCACCTTATCCTCGCATACCCGTTCACCCCTGATTCAATCCGCGCATACGACGCGACGGGCAAACCGTTATTAATCAAAATCGTGTGAATGGAGCGCAACTTTTTCCGGTGTGGCGATGATTTACGTTTCAGGCCCAATCGCGTTCGACACGATTCTCCACTGCGCCCATTTCCCGCACCCGAATTCCGCGGTCCAGGTCACGGGCGTGCACGAGCTCTTCGGCGGCTCGGCAGGAAACGTCGCGGCATGCCTCGCATCCCTCGGCGCAAGCTCGTCCGTCATTTCCGCGGTCGGCGAGGACTTCCCGGGCTCTCCCTACGAAAAAAAGCTGCTCTCGCTCGGGGTGGATACCTCGCACGTCTCGGTCGTCAGGGGAATGCGGACCTCGTGCGCGGTGATGCCGGTGGACTCAAGCGGGGACCTCCAGTCGTTCTTTTATCGCGGCGCGACGGGCGCCTTCGAAAGCCTTCCAGTCCCCAAGCTCGCCCTGGAAGAGGGCGACATCATCCACATCGCGACGGGCGAGCCCTCGTTCAACCGCCGCCTCGCCGCGGCATACCCCGGAGCGGGCATCTCCTTTGACCCGGGCTACGACTCCCCGCTTTACTCCAAGGAGGACCTGGAATCCATCCTCCAGCGCGTGAAAACCGCGTCCATGAACACGCGCGAGCTCGAAACCGCGCTTCACACGCTCGGAAAAAACGCGGCCACAGAGCTCCTCGGCTACGGAACCGAAACGCTCATAATAACGCACGGCAGGCTGGGCTCGTGCGTCTACTCCGGCGGCAGGCATTTCGAGGTGAAGGCGTACGCGAAGGCGAGAATCGTGGACACGACCGGCGCGGGCGACGCTTACCGCGCGGGCTTCCTCGCGGCGCGCGCGAAAGGGATGCCGCTCGACAAATGCGCGAAATTCGGCTCGGCAACCGCGTCCTTCGTCATCGAGCGCATAGGAAGCCAGGAGGGGTTCCCGTCCTGGGAGGAGGCGCGCGAGCGCGCAAGCGAGCTGTGAGGGAAAAGGTGGGTTACATGATTTACGTCGTAGGCACGCTGGCGCTGGACACAATCATATACTGCCCGCGCATGCCCCTCAAGAACACCGCCGTCCAGGTGTCCTCAATGCACCGCGTGTTCGGCGGGACCGCCGGAAACGTGGCTGCCGTGCTTTCCGCGCTCGGAGAGCGCGCATCCGTAATCTCGCTTGCAGGGGAAGACTTCCCGGGCTCGGACTACGACCGCCACCTCAAGTCCCTCGGAGTGGAAACCGCCCACGTCTCTATCAGGAAGGGCGCGCACACGTCGCGCGCATACGCGCCCGTGGTCGAGTCCACGGGGGAACTCGTCTTCTACTTCGAGCCAATGCCCGGCTTCAGCGACCTCCCCCTCCCCCGCCTCGGCCTTTCAAGCGGGGACTTCATCCACATCGCGACCGGCAACCCAGCGTTCAACCGGCGCCTCGCCGCCTCCACCCCGGGCGCGCGAATATCCTTTGACCCTGGCTACGACGCCCCCCGCTACTCGAAGGACGACCTCGAATCCATTTTCCGGCGCACCCTCATCCTCTCCATGAACGAGACCGAGCTCGATTCAGTCCTGAAGACGACGGGCAACGGCTCGTGGAAGTCGCTTTTTTCCTACGGCATCCGCGTAATCGTGATTACGCACGGAGAGCGCGGCTCGGAGGCGCACACGGAAGGCGCCTCGTTCAAAATCGGCTCCTACACGAAGTCGGCGATGCGCGACCCGATAGGGGCGGGCGACGCCTACCGCGCCGGCTTCCTTGCCGCGTACGCGAAGGGCATGCCCGTGGAAGAGTGCGCTAAAACCGGCTCCGCCGCCGCATCCCTCATCAAGGAGCACGTGGGCGGCCACGCGAGCGGCATGACGCTGGAAAAGGTGCTGGAAAGGGCGAAGGAATTCTGAGCAGGCGCGCCGCTCAAAGCAGCGAAACGTCGGTTTCCCGCAGCCTCCTGCCGTTGATGCGCGTGTCCACTTCCACGTAGCTTTTGAGCCCGGAGCCCGCAATCTTTTTCCCGAGGACCTCGCTCACCTGGAACAGGCCGGCGGGATTCGTCATGTCCACCGTGATTCTCACCGGCACCTCCTTCCCGGGCCCTATCTCCACGCGCTTTATCGCGAGCGCGGAAACCGAATGGATGTCGGGCTTGCCGAAAAGCCGGTAAGGCATGCGCGCCCTCCCCTTCTCGCAGTCCGCCCCGTCCGCAATCTTCACGGCCCCGGATTCGACCGAGCTCGCATCCGCCCCGTCCCCGGTCTCGAAAACGCAGCCGAGCACGAAAAGCCTGATTTTGTGGAGCTTCGGGCCGGAATAAAACTCCGGCAAGACCTCGTCAAGCAGCCCGCCCGCGAGGTACACCCCGTTCTTCTCGTGGTCCTTCCTGTGAATCGCGTTCCCGAGGTCGTGCAGCAGCGCGCCAAGCATCACGACGACCTGCGCGTCCCCGAACGTCCCGTGCTTTTCCTTCACGAAGTTGGGGGAAACCCCGCTCCTGCCGAGAATGTTGAGGATGGCAAGCGCGTTGAGCGCGGTTATGCGGACGTGCACCCTCCCGTGGTCGTTGTAGCCGAGCCGGCTTACCGCGACCGCGTTCGCCATGTCGCAACCGGCGTTGAAAGCCTCGTTTTCAGCAAGCCTTTCAAAAATCCTGAGCGCGGCCGGGTTGCCGGAAACCTCTTTTTTCAAGCGCGCGTCCAGGCTTGCGCGGTCAAGCGCCATCAGTCCACCAACCCCTTTTCCGCCCCCATAAGTTAAATATTTATAGCATCGGACGGATATAACCCACTTTATGTCCAAGTGGGTACTCGGGGCACTTTTGGTACTCGCAATCATAGCGGTCTACATCCTTGTCGGGCAAGGCCTACTCCTGAAGAAAAACACGACCGAAGCGCAGGCCGTGGAGTTCGCGACGAGCGAGCTGAACTACCGCTACCCCGGCGCATCCATCGCCATTTACGACGTGAAGAACACGAGCACGACTCCGGGCGAGTCGAACTGGCTGCTGAAGTCGAAAGTCGTCCAGGGCCCGGCCACCCTCTGCCCCAACCTCACCATAGTCGAAATGGACCAGAAATTCAATTTCGTGCCCCGCGAGCGCCTCATCACCGAGAACTGCAGCGTGCTCGGGTGCAGGGGCATACAATACTGCATAATCGCCTACCCCGAAGAAGCCATCCTGATGCCGCTTGACCCCGAGCGAAACCCCTCGACGAGGACGGCGGTCACCGGCTACACCTCCGGAATTCCGGAAGGCACGGCGCCGGAAGCCCAGGCCAGGCATGCCGACACCCTCTACACGCCTACGAACAACACCTATTTCGACGTGTGGGTCGTGGACTACTCCTACCCGAACGCCGCGCAAAGCTTCGAAGTCGTCCTCAACAGGACCGGCGGCACGGCGATAGAGTCGTATTACCGCAAGAACTAGGCCGCGCCCCCTAGGAAACCAGCATGGCGAGGCCCGCGAGCACGAGAAGCGACCCGCTCACCTTATTCAAGACGCCGCGGCTCGCCAGCCGGCACGCCTGCTCGCCAGCGAAGACCGTCGCGAGCGCCACGAGCCCCATCGCAAGCGCCGCGCCCGCGAAAACCCAGGCCGCGGGATACCTCGTGGCAAGAAGAAAATTCGCGGCCTGCGTCTTGTCCCCCATCTCCATCACGAAAAGGGACGCAAGCGACGCGAAGAAAATGCTGCCGGGCGCGGCTTCAGCCCGCTCCCCTTCCCCCTTCTCGCGCGAAAAAAACGCGTGAAGCCCGAACGCCACCAACCCGAGCCCGGCCGCGACCTTGAGCGCGCCGAGCGGGACGACCTGCGAAGCGATGCCGCCGAAAGCCACGGAAACCGCGACTGCGAGCGAAAGCCCGCAGAACGCGCCCGCGAAAACCATCCCCCTGTTCCGGTGCCTGGTCGAGAGCGCGAGCACCGCAAGCTGCGTCTTGTCCCCGAGCTCAGCGAAGAACGCGAGGGCGAACGACGCCGCAACCCCTTCAATCACGCTATCCCTCCGCCCTCGAATAGTAGTATTCGCCGGACTCCTTCTGCTCGCGGTCCATCTGCGAGCCCGGCTTGTTGACGCGCGGCCTCTTCGAGTCCTTGTCCCGCCTCAGCGTGACGTCAATGCCCTTCAGGAACCGGTTCATCCCGCCCCGCTTGTCCTCCGGCGCCCCCGCGAGGCCGCGCACAGCCGGCTCGCCCCCGAACACGCACACGCGCGAGCTCACCGCGTCCACGAGGACGACGTCGTGGTCCACGACGAAAGCGGTCCTCCCGCTTCCCTCCACGATTTGCTTGAGCGCGCCCGCGAAATTGAGCCGCTGCTCCACGTCAAGGAAGGCGGACGGCTCGTCGAGGAGGTAGAGGTCCGCGTCCTTTGAAAGCGCGATTGCTATCGCGGTCCGCTGCAGCTCCCCGCCGCTCAGGTGCCTGACGTCCTTCTCCATGAGCTCGTCCACCTCGAGCTTCGCCCTGACTTCCGAGTCGAACACGTCCCTCCGGATTCCCGCCCCGTCAACGAGCTCGGCAACCGTGCCCTTGAAACCGCTTTTCACGTACTGCGGCTTGTACGAAACGCTCAGCTTTTGCGGCGCCTCCCCGGAATCGGGCTTCTCAATCCCGGCGAGCAGCTTGACGAACGTCGTCTTCCCGATCGCGTTCTCGCCGAGGACGCCGATAATCTCGCCCTTCCTGACCTCCCCGGCGGCGCATTCAAGCGAGAAGTCCGCGTAATCCTTCCCTAGCGCGGGATAAGAGAAGAACGGAAGCGTCCTCCTCTCAGCCTCCGCGGAAACCCCGAACTTAATCGGGTAATCGCGGATGCGCAGGTTCTCGTCCTTCAGGAAGCCGTCCAAATACTCGTTCACGCCGTTCCTCGCGCCCTTCAGGCCCGAAACAACCCCGTAAGCCCCCTTCACCCCGAAGAAAACGTTCACGTAGTCGCTCAGGTAGTCGAGGACGGCAAGGTCGTGCTCCACGACCATGACCGATTTCCGCTCTTCGGACGCAAGGCTTTTCAGCTTCCCCGCAATCCTCATGCGCTGCTTCACGTCAAGGTAGGAGCTCGGCTCGTCGAAACAGTACACGTCCGCGTCCCGCAGGTACGCGGCGCAAATCGCGACCCTCTGCAGCTCCCCGCCGCTCAGTTTCGCGACGTCCCGCGAAAGGATTCCGGTGATGCCGAACGCTTCCGCGGCCTCGGAAAGCCTTTTCCGCTCGTCCGCCTTCTTCAGGAGCGCCCCGACCTTCCCCCTGAAAACGTCGGGAATCTGGTCCACGTTCTGCGGCTTGAGCGAAATCCGCGCCTTCTTCTCCGCAAGCGCCTGGAAATAGTTGCGCACCTCCTGCCCCTTGAATTCGCCGGCTATCTTCTCCCATCCCGCGGCATGCCCGTAATCCCCGAGGTTGGGCTTGATGCGCCCCGCGAGAATCTGCATGGCGGTGGTCTTTCCCACCCCGTTCGCCCCGATCAGCCCCACGACCGCGCCCGTTTTGGGGAGCGGGATGTTGTAAAGCCGGAAAGAGTTCGGCCCGTACTGGTGCACCAGTTTTCCGGCCTCCTCGAGCAGGTTGATTATCGTCAGGCATTTCACCGGGCACTTCTTCGGGCAGATTCCGCAGCCCGTGCAAAGCGCCTCAGAAATGACGGGGAATCCCTCGTCGTCCTGCTTGATGCACTCCTTCCCCATCCGGTTGACAGGGCACACCCTGATGCACTGGTAGCCGCAGCTGGCCTTAGTGCACCTCGTCCTGTCAATCACCGCAATGCGCTTCGCCAAACCGTTCCACCTGGCCCCGAGCAACGGGCGTAAAAATGCTCGGCGCAAGCATATAAAAAGGCAAGGCGGGCGCTAGCCGCCGCCATTTGCCGGCCGGGAAGCGAGGCCGGCGAGCTTGGCGAACTCCATCACGACGACGGGCGCAGTTGAAACCGCAAGCAGGAGAACGACGAGCGCTGGAGCCGGCCCGCTCACCTTGAGCACGGCCTGCGTGGCCGGAATCGCCGCGAGCGCAACCCACGCGGCAATCGTGAGCGCGCCTATCGCAAGATAAGTCCGGTTGCCGATTATGCGCGCAAGCGACATCGGCTTCTCGCCGGCAAGCTCTTCGGCCACCATGAACACCTGGCCGAACATGAGGAGCGAGAACGCGATGGCGCGCGCCTCAAGCTCGCCGTTTTTCAGGGCGAGCGAATACGCCGCAAGGCAGAGCGCGAACAGCATGAAGCCCTGGAGCGTCAGGCGCGCGAAATCCGTTCCCGAAACGAGCGCCGCGTCCCTCTTCCTCGGCTTCCTCCTCATCACGCCCTCTTCCGGCAATTCCTGCTGGAAAACGATTGAAACGGTGGGGTGGAGGACGAGCTCGAGCAGTATTATGTGCACGGGCATGAGGAGGAGCGGCAGCCCGATGGCCGGAATCACGAGGGCGCAAAGGAAGATTGGCACGTGGAAGGCCACGAGGTAGGCGAACGCCTTCCTCAAGTTGTCGTAAATCACCCTCCCGTTCCTTATCGCCTCGACTATCGTCACGAAGTTGTCGTCAAGCAGCACCATCGCCGCGGAGTCGCGCGCGACCTCTGTCCCCCGCATGCCCATTGCGACGCCGATGTCCGCGCTCTTGAGCGCGGGCGCGTCGTTGATTCCGTCGCCGGTCACGGCCACGACGTCGCCGTGGCTTTGCTCGGCGCGCACGATGGCAAGCTTGTGCTCGGGAAGAACGCGCGCGAAAACGTTCGCCTTGTGCACCGCGCGCGTCAGGTCCTTCCCCGAAAGCCGGGCGAGCTCCGAGCCCTCCATCACGACCGGCCCGGGCATCCCGATGTCGCGCGCAACGGCTTCCGCAGTCGCATGGTGGTCCCCGGTAATCATCAGCACCTTGATTCCCGCGCCATGGCAGCTTTTCACGGCTTCGGCGACTCCGGGCCGAATCGGGTCGGAAAAGCCGAGAAGCGCGAGGAATTCCGCGTGGCCCTCGTCGCTCTTCCTGTCCCCGGAGTGGCCAAGCGGCCCCGCGGCAAGGGCGAGCACGCGCGTCCCCTGCCCCGCCATCTGCGCGTTCGCGTCAAGCGCGTCCTTTTTCACGGAATCGGATGCCTTCACGGAAGAAAGAATGCCCTCTATCGCCCCTTTCGCGAAAACGCGGAGCTTCCCGTCCCTCCTCCACACGTGGGACATGTGCTTCGTCCTCTCGTCAAACGAATGCTCGCGCACGAGCTCCCACCCGGACTGGATTTTCTCGGGGTCCTTTCGCTTGCCGACAAACGCGAAAATGGATTTCTCCATCTGGTCGAAAGGCTTCTTTTCGCACGCGAGCGCCGCGGCCTCCAAAACCCCCGCCGCGTCCGGCTCGGAGAGAAACTCGTCCGCGTCAAAAAGCTCGCCCCCGTAAAACACGCTCGTGAGCGACATCCTGCCAAGGGTGAGCGTTCCCGTCTTGTCCGTGCAAATCACGTTCACGCTCCCGAGCGTCTCGACCGCGACCACTTTCTTCACGAGCGCGTTCCTTTTCGCAAGCGACCACGCCCCCAAGCTCAAAAACAAGGCGAAAGTTATCGGGAACTCCTCGGGAATCGCGGCGATTGCGAGGCTCACCGCGTCAAGGAGCGCGACCTGCCACGGGTTCCCGGCAAAAAAGTACTGGAGGAGGAAAAGCGCCATGGACAAGCCGATGGCCGCGAAGCCGAGCACGCGCACGATGTCGTCGATGTTTTTCTGCAGCGGCGTGCGCACCGTCTCAATCGCGGAAATCATTCCCCCAATCTTCCCGTACTCGGTCTCCCTTCCAGTCCTGACCGCGAGAAGCGTCCCCCTTCCCCCGACAACCGTGCTTCCCGCGAAAAGCGCGCCCGGATTCTCGAAAACCGCGGAGGAATAATGCTCCCCCGGTGCCTTGTCGACCGCTTTCGACTCGCCGCTGAGCGCGGACTCGTCCGCCTTCAGGTCCGCCGCCTCCAGCACCGCGGAGTCCGCGGGAACCACGTCGCCCTCGCTCACGAAATAAACGTCGCCGGGAACCATTTCGGTCGCGTCAACCTCCCGCTCAACCCCGTTCCTGAGGACGCGCACGTGCGGCGTAATCCTGCTCCGCAGCCTCTCTATCGCGCTCTCCGTCCTGTACTCCATGTACACGTCGATCGCGGCGATGGGCACGATTGCGGCAAGCATGATGTAGGCGTCAAGCGCCTCGCCCAGAATGAAGTAGATCGCGGCCGCGCCCAGAAGCAGCCAAATCATCGGCTCCCCGAGGAACGAGAAGACGGAAAACCATGCGCGCCTCTTCCCGCCTCCGGGCGAGTTGGGCCCCTTTGACAGCAGCCGTCGCGCGGCCTCAAGCTCGGTCAATCCCCTGCCCGCATCGGAACCGAGCTCTGAAACAATCTCTGAAACCAGCCGCTTTTCTTCCATCCCCAATCCTTAATGGATGGCAAACAACACGCTTAAAAGAAGCTATCATCAAGGCGAGAACTCGCCGCGGTTCAAGCAAAGCAGGTTCAGGCTCTCAAACGCGCCCTCCTTTTCGGCATGCCTGCCCTCCCTGGGCATGCGCACCGCCTTCACCAGGCGCCCCGCGTACTTCGCCCCAAGCCGAAAAATGGTTATCGAGGAAGTTGGGGTCGTCGCGCGGGTTTCCGCGAAAGCCAGGTCGACACCGCGCCTGAACAGCTCGCCGGCAAGCAGGTGCGCAAGGACGCTCCCGAGCCCCGCCATCCTGTGCTGCGGGGACGTTGCCGCCTCGCCAATCTCCGCCATCAGGATGCCGCCCCCGAAATCGGTGACCTGCCCGACATAGCACGAGGCAATCTCGCCCGTCTTCCTGTCGCGCGCCGCCGCAACCACGCTCCCCTTCCCGCACAAAATCCTGCGGATTGACGCCTCGCTGATCTGGAACCAGTACCCTCCGTTGAACGCCTCGGCGTAGAGCCCGGCGAGCGCGCGCACGTCCCCAGGCGAAACCGTTGCAGGGACCTCAAACGAATACTTGGATTCAAGCCCGGCCTTCAGGAACGCCGCCTTTCCCCCGTTCCTTTCCGAAGCCTTCCTTGCCTTCTCAAGCAGCGCGTCTTCCTTGCGTCCCTCCTCCCGCGAAAGCCTCCTTTCCGGCGAGTTCAAGCCGACGCAGACAATGCACTCCCCGGCGCGCTTTCCGGAAAGGTGCATGCGCGCCTCCTCGCCCCGGAACCTCGGCGCAGATGAATCCGCAACAAAACGGTAAGCAACCCTCGTCGCCCCGTTGATGGCGGCGATTGCTTTCGCCTTCTCCTCAAACCTCCCCAAATCGCGGCCCATTCCGCAGATTCCGTCAACCATGCGGTTCTGCCCGTCAAAAAACGGCTTCCCGGGGCTGCCGTGGAGAACCTCGCTTTCACCGCACGCGTTAAGGCGCGGGTTCCTTTTGTGTGCGAACGAGCGGGACACTTGGATAACCTTTGCGGGAGCGCAATCGCGCTTTCCCTCCCGAAGAAAGCACAGGAGAGATTATTAAACCGCGCGCTCCCGCAAATCAAAATTCGGCGATTACCGCGTCAACGCGGGAGAAAACGCGCATGGTGCCGCAAACCCCGCTCTCCGGGCAGCCGAGTTCCGAAAGCGCAAGCGCCCTCCCGTCCCCCCTGAACCCCGGCCTGCTTTCCCCGTAAACCCGGATTCTCTTTGCGCCGAGCCCTTCCAGGATTTCGGAGTGGAGCGCCGCCTCGGCCACGTACGGCTTTTCCACGGCGGGCTCGGTCGCGTCCGCGTTCGACCCGGCGAAGTTTCCGCTCACCACGATTACCCTTCCGCCCGGGGCCAGGATTCCCTTCGCGCATTCCAGCATGCCTTGCTGGACTAGCCTGTCCGGCAGTGGGGGCCGCGCGTCGCGTCCATCCGCGCCGCGGGAAAGGGCCATCACGTGCCCGGCGTCCTTCTTGTTTCCCTCCCCGGTTTTTTTCAGGGAGCCCCAGAAAAGCACGGCGTCAAACCTTTCGCCCTTCAGGGGCGAATCCGGCGCGCCCACGCGCAGGAAATCCCCGAAATACTCGCGCATGTGGCAGTTCTTCCCGTTTTTCGGGATTCTGATTATCTTGCCGTAAAGCTCCTGGATTCGCGGCCCCCGGAATAGTCCAGGCATCTTCCAGCTGCTCGCCGGGTCAAAAAAAGTCATGCCGGCAACCTCTTTCGCTCCGGCGAGCGCCGCGCCAAGCGACGGCTCGTAATTCTCCTGGTGCCCGACCTCAAGCACTCGCTTTCCCTTCACGCCAAGCGCCTCGAAAAGCCGCCGCGGCGTGAGGCCGAGGCCGAAAACGTTTTCACCGTCCAGGTGCGGAACCACCTCGGTCTCCCCTTGTGCGGCTTTCCCCTTTTGCTTCAGCATGCCGGCTTTACCCCCTGCCACTCGCGCGGCTAATCTTTCGGTGACTATCTTATTTAATCCGGGCGGCGAAATCCTGCCATGCGCGTCATCAAGCACGACAGGGAAACCGGGACCGTGAAAGCGGTCCCGGAAACCGTCGAGGACCTGTGGCACGTCGAGCGCGTGCTCGAGCCCGGCGACCTCGTGGCGGGCAAGAGCTTCAGGCGCGTCAAAATCGGGGAAGGCGAAAGCGGGGACAAGCGCGAGGTGTTCGTGCAGGTTGAAGCCGAAAAAATCGAGTTCTCCGAGCACGCGAACCGCGTGCGCGTCACGGGAAAAATCGTGGCTGGCGGGCCGGAGGAGTACATACAGCTCGGCCAGTACCATACGATTGACGTGGAGCCGCAGACCGCGGTCGAAATAAAAAAGAAGGGAGGCTGGCGCGGATACCAGCTCGACCGCCTCTACGACGCGCAGAAAGCGGGCAAAAAGAAGATTCTCCTCGCAATCGTCGTGATGGACGACAAGGCCGCGCTCTTCTCGACGGTGCGCGACTACGGCGTCTCGTTCGATTTCACGGTTGAGAGCCACGCCTCGAAGCGCGAGGCCGACTACTCGCAAAAGCAGCTCCAGTTCTACGGCGACGTCGCAAAATGCCTCGCGGACTCGAAGGCGGGAAAAATCATCGTCGCGGGCCCCGGCTTCTCGAAAGACAACCTAAGGAAATTCGTGCAGGACAGGAACCCCGGGCTTTCCAAGAAACTGGTTTTCGAAACCGCCTCGAACGCCGAGCCGAGCGGGGTATACGAGTTGCTGAAAAGGGGCGTGATAGAGAAAGTGGCCGGCGAGGAGAGGATTGCGAAGGAGATGGGCTTAATGGAAGGGCTCATGCTCGAAATCTCCAAGGGCAGCGGCCTTGCCGCCTACGGCGAAAGCGAGGTGCGCGGCGCAATCGGCCTCGGCGCGGCAGGCAGGCTTTTCGTGACCGACGAGCTGCTCCGCAAGAACAGGCAGCTCGACCAGCTGATGCAGGAAGCGGAAAAGCTGAAGTGCGAGGTCCACGTCTTCTCGTCCGAAAACCCGGCTGGTAAGCAGCTCGCGGGCCTGGGCGGAATCGCGGCGATGCTGCGGTACAGGACAGGCTGACCCGCCGCGCGCTCAAGCCGAAATCGCCATTACGCCCACGATTATCGCGAGGACTCCGAGCGCCTGGCGCCAGCCCATCTTCTCCTTGAGGACGAACACCCCGAGCACGACGGCTACCGCGGGGAACGCGGAAGTGATGGGCACGACTATGCTCACGAGCTCCTTCTGGGAAAGCGCCCACATCGCAATCGAGGCCGCCGCCGCGTCAAGGATTCCCGCGAGCGCCGCGATGGCGGCGAGGGGCGCGGCGGCGAGCGCCACCTTGAACCCGCCCAGCCTTCCCGCGGCGGCGCATCCCGCAACCGACACCACCCTCACCGCGAGCACGGGGAGCATCCAGCCGGCCGACGGGCTCCAAGCGGCGACGAGCGTCCACACAACTCCCCAGCAAAGAATGGTGAAAAGCGCTTCCGGGACTCCCCCGGCGAGCCCACCCGTTTTCTTCCTTGAGGCAAGCGGGCTGGAAGACGCGAGCGCAACCCCCAGGAGCGTCAAGCCGATTCCGGAGGCGCGCATCCCGCTGAACGGCTCGCCGAGCAAAGCCACGCCGATTGCCGCGGCGAGCGCAGCATACGACGAGGCGACGGGCCCGACGACCGAAACCCCGCCTTTCGACAGGCCGCGGTAAAACGAGTAAGCGCCCGCGAAGTCGAGGAGGCCGATGAGCGCGAGCGCGGGCAACCAGGCGATTGCTGCCTGCGCGTCAAACCCCGCGCAAAGCAGGCCGGCGAGCATTAACAGCATGCCCGCAAGCCGCGCCCAGAAAAGCGCCTTGACGTCGCCGTGCTTTCCAAGCCTGCCAATCGCAATCTTGGCTACGAAGTCCGAAACGCCCCAGCAGAGCGCCGCCGCAACCCCCGCAGCAATCCCAATCGCAAACGCCAAATCAGCTCACCAGGAACACTCCGGCCATTATCAGGATTGCGCCGGCAACCTTAAAGAGCGCTGTGCGCGCGTCAACCTCCTCCTTCAGGATGCGCGGGATGAAGAGGCTCGCGATGAGGGCGTAGACGAACAGCGGGCTCGCCGCACCGAAAAGCGCGAGGAGAAGCCAGACCGGCGCGTCCATCTTGTTCAGCCTTTTTCCGAGAGAAGCATTACCTGCGCGAGAAGCGCCTCGAGCTGGATGCGCTCGTTCGCCCCCTCGACGAGCCTGAAGTTGTATTCGCCAATACGGTCAACGAGGGCGACCTTCTCCCTGTCCGAAATCCCGAGCGCCGTCACCTCCTTGTACATCTGGAGGAGCACGTCCTCGCCGCTCATCCCGTAGTTGAGCATGAGGAAGTCGAGCTTTTCCCGCGCGCCCGCGAAATCCCCCTTGAGAGCGGCCTCGAGCATCCTGCGCACCTCTTCGGGCCTCGCGCGCGAGCTCACCTTGTGCACGAGCTCTTCGGTGACGTGCCTTGAAACCGCTGCCGCGCCCTGGAGCGCGTTAATCGCCTTCCGCATGTCGCCCTCGGAAACGTAGCAGATGGCCTTGGCAGCGCCCGCGTCGAGCGCGATTCCCTCCTTTTCGGCGATGAGGCAGACCATCCCCTTCACTTCCTCTTCGCCGAGCGGCCTGAAGCGGAAGACCGCGCACCTGCTCTGGATGGGCTCGATGATTTTTGACGAGTAGTTGCAGGAGAGGATGAACCGCGTGTTCCCCGCGAACATCTCCATCGTGCGCCGCAGCGCGTTCTGCGCCTCGGGCGTGAGCGCGTCGCTTTCGTCGAGGAACACGAGCTTGAAGGGCACCGCGCTGAGCGGGAGCGTGCGCGCGAAATCCTTGATTTTGCCGCGGACCACGTCTATCCCGCGCTCGTCGCTCGCATTGAGTTCCAAAAACGAGGAGGAATACCCTTCCCCGAAGAGCTCGCGCGCGAGGGCGAGCGCAATCGTCGTCTTCCCGATTCCGGGCGGCCCGGAAAAAAGCATGTGGGGAACGTTCCTGTGCCTCGCGTACGCCCTCATCCTTTCCACGATTTCATTCTGGCCGCAGACTTCGGGCAGGCTGCGCGGCCTGTACTTCTCCGTCCAGGGGATGTCGCTAGAAGGCGGGTCTTCTGCCATGGCTACATGTTGCACGACAAAAGTTAAAAATGGCGCGTGCCGCGCCCTTTCCCCTTTTAACTTTCCGGTTCGCAACCGTTAGCGGTGAAAGGTGAAGCCATGCCGGAACCCGATTCAGGCAAGCAGCCCGCGCCCCCGCAGGCGCCCGAGAAGCGGGGCCCGGGCGTCGCCGAAACGGTCGCGGGGGCGTTTGGCCCCGTGCCCAGTTTTCCGCTCGCGCAGCAGAAAGGCCTTTGCGTGGAGGCAATCGCGCTTGATACCTACGACGACATTTTCTCCGACTTCGACTACGGCCCGCTTGAGACGCGGAGGCTTTCCGGGGACCTCGTCGACGAGATTGAGGGCCGGCTCAGGGGCCCGGTCTGCGGGAGGGCGGAGCTCGCGTTTTCCGTGCCGGCCGCGCTGCGGGACGCGCGCGTCGAGGAGATGGTGGCGAAGCGGCTGAAGCGCTTTTTTGCGGACAGGCTCGCTTCAGCCCGGGCCGAGATTTCGCGGCGCAGGCGCGCGGGCGCGCTTCGCCTCGCCGCAGGCTCGCTTCTCCTTGGGCTTGAGGCGGTGCTTCTCGCGCTCGCGGGCTCGTTCGTCGCGGTCGCCGCGCTCTCGTCAATCGCCGCGCCGGCGGCGTGGTACCTGTCCTTCACCGGCCTCGAGTTCCTGGTCGACGTCCCGAAGGACATGCTGAAAAAGCGGGACATCTACTCGAGCCTGAAGGGCGCGAAAATCTCGTTTCGGAAGGCGGAGGCCGCGTCGCCAACCCAACAGATTTAAAGGCGAGCGGGCCAAATTTAGCGCCTTACAGCGCCTTATTTATCGCCGTTCAGCGTGATGGTCAGCATGGATGAGAAAAAAGTCCTGGCGTTCATTGCCCGCGTGGCAATTCCTGCCGCGGTCATAGCCGGGGCGTTCTGGTTTTCGGGGCTGGGCGGCGCGCAGGCCTCGCCGTTCGCGCTGCTCGCTTTCGCGGCGGCGTACGTTTCCGGCTACGCGGTGCTCGCCTACGGCGAGTCGTCGCTCGGGCTGCGGCGCGACCGGGCGTTTTACGCGGTTTTCGCCGCCGCGGCGGCCGCGGGCGCGCTCGCCGGGACCGGGTTCGTCAGGGCGCGGCCGGAATACTTTTTTTCCTCCATCGCGTTTCCGGTCGCGGCGTGCTTCGCGCTGCCCGCGGTTTTCCTTGCAGGAATGGAGTTGGTGAAGAATGTATCGGCCGAGCGAGGTTGAGGGCCGCGTCTCGGGCTTCTGGGAGCGGGAAGGGATTTTCGAGAAGGTGAAGGCCGCGGACAAGGGCAGGCAAAAATTCTATTTTCCCGACGGCCCGCCTTACGCGACCGGGGACATCCATCCGGGAACCGCGTGGAACAAGGCGCTGAAGGACGCGGTATACCGCTACAAGAGGATGCGCGGCTTCAAGGTCAACACCATCCCGTGCTTCGACTCGCACGGGCTCCCGATAGAGGAGAAGGTGGAGAGGTCCCTCAAGTTCAAGTCCAAGAAGGACATCGAGGATTACGGGGTGGAGCGGTTCATAGAAAAGTGCAAGGAGTATTCGACCAAGTACATCGGGACGATGTCCGGCGACTTCAAGTCGCTCGGCGTCTGGATGGACTGGGACGGGGCGGACATAACGTTCCGGGACGCGTTCATCGAGCGCTCCTGGCTCACCCTCAGGCGCGCGCAGGAAAAAAAACTTCTCGCGAAGGGCTTCAGGGTCGGGCCGGTCTGCCCGAGGTGCGAAACCGCGCTCGCGAACAACGAAATCGAGCACGCCGAGCAGGCGGACCCGTCGGTTTACCTGAAATTCAGGGTTTCGGGCGAGGACTCGACCTACCTCCTCGTGTGGACCACGACGCCGTGGACCCTTCCCGCGAACCTGCTGCTCATGGCGCACCCGGAGTTCACGTACGTTAAGGTGAACGTCAACGGCGAGACGTGGATTCTCGCGAAGGAGCGGCTCGGCGCGGTTGCGGCTATTGCGGACCCGTTCGGCCTCGCGCCGAAGGTGGTCGAAGAGTTCTCCGGGAAAAAGCTTGAGGGGATGAGGTACGAGCAGCCGCTCGCAAGCGAGGTCCCCGCCCACTCGTCAAAAGAGTTGAAGAAATTCCATTACGTCACGCTGAGCAAGGAGCACGTCACGCTCGAGGAGGGCACGGGCATCGTCCACACGGCGCCGGGCCACGGGCCGGAGGACTTCGAGATAGGGAAGCGCGAGGGCGCGCCCGCCTTCAGCCCTGTGAGCATCGCGGGAATCTACACGCGGGACGCGGGCAAGTACGCGGGAATGGGCGTTTTCGACGCGAACGAAAAGGTGCTTGGGGACTTGAGGGAAAAAGGCCTGCTTCTCTCGGTCGGGAGGGTGACGCACAGCTATCCGGTGTGCTGGCGGTGCAAGTCGCCCCTCATCTACATCGCCTCGGAGCAGTGGTACATCGCGATGTCATCGCTCCGGGAAAAAATGATTGCCGAGGCCGGGCGCGTGAAGTGGCAGCCGCCGCACGCGGGCGTCTGGTTCAAGAACACGGTTTCCAATGCGCCGGACTGGTGCATCTCGCGCCAGCGGTACTGGGGCATCCCGTTCCCGCTGTGGTCGTGCGGCAAATGCGGCGAGTCCGAGCTGTTCGCGTCAAGGGCGGAGATTGAGGAGAGGTCGGGAAAAAAGCTTTCCGAGCTGCACAAGCCCCAGCTTGACGCGGTAACCTTCGCCTGCAGGAAATGCAAGGGGGAGATGAAGCGAATCCCGGACATCCTTGACGTGTGGTTCGACTCCGGCAACATGATGTGGTGCACGCTCGGAGAGGAAGGGATGGCGGAATGGTATCCCGCGGACCTCGTCTGCGAGGGAAAGGAGCAAATCAAGTCATGGTTTTATTCCCTGCTCGCCTGCGGAATGGTGAGGAACGGCGAGGTACCGTACCGCGCGCTCCTGATGCACGGCCACATGGTCGCGGAGAACGGGGAAAAGATGAGCAAGTCGAAAGGCAACTTCGTCCCGTTCCGCGAGACGATTGCGAAATACGGCGGGGACGGGTTCCGGCTCTGGGCCCTCAACTCGGTGGTCTGGGACGACCTCCGCTCGAACGAGGACGAGCTGAAGGACGCGAGCCGCGCGCTCGGAATCTTCTGGAACCTCCACGTCTACCTCTTGCGCGCGATGGAGGCGGAAGGTTTCGACCCGAAGGCCGCCGCAAAGGAGAAGCCCGACTACGACCTCGAGGACCAGTGGCTCGTCTCGCGAATGAACTCGACCATCCTCCAGGCGACGAAGGCGATGGAATCCTACGCCGTCCACGAGGCGAGCCGCGCGCTCCGCAGGTTCATCGTCGCGGACCTGAGCCGCCTCTACCTGAAGCTCGCGAAAAAGCGGCTCGGCGACGAAAGGAACAAGAAGGCGCTCCTCAGGGCGCTTTACGACTCGCTTCTCTCAGCAACCAGGATGGCGGCGCCACTGGTGCCGTTCATCGCCGAGGAAATATACCAGAACGCGTTCAGGAAGCACGAGGGGGCGGAAAGCGTTTCCATGCTCGCGTGGCCGGAGCACGACCCCGGCGCGGTCAACCCGGCGCTCGAGAGGCAGATGGAGATAGCGGTCGACCTCGCAAGCGCCGCGGCGAACGCGCGCCAGTCAGCGGGCGTCAACCTGCGCTGGCCTGTCGCGGAGGCGGTCGTCGCCACGCAGTCGACCGAGGTGCGCGGCGCGGTTGAAAGGCTCCCGTTCATAATCGAGATGCTCGCGAACGTGAAAAGGCTGCGCATAGAGGACAAGCCGCCCACGACCGTGTCGTTCAAGGTGAGCGCGAACCGGCTTGGCGCCGCGTTCAAGCAGAAGGCGCAAAAAGTCAGGGAGCGGCTCGAGGCGATGAGGCCAGAGGAGCTGCGGGACGCGCTTGCGGACGGGAGGTTCGAGCTCGCGGTGGAAAACTACAAGTTCCCCATCGTCCCGGACATGGTCGAGTTCGTGGAGACGCCGCCGCCGGGGTACGCGCTCGCGCCCGGCCCGGAGTCAAAGGTCCTCGTGAAAACCGAGGTCGCGGGCGAGCTTTACGCGGAGGGCCTCCGCAGGGAAGTGGCGCGCCGCATCCAGCTGATGAGGAAGGAGATGGGCCTCGTGGAAAAAGACGAAATCGAGGCGACGGTTTGCGCGCCCAAGGAATTCCTCGCGATATTGAAGACACAGAAGGACGAGCTCGCGCGCGAGGTGCACGCCTCCAAACTCCACCTCTCGCAGAAAGGCGGCCTGCCCGGGACCGCGAAGAAGTGGAGGATTGAGGACGAGGACGTGGAGATAGCGCTGGGGAAGCGAGAGCCCGCTAGCGGGCGGACTTGAATTTCCCGCGCTTGCCCATCCTGCCCCAGCACTCCCTGCAAATCGCCACGCGGTCAAGCTTGTGCAGCTTCTTCTGCGACTTCACGCACTTCCTGCAGATTTTTTTCCCGCAGCCGGAGCATTTCTCGAAGGCGATGGTTTCGCCCCCGCATTTTTCGCAAATCAATACGGCCATCAACATGCACCCTGTGAATCGGTTTATATTTCCGCCGTCAACAATTTAAACCGGATGCAAAAGCCCCGGATTTTCCTCAAGACCTACGGCTGCGCGTACAACCGGTCCGACTCGGACGCGATGCTCGCAATCCTGGAGGCGAACGGCTACGCGGTGGCGGAAAGCGAAAGCGGCGCGGGCGTAATCGTCCTGAACACGTGCACGGTCAAGGGCGTTACCGAGCAAAAAATCCTCGACAAGGCGAAAAAGCTGCACGACGCCGGGAAGAGGCTGGTCTTGGCGGGCTGCCTCCCTGAGGCGAACCCTGGAATCGCGGGGAGGCGCGCGCCGGGCGCGGTAATCCTCGGCACGCGCGCAATCTCGAGAATCGTCGAGGCGGTCGAGGCGGCGGCGGGCGGGAGGCGCGTCACCATCACCGCGAGGAAGGAGGAGAAGCTCGAGCTGCCGCGCGCGCATGCCGGCGCGATAGCCAGAATCCCGGTTGCGGAAGGATGCCTCGGCGCGTGCTCGTACTGCCAGACGAAGCTGGCGCGCGGCCGCCTCCGCAGCTACCCGATGCGGCAGATACTTTGCGAAATCGCGCGCTGCGTGGAAAACGGCGCGAAGGAAATCCAGCTCACCGCGCAGGACACCGGGGCGTACGGGATGGAGCTGAAGCCGAAAAGAGACCTCGCCGACCTTCTCGACGGGATAACCGCAATCCCCGGCGACTTCCGCGTGCGCGTTGGGATGATGAACCCCGGGCACGCGAAGCGCATCCTGCCGAAGCTTTTGCGCGCCTACGGATCCGAGAGAATCTACAAGTTCGTCCACCTGCCCGTGCAAAGCGGGAGCGACCGCGTCCTGAACTCGATGCGCAGGAACTACTCGGCAAAAGATTTTTTTTCCGTGGCGGCCGCGTTCAGGAAAAAATTTCCGGAAATCACCCTCGCGACCGACGTCATCGTCGGCTACCCTTCAGAAACGCGGGAGGATTTCGGCAAGACCCTGCGCCTGCTCGGGAAAGCGAGGCCCGTCATCGTCAACGTTTCGAGGTTCGCGCCGCGCCCGTTCACGCCCGCCGCGAGAATGCGGCCCCTTCCCGCCGCAGAGGTGAAGCGGCGCAGCGGCGAGGCGTCGCGCCTCTGCAAGGCGGTGACGAAACGCGTGCTCCTCCTGCAGGTCGGGAGGAAAGCGAGCGTGCTCGTCACGGAAAAGCGGGATGGGGGCGCGAGCGGGAGGACCGACTCCTACCTGCCGGCCGCCCTCCCGGCTTCAAGGCCCGGGGAGCGGGTGGAGGCGGTCGTAACCGGCGCGACGCAGTCCTGCCTGCTGTGCAGGCCAGCGAAAAAAGCTAGCCGTTCCTCTTGAGGACGGTGAACTCGCCGCCCGGAGCGGGCCACGCGCCGCCGTAGTTGTCCTCAACGTACGCGTACAGGCGCGGCGTGGCCGTCCTCGACTCGGACAGCTCGAGCCACCGGTTCCACACGACCGCGCAATCCGGCCGTTTTTCCTCGAGCTCGGCAATCGTGTCCGCCTCGATTTCCGGGCTCACGAGCCAGGGCGAGAATTCAAGGTAGTAGGTCGCCGGCGTCGCGTTCATGAAGAAGTAGGCGCCGCCCGGGAACCCGAAGACGCCTTCCGAAAGGCCGCAATGCGCGTGCACGTAGGATTCGACTTGGGAGTAGGCGCTTATCTCGTCGCCCATCTGGCCGGAGAGCGCCGCGACCGCCGCAACCGCGAGCGCGTCCAGCGCAAAAAACGCGATTGCGCCGCGCAGCGCGGCGCCGCGCCAGCCCGCTTCGCGCCCGTCCGCCGAAAGCGCGCCTTCCGCGGCCCCGGAAAAAATGATGGCCGCCGGAGCCAGCGCCGCCATCAGGTGGTACGTCGTGAACCTGGGGAACGCGGCCATGGCGGCGCACGCAATCCACGCGAAAAGGAAGGCGTCAAGGCGGCTCCACCCGCCTTTCGCGGCCTTCCAGGCGAGCGGCGCAGCGCCCACGAGGAGCGGCGCCATCTGGAGCAGGCTGAACGGGGTGAAGAGCAGGGAGAAGTCCGCGTCCCGCATTCCCTTCACGCCGAAATTGAAGAGGAGGACGCCGTAAGCCGCCTGCGGGAGCGCGCCGGACGCGAGGAAATACGCGGAGGCGAGCGCGACGGGCAGCATAATCCCGGCGAGCAGGAGCGGCACGCCGCGCGCCGACGCCTTGTCGGACGCCGCGAACGCCGCCAAGGCGGCTGCGAAGCAGGCGGCGGGCTGCTTGAAGAGGAGCGCGACGCCCGCAAAAAAGCCCGCCAGAAAAATGTCCCTGCCGCGCGGCTTTTCGCGCGCGGAAAAGTATTGCCACGCGCAGAACGCGGAGAGGAGGATGAAGAAGGCGAGGAACTGCTCGGTGATGAACCAGAACCCGCCCATCAGGACCTCGGCTGCCGCGTAATACCCGGCGGCAACAGTGCCCGCGAAATTACCGTAAAGCCTTGAAGCGAAATAGAACACGGCGACCGTTGCCGCGGCCTGGACGAGCGCGACGACGAGCCGCCCGCTTTCAAACGACCTGCCAAAAACCGCGAATCCTGCGGCCCCGGCGTAGGCGATGCCGGGCGAATGGTTGTCAAAAAAATCCCTGTAGATGACCATTCCCCTGGAAACGAAGTCCGCCTCGTTCGCGTAATACCCCTCATCGCCAAAGACCAGCGCCTTGGAAAACGCGGCGTGGCATGCGAGCTGTGCGGCAAGAATCAGGGCCAACGCGGCAAAAGCGGGCTTTGAGTCCATCGCGCACCACGCCCCGTCACTTGCACGCGCCCCAAACCCCGGCGTCGGGACGCGTCTCGCCGCTTTTCGGCTTCAAAACGAACATGTTCTCGCCCGGCTGGGAGTAAACCTCGTAATCCGCCTTCAGGCCCCGGAACAGCACGGGCGCGAAGTCCTCGAGGCATTTCCCGTTCACCCTCTCGGCCGCATACTCGACCGTCGCGTTTTTCGCCCGCACGTCCTCCCAGGCGCGCGCGTCCATTTCGGGCGTGGCCCACACCGGGTCCAGCATTATATAATAGGAGGCATGGCCGCAGTCCGAAAAAAAATACGCGAAATTGTCAAACGGCACCGCAAGCAGCGGCCCGCCGAGGCACCGCAGCTCCCGGTGCATCCCGTACGCGCTTTCGCCGGGATAAAGCGCAAGCAGCGCCGCGGCCAAAACCGAGAATGCGACAAAGTAGGCCGCGAAACCGGCGGCAAGCGTTTCCATCGCGGGCACGAGCTTCCCGAGGCTGCCTACCTTCGGCGGAATCCTGGAGAGCAGCACCTCGGCGGAAAGCAGGCTGAGCACGGGAAACGCGGCCATCACGTGGAACGCGTTGAAGCGCGGCACCCCGGTAACGCACGCGAACGCGATGAAGCCGAGCGCAAGCGCGTCGCGCGAAAGCCCGCGCCCGTCCGCATACACCTTCCCCCTCGCGAGCAGGCAGGCCACCAGGGCCGCGGCCGCCACCAAGAACATGGGGCTTCCCGGCGTCTCCACGAAAAAACCCGCGTCCCGCGAATTCTTCACGACTACCGGGAAATACACGAGCCAGTACGCGGCGTCCCAAAGCCCGCCCGCGAGCGCGAAATACGCCGCCAGCAGGAGCCACGGGAGCGCCGCGCCGAGGGAAAACGACGCCAGGTCCCGGGCAACCCTTTCCTTCCGCTCGCCGCGCAGCAGGCCGGTCGCCGCGATCGCGAGAAAAACGAACAACGCGAACGCGGCGCCGGGCTGCTTGAAAGCCGCCGCCAACCCGGCCGCGATTCCGGAGGCCGGCAGCAGCAGGCGCGCGTCAAGCCACGCCGGCCCCTTCGCGTAATACCTGAAATAGAAGAGCGCGAAGGAGGCGAGCGTGAAAAACGCGAGGAACGGCTCCGCGACGAACCAGATTCCGCCCAGCGTGGGCTCGGTCAGCGCGTAAACCGCGGCCCCGAGAAGCGCGACCTCTTCCCCGAACCATTCCCTCCCGACGAAAAACAGCAGCAGGGTTACGCCGAGCTGCGCCGCGAGGGCGAGCACCCTCGCGAGCCCGTAGGACGGGCCGAAAGCCGAGAACGCGGCGGCGGCGGCGAGCGTCGTGCCCGGCGAGTGGTAGTCGAAAAAATCCCTGTAGATTATCTCGCCTTGGGAAACGAATTTCCCCATGGCGAGGTACGTGCCCTCGTCCGAAAACTGCATTGCGCCGATTAGCGCCACGTGCATTGCCGCCTGGACGGCAAGCAAAACCGCCAGCAGGACGGGAAGCGCCCTCCCCCCCGCCGCAAGTCGTTCGCCCAAGGAAAACCCGGACAGTTAAGCCGGTTCCAAGTTTAATAAATCGCGCGCCAAACCGGAATCGGCCGCGCGCTCCCGCGCCCGCCTGAAACGCGCGCTTCAGCGGCACGCGCTGAAAAGCTATATAAATTGCGGCCAAAAAATAAACTACGGTTCAAGATGGCAGACACGCTGAAACTCACTGCGGACGCGTATTTTGACAACGTCCAAATAGTATCGTTCTTCTCGATACCCTTCCTGCTCGCATTCGCGATACCCCTCCTGTCGCCGATGCCGACCTACCTCGCCCTCGGGGCGACGTTCCTCCGCACGGGCAGCATGTACGTGGACCTCACCATGCTCGACGCGGCGGTCATCGTCGCAGCGTTCCTCCTGTCGCTGTTCCTCGTGTCGTTCGCCATCGTCGCGATAAACCTGGTAATCAAGTCCCAGCGCACCTTCACGAGCGTGAAGAAGGAAGTGATCAACAGCATAGGCAAATACGTGCTCAACGTGTTCTGGCTTTACCTCACCGCGTGGGCGCTCCTGCTCATCGTGGACCTCGTGGGGTACGAGTTCGCCCTCAACAACTGGTTCCTCCCGGTTGCCGGCATAATCGTCTCGGCGCCACTGTTCTTCGCGCCCGCCGCAATCGTCATAGACGAGCAGGCCCCGTTCCAGGCGCTCAAGACAAGCGTCGCGGTCATCGGGAAGCAGCCCAAGCTCGTGCTGCTCTGGCTCCTGCTCGCAATCGCGTCAATCTCGGCAATCGACCTCCTGTTCATGAACCTCCGCGCGGTCATCCCTTTCACCCAGGTCCTGGTCCTCGTCGCAAACTCGCTGTTCATAATGCCGTTCCTGGTAATGTACCAGACCCAAATCTACCTGACGAAGTACACCATCCTTAGATGAGAACGCGGTCCAGGGCAAGGGGGGGATGCGGCGCAGGCCGGTTCATGCCGCCCCCTAGACAAGGTTGAAATACCATGCGAACGCCAGCGCAGCGGCAAGCGTTGCGACGGAAAGCAGGATGGACAGCGTCACTCCCTTCCGCTCGTAGCCGCCGCCCTTCCTCTTCTTCGCAAGCAGGTTGAACGCGTAATACAGCGCCTGGAAGCCGACGAGCGCAAGCACCCCGCCGATAAAGCAGAGCGGGTTGGCCGAAACGAATCCCGCGAGCGTCATCCCGCTCCTGACGTCAATGAACGGCGCGGCCCTCGCAAGCGAGGACCCGACGCGCCCAGGCAAAAGCAGGAGCATGACGCAAGCCCCGGCCGCAGCCGCCGCGGCGAACAAAATGAAGGAGAAAGCCACGAACGGCGTGCCGGCGCCCTTTTCCACGTCCTTTTCCGGGCTTATCCGCCAGTCAAGGCCGTCAACCGCGTCGCGCGGGCTTCCCGGCCCGTCCGCCGCGCCCCCGCCGGAAGCCGGGCCCGGCGCCGCCTTCCCCTTCCGCGGGCGGCTTTCCGGGCCGGCGAGCGCGCGGAGCTCGCTCTCGTCAATCTCCTTGGCCGTCCTGCCGTGCGACTTGAGGAAAGCGTCAACCGAGCGCTTGCGCGACGAGCCCTTCCCATGCATGGAAACAATTTCAATTTTGTCCTATAAACGCCTTTCGCGCCCAAAACCGCCCGAATCTGGGATAGGCTTAAATAATCCTTTACCCATAAGCAGGCAGCGGCGGGAAAGTGAATGCTCCGCCGCGAAAGGGGATGTTCATGAAACCAAAAAGGTCCGTTCTGCTGCTGTCAATGCTGGTTTCATTCAGCGCAGTTGCCTTTGCGTCCAGCTCAATCAGCACGGGCCCGATAACGGCGGCCCTATGCTCCGTCCGGATGATCGTGGTGCAGGTCCTGCCGACGCTCGCGCTCGTGCTCTTCTTCCTTGCCGGGCTCGCGTACGCCGCCGGGCAGGTCTTCGGCGCCGAGACAAAGGCGCGCGCGCAAAACTGGGCGATGTCCCTCATCGTGGGCGGGATAGTCGGCATAATGCTTGCCGTGATGGCGCCGATAATGGTCGGTGCGTTCGTGCCCGCGCTCTCGGGAGCCTCGGTTCCAACCTGCGCATGAGGCGTACATTAATACACTCATGGAAAGGTTTAAATAGTACGGAATGCACAATTCTGGTTCAGGATTAGCGCCGTCGCGGCACGGAAGCCGCGGTTGGCCGCTATGGGGGGGTAAGGGATGAAACTGCAAAGATATGCAATGTTGGCATTAGTGTTGGCTGCGTTCAGCGGACTCGCGTTCGCGACGAGCACCATCAGCGTCGGCCCAATCAACTCGGCGCTGTGCTCTGTCAAGCAGATCGTGGTTGCCGTGCTTCCGACGCTGGCGCTCGTGCTCTTCTTCCTTGCTGGGCTCGCGTACGCCGCAGGCCAGGCGTTCGGCGCCGAGACGAAGGCGAAGGCACAGGGCTGGGCGATGTCGCTCATACTCGGCGGCATAATCGGCATCATACTCGCGGTGATCGCGCCAATCATAATCGGTGCGTTCGTGCCCGCGCTTTCGGGAGCCTCGGTTCCAATCTGCTAAGCGGGCAGGTACCGGTGACTGGTATGAGGTCGTTTCGCGCACTGGCGCCGCTTCTTGCAAGCGGCGCAGTTTTTGCCACTTCGCGTCTGGCGAGCAACATCAACACGTCGCTCCTGGATTTGGTGCAGCTGATTAAGGACATCGTTCCCATAGTCGTGCTCGCACTCTTCATCCTCGCGGGGCTCGTGTACGCGGTAGGGCAGGTATTCGACGCGGCGACTAGGCAGAAGGCACAGAACTGGGCGATGGCGATGATTGTCGGGGGGGTAGTCGGAATCCTGATAGTCATCATAGCCCCGTTCCTTGTTGACTTCCTCGTGGGAATGAGCGGTTCCTGAACGCCGAGCCAGGGGCCAGACGCGGTTTGGCCCGTCCCATCTTTTTTTCCGTTTCTTTTCCAAATCCCTAGTTTTCCGGTTTCCGTTTCCATCGGGCGGCAGGGGCGCGGCCGCCGGCCCTGCAAACATTATAATAAAAGATGCGCGCCTAATTCCCACCGATGCCGCCAGCACGTTTTCGCGCGTTAGCCGCCTTGCTAGCGTTGCTCGCCATCCTCCCCCCGGCCGCGTGCCCGGCGACGCCCCAGGCGTCCGCGACCCCGCAGGCGCTGCCCCCGAGCGCCGCAATTTTCGGCGACTGGGTGCCGACCGCGCTTCTCGCCGCGTCGCTCGGCTTCATGTTCGCAGGGCTCGCCTACATGATGGGCGCGGCGTTCGGGCTCGGCAAGATTACGGAATGGGCGAAAAACGAGTTCTTCGAGGCCGTGCTCAACCTGTTCCTTCTCGCGGTGGTCTTCACGCTCGTCATTGCCGTCGGCGACATCTCGATTGCGCTGACGGGCGGCGACCACATCCAGGCCGGGAGGGCGTACCTTGACCGCGCGCAAGGCAGCGTCGCGACGGTGCTCACGAACTCTGTCGGCACGATACAGGAGTACGCGATGCTGAGCTCGTTTTCGGTGAGCATGTTCATCCCCATCCCGCTTCCGTTGCTCGCCCCCGGAGCGGTCGTCGTTTACGTTCGCGACGGCACGCGCGTCGCACTGCTTTCGGGACTCAGCGACATACTTTCAGGGCTCCGGCCCTTCTTTTCCGTGCTTTTCAGCGCGTATTTCGCGGTGGCCGCGCAGTTCATCCTGCTGACGTTTGCGGAAAACCACATGCTCTCGTTCTTCCTTCCCCTTGGGCTCGTGATGCGCTCCTTCACCTTCACGAGGAGGCTCGGGAGCACCGTAATCGCGATGGCGCTCACCCTGTATTTCGTCTACCCGCTGGCCCTCGCGCTTTCAAACGAGATATTCATGCTTTACGCGTTCGACCCCGTGCTCCTCCAGGTCGTCAGCCCGGGGTCGCTCCTCGGCGGCATCACGGGATTCCTGCTGGGCAGCATCCTCACGCCGTTCGCGATACTCAGCGGCCAGAACGTGCACGCGGTGGTCAACGTCCTCCGCCCGGCGGTGCAGCTGTTCGTTTCCATAATGCTGCTCTTCATCCTGGACTTCATAATCACCGTGACCGCGTTCAGGTCGCTTGCGGTTGCGCTCGGCGGGGACCCGCAGGTGTTCGGCATGTCAAAGCTCGGGCTGTGATTGGATGAATCCGCGCCGCATGAAAACGTTTGCAGCCGCGGTTTTCCTACTGCTTGCGCTGTGCGGCACGTGCCATGCGGCGGAGCTCTGCACGCTTGATTCGGAGTGGACGCAGGGCGGGGGCACGTGGATTTCGCTCGCGCTGTCCGGCATCATGGCGATAATGCTCTTCCTTTCCATCGTCTACATGTCCGCGGTGCTCCTCTCGAGGCTTGACTGGATTCTCTGGGTCAAGGACGAATTCTACCAGGCGCTCATATCCTTCTTCATAATCTACCTCGTGTCCTCGCTCGGGGTAATCGCGTGCACGGCCACGTTCTCGCTTGCGGGCGGCGACCCGTTCTCCGCGGCGAGGAGCTACCTGAACGACCTGATATGGCA
Organism: Candidatus Iainarchaeum sp.; assembly: GCA_028714235.1. GTDB lineage: Archaea > Micrarchaeota > Micrarchaeia > Burarchaeales > Fermentimicrarchaeaceae > JAQTMQ01. The sequence continues at coordinate 25,401 of JAQTMQ010000003.1, read as the reverse complement.
GAAAACCCTGAACGTGGCAATGGAGCTTTTCCTGCTCGCCATCTACGCTTCCGTCGCAGGCGCGTTCTTCGTCCCGGTCGGCGCGCCGCCCAGCGGCTTCCAGCCGCTTGCGGGGCTGAGCGCGATAAACGCGCTCCTGAACTTCCTTTTCCTGCTGGCCTCGACCCTTTTCTCGTCGCTCCTCCTGCAGGAGATTCTCCTCAACCTTGCGCAGGCGGTGGCGTTCAAGATAGTGCTCCCGATGGGCGTGTTCTTCCGCGTGTTCCCGTTCCTCAGGACGGCGGGGGCGGCGTTCATCGCGATAGGGCTCGGCGCGTACATCGTGTGGCCCATGCTCTACGTGTTCAACGGCGCCGTGGTCGCAAGCATCGGGGACGTCGGCTTCGCGTACGAGAGCGCGAGCGACTGGGGGCAGGCGGGCGGCTCGGCATCGGTGTTCGTCGGCCCGTTCGCAGCATTCAACGCCTTGCGCTCGGTCATCCAGATGTTCGCGCCCATGGAGCAGGTGCAGAAAGTCGCCATCCTCGTGCCGCAGGCGGTGTTCCTGCCCCTGCTCGACCTCGCCATACTTTACGCGTTCATCAAGAGCATGACGAAAGTCTTCTCGCAAAACTTTCCGTCGCCGTTCGGTTGATTTGGATGGGGATTTCGCCGCGAACCGCGTTGCTCGCGCTCTCATTGTTCGCATGCGCCGCTTGCGCAGCGTCGCCCACGACCTTTTCCGACATCTGGGGCGCAAACGGGGAGAACTGGGGCGCGGTCGCGCTCACCGCCGCGGTGATAGCGCTCTTCTTTCCCGCAATCCCGTACATGATAGGGATGGGCTTCGGGCTGCGCAGGCTGACCGTGTGGGCGAAGGACGAGCTTTACCAGGGAATCGCGAGCCTGCTCATACTCACGCTCGTAATCGGTTTCGTGTACGGCCTCGGCAACCTCTCCGGCCAGCTTGCCGCGTCAAAAACCGCGGTTTCGCCGTTCCCGGAAGCCTGCGGCGGCGACGCGGACTGCCGCCCGCCCGGAGAGCCCGCGAGATGCGCGCAGGACCTGGACTGCCCGCTCGGCCAGCTGTGCATCACTCCGTCCGGCGGGGGCGCGGCGGCGTGCAGCAACGGCTTCACGTGCGTCAACAACCGGTGCACGCTCAGCTGCGCGAACCTCATCGGCGAGCTTCCCGCGAGCATGCAGGCCGGAGGCATCTCGCCTTTCGGCGCGATGCCGACCGCCCCGTCCGACCCGAATTACCACATAACGTGCGCGAGGAAAATCCTCAACTTCTCGCAGGGCGCGATGGTCATCCAGGCGGACAACCTGCTCAACCTGAACATCCGCATGAGGGCGCTTTCCGGGTTCAGCAAGTTCATTGACATCTCCCCGAACCAGGAAACAGGGCAGATGCCGGTGTTCCCGTGCCCGATTCCGTGCCACCTCGCCTTCGGCTTCAGCGTCAGCCCTTACGCCGGGGTCACGATGCTTTCCGAGGCGGTTGCGGGCATAATGCCGTTCCTTTTCTCGTGGATTGCGAGCTTCATCGCGCAGGAATTCATGCTCCGCATGATCCAGGAATCCGTTTTCCCGGTGCTGCTCGCCCTCGGCATAATCCTGCGCACGCTTTTCTTCACGAGGCGGCTCGGCGGGCTCCTGATGGCGGTAGCGATAGGGCTGTACACGGTTTACCCGCTCATGTACATCCTCCTCATGGACAACTACATGTTCGACGAGTCGCAGCTCTGGCTTGACAAGTGGGACGTCCAAAGCTGCACCTGCGACACGACGCGGCCGTGGTGGGCGTCGGCTTCGGACTGGCTGAAAACCCCGGAGGCGGCCGAGCAGTACAGGAAGGAGGTTTGCCCGGTCCGTTTCTGCACGCCCCAGGTGGCCACGATACTCACGATTGGCGTCGGGCCCGAGCTGATGGGGATTTTCGACCGGGACCCGCTGAACATCGAGCTCGAGTTCGCGTGGCTCTACAAGGTCATCTCGGTCGTCGGGCAGCTCATCGTGCCCGGCTTCATGATTCCGATAATAATAGGACTGGTGACGGTTTCGTTCATCAAGACGCTTTCGCCGCTGCTCGGAGGCGACATTGAAATAGCCGGGCTGACGCATCTGTTATGATTGGTTCCGGTGCGATTATGGCGTTGGGTTCGGACTGGTATTCGGTGACTCTCGCCGCGGTTTCCGCGGTGTTCGCGATAGCCGGGCTCGCGTACATGGTGGGAGCCGGGCTCAGGATTCCCCGCGTGACGCTCTGGGCGAAGGAAGAGTATTACCAGGGCTTCGCAAGCGTCGCCCTCATAGTGCTCATATTCATCGGGCTCGCGATAGTCGACGGGGTCGCGGCGCAGGTCGGGGCCATGGGCACGACGCCGGACGCGCCATGCACCTCCTGCATCGGCTCGGGCGGGGGCGGCTGGGTTGACGTGTCCCTGACCGGCCTTTCCTACGCCTGCTCTACGGACGAGAAGCCGCCTTTCTCGACCGCGTTCGACTACGTGTCCTGCTTCCTCATCGCAAAGCGGGACGCCATGTGGCTCTGGGAATCGTTCCTGACCATACTGAACTTCACGACCGGCGTGCTGACGAGCTACCAGCTCTACCTCATGCCCTACCAGACCGGCTTCGCGCTCGCCCCGCTCGCCGGGCTCTTCCCGATAAACGAGTTCACGAACATGATGACGCTGTTCGCGGGCATGGGGCTCGGCTCGCTGTGGGGGCAGATAATAATCCTCACGTTCATCCGCACAAAACTCATACTCCTGCTTCCCATCGGGCTCGCCCTGCGCGCGTTCTCCTTCACGCGCGCGGCCGGGGCGGCGATGCTCGCGCTGATGCTCGGGCTTTACGTGGTCTACCCCATGCTCGTGCTATTCGAGATACCGCTCGTCCAGCAGGACCAGGCGGGCCTTGCCGACACGCCGCCGCCAATCCTGTCGCTTGACCTGACGGTGACCTGGTCCAGCTTGATGACGTACGTAATCAGCTGGATGCTGGCGCCGGTTTACCTGATAGTCATCGTTTCCATACTGCTCCCGGTGCTGAACTTCACGCTCACGTTCACGTTCATGAAGGAAATGGCCACCGTGTTCGGCGGAGAGATAGACGTGAGCGCGCTTTCCAAGCTCCTGTGATTGCAATGCCGTCCCCTCCACGCAAAAAGCCGAGGCTGGCGCGGTTCGCGCCCTTCCTGCTCGCGGCGCTAGCGGCGGCGATGCTCGCCGGCTGCACCTCGGGCGGGAGGGCGGTGAGCGGGTCAAACCCGTTCCCGCCCGCATGCGAAAGCGACGCGATGTCCGGCGGCCTCCAGTCCATGTGGACCTCGTGGCAGGGAGTTCTCGTGCTCACCCTGCTCGTCGTCATCGCTTCCGCCGGGGTGGTTTACGCGCTTTCGGGCCTCATGAACCACGCGGGGCTCAGGATATGGGCGAAAAACCAGGTTTACGAAAGCATCGCCATGCTCGTCCTCGCCGGGCTGCTCGTCTGGATTGTCGGCTTCGGGTGCGGCCTCCAGGCGGACGTCATCGGCGCGGCGTGCACGCCCGGAAGCGCGCCGAGCCTCGCGGTATTGAGCGTGGGGTACTACGACTCGGAAATACAATGGGGCAGCTGCAACCCGTACAGCGTCGCGCTCTACAACCTCGAGCACTTCCTCAGCCTCGTGAGCGCCGGCTTCTGGGCGGTGATAGTCATCAACATGGCAATCTCGGCCGCAAGCTCGACCACGCTCGCGCTCAACCCGAACGGGCTCGGCTTCATGGTGAGCTTCGGCCAGGGGTTCGCGAACCTCGGGCAGATGTTCAACATCGCGATGATAACCATCTCGAGCTCGCAAATAATCATCATCGCGCAAATAATCCTCCTCAAGATGTTTTCGCGGCTTTTCGGCCCGCTGCTGGTTGCAGGGGTCCTGCTGCGCTCGTTCGGCATCACGCGCGGCTTCGGGGGCGCGCTCATCGCGCTCGCGCTCGGGTTCTACTTCATCTACCCGATGTCGGTCGTACTGTTCTACGGGATACTGCAGGACAACATCGACGCGAGCGTGGCAGCCCTGTACGACGAGGACGCCATGTCCGCACTGCCGACCGGCACGCCGGGCGGGTCGTTTGACCTGTCCAACTGGATGAAAGGCATTTTTGATTCGGTGATGCAGCCGGTCTGCGGCTTCCTTTCGCTCCTGGTTCTCGGCGCGGTGTTCGTGCCGTTCGCGGTGTTCCTGGTCATGGTCTCGTTCATACGCGGGCTTTCGGCGATGCTCGGGGAAGAGGTGGACGTGAGCAACATCACGAGGCTGATATGATGCCTGGCCTGAAGCGGATTGCATTTTCGGCGCTCGTCCTCGCCTTCTTCGCAGCGGCCGCCTTCGCCCAGGAAAGCCCGACGCCGCGGCCGCAATGGTTCCAGGCGGAGGTTGACGCGATTTCGGCCACATGGGCGATATGGGGCCCGTCGGCGCTCCTCGCGGTGACAATCTCGTTCTCCGTGGTCGCGCTCGCGTACATGATTGCAATCGCGTTCGACATGCACAGCCTCCGGAACTGGGCGAAGGCCGAGTTCTACCAGTCGCTCGCGAGCCTCATACTCGTGCTCGGCCTCATATCCATGACGCAACTGATGATGAGCGACCAGCTGTTCGGGACCATCCTCGGCCACGGCGTGAACCCGTTCGCGATTTCCGACGCGTACCTGAACGACCTGCAGAACGCGCTGCAATACTATTACCGCACGTACTACTTCTGCAACTTCCCGGTGGAAGCGCTTTCAACCTTCTCCATCTACATAAACGCGGTCGGGATAGACGTCCCGGTGGCCGCGTTCCTCCGGCCCCTGCGCGTGGAGCCGGCGCACATAGCGGGCTCGTACATCACCCAGTCCCTCATGCTGGTATCCATATGGAAGGGGCTGCTTGAGTTCTTCAAGACGTCCGCGTTCGCAACCTTCCTTCCGCTCGGCGTCTTCCTCCGCATCTTCCCCCCGACGCGCGGGGCAGGCGGCCTGCTGATAGCGATAGCCATAGGGCTGTTCCTCGTGTTCCCGACCATGATTGCATTCCTCTCCCTCATCAGCCAGGACGAGAGCGCGCTCGCCAACCAGGTAGGCATCATAGAGGACGTGTGCTCCGGGCTCACGTTCGTCGACGTTTCGGCGCTCACCTGCTGCAACAACGACGCCGAGTACGCGATGCGCACCGCGGAAGACCAGTCCGACCCGTCCATCACCGCCGGAATCAACAGCGCGAACTCGTACCTTCCGGGCGTGCTTTTGAAGGTGCTTTTCTACCCGATTATCGTCATGGCGGCCACTATCACCTTTATAAAGGTGCTGGCGCCACTATTAGGCGCCGACATCACCGAAATCGGGCGGGGGCTGGTCCGCCTGATATAGGCGAAGCGGCTTTTGCAGGGATTGAATTGGAAAACCCTTTCGCCATCGCGCTTATTGGAATCTCGGTAGCCTGCTCGCTGCTCGTTTTCGCGGGCGGCTACTATTTCGGCCCGCTCGCGATACTCCTGATGCTGGTCTCCATAATCGCGGCGCCCGTATCGTTCGTCCTTTACAAGTGGGGCTACTGGATGATACCCTACTTCACGCAGCGCAAGCGCGTGATAGAGAGCAAGGAGGCGGACTACGAGATACCGCTCACAGACGACGTGGTCGTGAAGCGCGTCGGCGACGGGTACTACGCGACCATGTTCGCCGCGGTGCGCATCTTCAAGTCCGCGACCACGATGAGCGAGAAGGAGAAGTTCTCGTTCATGGAGCTCTGGGAGCGCGCGGTTTCCAGCCTCAAGACGGTGACGAAATACAGCGTGCTCGTGTACATCAAGGACCTCTCGCGCTACAAGGACAGCATCGAGGAGAGGAAGGCGAGGACGCAGATGGAAATCGCGAAGGAAAACGAGAAGGAGAAGGTGGACCCGGCAAGAATCCTGACGCTCGAGCGCGAGATATCCATGTGGGACAACGTCATATCCAAGGTGTCCTCAGGCGACAGGCCGCGCGCCATGCTGACCTACGTCCAGGTGAGCGCGAAAGGCGCCACCAAGGACACGGCAATCGCCGCGGTGAGGCAGACCGTCAACGAGATAAGGGGCACCGTAGGGACCACGCTCAACGCGGAAGTCGCCGCGCTTACTGGCGACGACCTGCGCCGGTGCGTCGACTGGTCCTACTGCGTGCCGGCCTCGGTGAAGGAATTGTAGGTGACTCCGCTTGGTTGACCTGAGGATGAACGAAAAGAACGCCGCGTACGCAGCGATAGCGTGCACGGTCTTCGGGGTCGGCGTGGTCTACCTGAACCTCAGCCTTTTCGGGGGCGTGATGGCAATCGCGCTTTCGGTGCTCGGCGCGCTCGGGGTGGGCGCGGTCTACGTCTCGTTCATGATGGGCTACATGGCGATGCCGCTCGTCACCGGCTTCCTCAAGGTGAGCGAGGAAATAGGGGGCGGCTACCGGATTCCGCCGTCGCAGGACGCGGTCGTCAAGGACGTCGGCGGGACCTGCCACGCGACGATGTACATGGCGGTGAAATTCTACGAGTCCAGCACGGCCGACGCGGAGGCGCCGCTGACCTCGACGTACGTCGACCTCTGGGAGCGCTCGCTTTCGCAGATAAAGTTCCCGTTCAAGTTCTGCCTGATAGCCTACCTCGAGGACATCGCGAAGTACAGGGAGCGCATAGAGGACAAGCGGTATTCCGCCACGTACAAGCTGGGCAAGGAAAGGGAAAGCGGGAAGCCGGACGCGCTCACGCTCGACAAGTGGGAGCGCGAAATCCAGCGCGCGAACGCGATGCTCGAGCGCCTCGCCGAGGGCGAGAAGCCTATGGGCGTCGTGCAGTACGCGGTGACGACGGGAATCGGCGCGAACGAGGGAGCGGCAATCGCCGCCGCGCGCAGGCAGGTCGGCGAAATCCGCTCCACCGCCGCGAACGCGCTCAACGTGGAAATCAAGCCGCTTCGCGGCGAGGACATGAAGCGCTGCTTCACATGGGAGCACTACATCCCGCCGGAGCGGGCGGATTTCGTCTCAAGCCTTTGAGTTTTTGGTGAGCCGATGGGGGGAATAAAAGCGCAGAGCATAACGAGCAAGGAGCTGTCGAGGAGGCCCCTGTTCATGAGGCCGCCCGAGCCCCCGCCCGAATTCCTGATGCTCGACCCCGCGAACTCCATTTACGTGGGGCGCACCAAGATGTTCCAGATTCCGTTCAACTGGAGCTTCATGCAGCTCACGAACCCGCACATCTGCATCGTCGGAATCACGGGCGCGGGAAAATCGTATTTCGTGAAGACGTTCCTTTCCCGCGCCGCCTTCGTCTGGGGCAGCAACGCCATCATCATCGACTGGGCGGGGGAATATAAGGCGTGGGTGAAGCAGACCGGCGGAAGAATCATTTCGCTCGGCAAGGGCGACTTCGTCAACCTGCTCGACCTCGGCGGGATGCGGCCGATTGACCGCGTCAAGCAAATCATCCGCGCCCTCGAGATACTCACGGACATCGGCTCGTACCCGGAGCAGAGGCGCCTCACCGAGCAGTCAATCGAGGAGGCGTACGTGCGCGCCGGCTTCAGGCCCGACGAGCCTCCGGCGGACGAGAACTCCCCGGACGCGGTCCGGCCCCCGACGCTCAAGGACGTCGTGAACATCCTCGAGGAGCGCCTCCGGGCCGGCACGTACGAGTTCCCGGCCGAGCTCGAAAACGCCATCTACCGGGTCAAGCAGTTCACGCGGAAGGGGAACGACTTCTTCGCGCAGCCTTCGACCGTGAAGCTCGGGGAGCTCACGACCGCGGGCCTCGTGGACATAGACCTCTCCGGCCTGCCGGACGAGGTCCTAAGGGGCCTTGCAGGCCTCTTCTTCCTGCAGTTCCTGAAGGAGCGCATGCGCGCGGTGGGCTGGTCGGCCCAGAAGGGCGTGAAGGTGTTCGTCGTCCTCGACGAGGCGTGGAAAATCGCCTCGGACGACCGCTCGGACGCAATCATGATTGTGCGGGAAGGGAGGAAGTACCAGTTCGGCCTCATCGTCGCGTCGCAGAACCCGACGGACATAAACGAGGCCATCTTCTCCAACGTCGGGACGACCTTCATCCTGCGCGTGAAGTTCGAGAAGTTCCTCGACTACATCCAGGGCTCGCTCAACTTCAGCCCGTTCATGCGCGGCGAGATAGGCAAGTTCGGGGTGGGCCAGTGCGCGGTCAACATGGCGTTCCAGACCACGACCGAGTTCCCGGAAACGTTCCTGCTCGAGCGCGTCCACGGCGAGGAGCCGCTCCAGGAATACCGCATGTCGATAGAGTCCGTGCTGTCCGCAGAGGCGCGCGAGAACCCGGACATCCCGAAGTCGTACGCCTTCGAGCGCGGCGAGCTCCGGAACCGGCTCGTGGAATTCGGCGTGGAGGACACGTCCGTCACCATGATGCTCAACGAGTTCGAGAAAGGCGAGAAGGCGATGGACGTCATCACGTTCGTGAACCACCTCGAGGAAAACAACGTGCCGCGGCCGAGCACGACGTCGTTCCTGAAGAGCATCGGCATAGAGGACGCGATAATAATCGACCTGTTCTCGCGCATAGACTTCATGAGGGGCGGGGGAACCGCCTAAAGGTGGCACGGCCGTGGTCTACGCGATTTCGATGGAGAAGGTGGGGCTGCGGTCGCGCCTGAGGGACATCGGCCTCACCGACAACCAGACGGAGGAGGTCTGCTCGGCGTTCGACAAGCGGAGCAGGCACATGGACATCGTGAGCTTCGTCGCGGCGGTCGAGCGGCTCGGAGTCCCGCGCGGCAGGGTTTACGCCATGCTCCGCGAGGGCGGCGTCGACGACTCCGTCCTCATCACCGTCTTCTCGCGCGCCGACCTCAAGAAGGCGGGCATGGACGAGGAAAGGGTTCAGGACATAGCGTTTTACGATTGAGTTGTTACAATGCCGAAAACGGTTTGCATCGTGTGCGGGAAGGAAAAGGCGGGCCACCCAGTCCAGGAGGACCCCGTGCTTTCCACGATTCGCGCGGCAAAGGAGCGCCTCGGCAGGGCCACGGGAAACTCGCTCGTCGTCTGCGAGGACGACGTCGAGGCGGCGCGCGGGAAGCGCGCGCGGTTCGAGAAATACCTGATGTGGTACGGGCTTCTCGCCGCCGCAATGTTCTTCCTCGTGCTCTACTCGTCGCGTTCGCTGGCGTCAATCCTCGCGGGGGCGCTCGCGGCAGCGTTCCTCCTCGCGCTGTCCCTCGTCAACTACTACCCGAAGGCGGAGCTGCCGGAGAAGAGGGGGGAAGAGAGCGGGAAGGCCGCCGGAACGAAGGCATAAAAAGCGGCGGGAAATTAAATACTACCGCAGCAGGGACCGGAAACGTTTGAGGTGATGCAGATACCCGCCACGCCAGCACAGCCCTCCGGGCAGGAGGCCGCGCAGCAGAAGCCGCAGGAGGAAGCGAAAGCGGAGCCGGCAGTTGACGGCTTCGCGCTTTCGGCAACGCGGTCGAAGGAGCCGGCCGAAATCTCGCGCATCCTTTCGGCAAGCTCGTTCCTGAAGGTTTCGGTCGACGGCGACACCGTAGCGGTGCTCAACGTCGAAAGCAGGGACATAAAGCGGAGCCCATACCTTTTCTCAATCACCTACCTGCGGCCCTCCTCGATTGAGGTCGCCTACTCGGTCATCCCGGGCGCGAGCGCGAGGAAGCGGAAAATCGAGGTGTGCCGCCACCTCCTCAACCTCCTCACGCAGCTCGACGGCGCATGCGAGGCCGACCAGAAGCAGCTGTACCAGCTCCTCCAGTCCGTGCTCAAGGACATAGCAGAGTTCGCTTCCTCGGACTACAACACCATCTTCGCGAAATACGACGAAGCGCTCCGCGGGTTCTCGGAGCTCAAGAAGAAGACGGAGCTCCTCGAGGCCCAGCACTCGAAGATGAGCAAGGACCTCATCGAGGCGCGCTCCGAGAACGACGAGCTAACCCTGCGCGTGAAGGAGCTCGAGGCCTACAGCGACGAAACCCTGATGGTGAAGCTGCAGGACTGGCTTGACGTGCACAGGAACGAGATAAGCATCCCCGAGTTCTCGAAGCAGTACAACGTGGTTGAGTCGCGCGTGGAAGCCATACTCAACAAAATGGTTTTGGGCGGCTACCTCGAGTTGAGATGATGGGCGAAAGCGGGGCGGAATCCGGGAAGGGGGGAAGCGGCGCGGCCGACGTGCAGCGGGAAATAGCCAAAATCGGGGCAGCCGCGCTCAAGTACACGGCCGAGAAAAACGTGCTCCTGCTACGCGTGAAGAAACGGTTCGAGCACACGCGGCAGTACGCGATAAAAAAGCGCGTCGCAGAGCCCGTCCCGAACCCGGTCCTCAAAATCCTTTCGCCGCTCATCTCCCGCCTCACCGGCAAAAGAGGGCAATGATTTGAATGAACCTCCGGAAAATCCTCATCGCGTCGCTGATGGTGATAGTGCTCGCGTCCGCGCTCGCCTACTACTACTGGCAGTCAATGATGGAGGCGGGCGCGCCCCAGGCGCCGCACGAATACAACCCCGGCTACAGCCTGCACTTCACCGACGCCCAGATACTCGACTACGGCTCAACGCCCGGCTACAGCTCGGTTTACCTGCTTTTCGCGGTGAATTCAAGCGACGTTTCGGAAATCACCCTCCAGGCAAAGCAATACCCCCAGCCGGTCCCGAACGACATCTACGTGCTCGAGCACCCGTGGGCCGGCCAGAACGACGTGGACCGGGACGGCTTCTACGCGGACCTCGAGCAGGCGCTCAGGGGGCGCGGCCTCCTCCGCGAGGACCAGCTGCTCAACACAATCCAAATCCCGCAGCTCGCGAGGTTCACCAACTCCACCCAGAAAGCGATAATAATCGTGCCGACCGGAAGGATGCCGAGCGAGTTTTTCGACGATTCCAGCATGGCGAGCATCGGCAGGCTCCTCGGCCTCGGGTGCGTAGTCGTATACGTGGGAAGCGACTTCGGGCAAACGATTGGCCGCGACGAGACGATAACGAACCAGGACCCGGCGGCGCTCGCGGCCAAGTTCAACATAAGCTACGCCCCGGTCGGAAGCAGCCAGCCGGCGATTCCCCCGTACCGCCTCAGGCAGAGCACGTTCATGCTCGCGGGCTTGAACAGCTCGTTCAAGTACAACTCGCTTTCGTGGCAGAAGATAGGCAGCGGCTACCTAATCGTATTCCCCAACACGCTTGAAGTCGGCTGGGGCGACTGGCACACCGGCCCCGCGCTCGCGGCAGGGGACGTCGCCGAGCTGCTCTACCGCGTGGAATGGGAGCAGCCCACCGCGACCGCCAACAAGACGGTTTCGCTCGCGCAGCCGGACGGCTCGGCCACAGACTCCCTGTTCATCAACGGCGTCCCCGCCCAAAGCGCCGGCAACTACATCCGGGTTTACGAGTCGGCGACCATGTGGAGCGGCCCCGGCGAAAACAGGACGGTGAACAGCTTCACGGAAATAAGCGGCGTGCGCCGCACGGTGTCCGGCCACATGCTCAACCCGTTCCGCGGGGTCAACGGCTCGAGCATAAACGTCGCCCTGCAAATCAGCGGGAGCAGCGGTGGGCAGACGCTGTACTTCAACCTGGTGGCGCACAAGGACGGGCGGCAGGTGCAGGAGCAGCCGTTCATATCCGCGAAATACTCGGACGGCTTCGAATCCACCAAACAGTACGTAGTGAACCTCACTGACGGAGACTACATCCTGCGCCTCGCCGACCCGTCGGGAACGGTGTACGCCCAGTCATACCTCCACGTGCCCGTGGCCACGGTTGAAAAAATCAGCATGGACTACGACACGCCGAGGTTCGCGTTCAGGCTCGCCACCGACGGCGTCCCGGTCACGGACACGCCGGTCATGGTCTCGATAGACGGCGGCCCCCCGATGGCGGCGACCACCGACGCCTCAGGGGCGTTCGCTGTCGCGCCCGCCTCGTCCCCGGGCGTGGGCAACCACACCTTCGCCTTCAACACGACCGGGAGGATGCTCACGCTCAGCGACGCGCGCTCGCGCCCCACGACGTTCTTCGACGACACGAAAAACCAGGTCATAATCGGCGCCACGCTAATCATCTTCATCCTGGGCATCGCGCTCCAGCGCTCCGAGCCCGAAAGGTACTTCATCGACGTCCCCGACTTTCCGCCGCAGAGAAAGGAGCGCGTCATGATATCCAAGTACTCGCTCATCAACCTCCTCGACTCCATGAACGCGGACTACCGCTGGAAGTACATGCCGCTGACAATCGGCGAGATAAAGACGGGCGTGAAACGGAAAATAAAGTACCAGGGCAAGCCCGTGCTCATAAGCGACTACAACCTGGACAAGCTCCTCTCCAAGCTCGCGGAAACCGGCCAGGTCTTCAAGGAAGGCGGCGCCTACGGGCTCGCCTCATGGCTCAAGCAGTCGGGAAAAACCCCGCGCTACCTCGCCATGTTCCGCGAAATGCGCAACTTCTTCATAAACAACGCCATCCTCTTCACCGAAGTCGGCCAAAGGCAGGACGCCGACGTGCTCGCCAACTACCGCGGCGAAAACATCTTCGTCCACATATACGAGGGCGACGAGTCAATCGCGCGCGCGTCAAGGACCGCGGCGAAGGGCATGACCTACGTCGTGTTCGCAAGCCGCGAGGAGCTCGACGAGTTCGAGCGCAGGCTCGCCACATCGGCGACGAGCCTCGCGGTCACGATAAAGATGGAGTCCGACATCGGCCGCATCCAGTTCATCACGCTCGGAACCCTCAACGCCATAATCGGCCGCGCAAGCTAGGGCGGGCCGCGCCGCACTATATTATTACTAAGAGCAGCACGGCAGCGGCAACAGCGCTCAATGGCGCGGGCTTCCCGGGCCGCGGAAACCCCGGATTTCCCACGGCAAATTAATAAGCAGCGGAATGCAAAGGTTGTGGCATGAACCGTCGCGCGTTTTCGCAGCGTGGGTTTTGCGCAGCCGCGAAGCTTTTCCTCCTCGTCCTCGCCGCATCCCAGACCGCGGCCGCCATGGAGATAACATCCTGCGGGGTGATAACGCAGCCCGGGGAGCATTACCTGACCCACGACATCACGTCAAGCGGCGGCGCGTGCCTGACGATAACCGGGAGCCCCGGCGTCCTGAACGGCGTGACGCTTGACTGCCGCGGCTACAAGCTCGTAAGCAGCCGCGGGGGCACGGGAGTCATCCTGGGGCAGGCAAACGGCGCCACCATCCAGAACTGCGGCTTCGAGGGCTTCGACACGGGAATTTACCTGCGCTTCAGCTATTGCGACGGCTACGGCGGCCGGCCGGTCGTCGTGGCAGGCCAGGCGATAACCGTCCGGGACAACACGATAAGCGGGTCGGACACGGGAATCATAGTGGAGCGCTCGAGCACCTGCTCCAACGGCTACGTTTTCGAGGACACCCTGTGGTGCGGGAACATGTATCCCGTGGACTCGTGCGACGTGGATTTCACGGGGTCGAACACGGCCACAATCACGGGCAACACCATCACCGCGGCAAGCTGCTACTCCGTCCGGGACCCGTGCGACGTGAACGGGTTCCCCAAATGGTGCCCGCCCGAGCTCTTCGACCCGCCCAACCCGTACCTGTGCATGTACCAGGGAACCGCCGAAACCTGCCATTCCTACGACGAAATGGCGAATTACGGGAACACGTGCAACGGCGGCACGGGTTCCGGCGCCCCGCCGCCCCCGCTCGGAGAGCTCGAGATTCCGGCCTGCGGCGACGAAATAAAGCCTGTTCCGGTGCCGCAGCTTCCCTCCGAGGAATGCACGCAGCTCGAGGTATGCAACAATGCCGGCGACTACAAGATTGAGGGCGACACCACCCCAATACCGTACTGCACGCCGGCTTACAGCCAGCCGCCGGATTACTCCTGCGCCTGCCCCGGCCACTGCGACTGCGGCGAATCCTGCCTCGACTGCAACATCGGCTACGTCCCCCCGGCCGTCAATTACGCCAACAACGAGCTTCCCATCGTCGAGGGCCAGGGCAGGGACTACCCGGGAAGCGACGTGGACAAAGGCATCTGCTGGAACAAGCCGATAGACGCCGAAATAAACGACACGGACGTGGCAAGCTTCTTTTACGTTGACAGCGGCATCAGCAAGGTGGGCGTGTGGCCCACGTTCATACGGTACCGCGACGATACGGACATACTCGGCAACCCCATCCGGCTGCCTGACGCCTACTGCGCGAACGTCACCGTCTGCGGCCAGCTTACTAAGCCGTTCCGCCTGACCGTGACGCGCTGGGAGCCGCAGCCGATAGACTATTCGGAAACGAACAACCCGGAAGTCACCCCGGCGCAATGCGGGACGTCCTGCTTTGACGGCGACGACCCGGAAACCTGCCCGGGCTGCCAGTGCCCGGTGCCCAAGGCCTACGTTTGCGGTAAAGTGGCCGGGAGCACGACCAACGTCGATTACTGGGCCGTGGAGAGCCAGGCCCCGGTCTGCGATTGCAGCGGCGACTACTGCGAAGGCCAGATAGACAGCTTCATGACCGACCCGGACTGCGACCCCGGGCAAGGCGACATCTGCTCGTACTACACCGGGCCTTACGACACGGCGTGCTGCTACGGGACCACGTATTACAGCCATTACACCATCGGCTTCCCGGATTCGCCGAAAAACGTGATTCCGGCCGACCCGGAATTCCAGGAGCTGTGCGCGTACGGCGGCATTCCACGCGGGCACGAGCCGTGCGCGCCGGGCTACGTGTGCACCCCGGACGTGGATTTCGGGGAGGGCTCCAACTCGTCGCTTTTCCTCGACTATTACGTGAGCTACGCGAAAAACGCGCGCACGCCCTACGTTTACCGCGCGCTTGACGATTTCGACCGCGACAGCGGGATTGTGGACTCGGAAAAGCTTTACAACGTCACCGTGAACGTGTCGGACATATACCACCAGTGGCCGTACGACGTGGAGCGCGTGCCGCTGGAGCTGCTTCCCGGCTTCGCCACGTGGAGCCAGGCGATTTTCGGGGGCGTGCCGGACCCGCCTTACGCGGACGCGAGGATTTGCACGGAGATGGGCAACAACGCGAGCTGCCCGGCCTACGATATTGCGCCGGGCGGCGCGAACCCGGTCGAGCAGAACAATTACCGCGACCCGCGCCTCAACAACTTTTTCAGGGGGCAGGTGAAGGTAAAGCAGGTCATAGAATACTTTTACAACCGCAAAAACGAAAGCGACCTGCGCAACATCACGGTGGACGGCAGCCCGGGCGGGGCGTTGCGGTACCTGTCCCCGGAGGAGTGCACGGTCGAGGGCCTGAGGTACAACAGCACGGCCCCGGCCCCCGGGCTTTGCCCGCCCCCGAACAGGCTTTCCGCGTGGCCCTGCTGCGAGGAGGACCCGGCCGGAACGATGCTTGACGAGGCGCGGTGCTTCTGCACCTGGACGTTCAACGACTGCGACCGGGGAAACCACACCTTCCGGCTCGTCGCGTACGAAGACATTTACGTGGGGGACCAGGTGGCGGCGCAGGACAACGCGGCCGGAAACCTTTTCCCGGGCATCCGGCGCGTGAACAAGATTTACAACTATTTCTACGTGAGCGGGCGCGAGGAGTACAACAGCAGCGTCAACGTCACCGTGCGCCACAACACGACCGAGATGACAATGCGCGTGATAATCCCGCCGGCTGCGGTCGCCTCCACCGCCACGAACTTCCCGGGCAACGTCACCGTGCTCAACAAGTACTTCGACCTCGACGAAAACTATACGAAGTACGCGTACATCTGGGCGGTGCCAAGCGACCCGGTTGCCGACGGCGGCGCCCCTTACCAGTTCAACGTGACCTACGCGAAAAACAAGAGCAGGTGCGAGGTATTCAACCTGGTTGACCCGCTCAGGACAGATTTCACGTGCGACCACCAGAAGACCGAGGCAATGAAGAGCATACAGGAGCAGACGGGCTTCCCGGACACCTACTGCTGCAACATCGAGAACGGGACGATGGCGTTCAACATGTCCATCAGCCGGCCCGGGGACTTCGAGGTAACCGCGACGAACCAGACTTTCGGCCAAGTGGGCGTGCAGCCGGCGACGGGCTACGCGGCCATCACCATCACCGCCGAGCCGAAAAACATCACGCTGACGCTGCCCCCCAAGACGCTGAAGAACGTGGAGTTCGCCGCCCGCGCATACGTGTCGGACGCAGCCGGCAAGGCGCTGAAGGGCTACGCGTACACGGTCAGCATCCACTTCGAGGACGAGAACCACAACACGGTGGGCTACGCGTACGCGCGGCTTCCCGGGGGCGAGCGGTCGTCGTCAATCTCCTGCCCGGTCGACCCGGCGCTCGGCTACTGCGAGTTCCTCGTGAACGCCACGCAGAACGGCATACTCCTCGTCAACGGGACGTGCGACGGCTGCGACCTCGCGTCCGGCGAAAACGCGACCCTCGTCCTGAACACGAACTGCTATGACGGCACCGTGAACCCCCCGGCCAACAAGACGGAAGAGAACGTGACGGTGGCCAACCCGGACGGCAGCGAAGTGCTGTACTACCCCGACGTCAACGCCGTGGACGCCGCGAATAACGCGGCCGGGGACAGGCTCATCGGCTGGGACGGCCAGAGGATGTACGGCAACGACGACGTTTGCGCGGTCGGGTATTCCGAGATTCCGGTGAAATGGTGCGTCGTGGACGACCCGGCCGCGGGCGAGCTGCAGGGGACGGGCCAGTTCGACGGCGAGGCGGGAATCCTGTGCGTCAAGGGCTTCACCTACACGCCGCAGATTGACGGCGAGATTTCCGACCACCTGAACTTCAACGGCTCGGACGTTTCGGACGATTACATGCGCGCGACCTTCCGCTATCCCCGCATCGTCTGGGGCTGGGGGGTTTCCGCGATGGGCAAAAACGGCAATCCCCTCGGCTCAGAGCTGGACAGCCTGTACGCGATAACGCCGGTTTACTTCAACCTCTCGGTCGAGCTGAACGCGAACATCTCGCTTTCGTCATTCAACATGACGAACGACACGGTCATGCCCGGCTCGGGCTCGGGGCCGCTGAACCCGTTCGAGATAAAGGGGCCGAGCGCGATGCTCACCCTCGACAAGGAAGGCTACATCTCGCGCTACGACTACCCGTACGACTTCTCCGCTTCCGGGTATCCGGGCAAGAGGTTCGAGACGTACCCGCAGCCCGGCATTGACGACGTGTTCAGGAAAAACCCGCAGGGCATGGCCGAGGACAAGCGCGGAAACTTTTACGTTGCCGACAGCAAGGGCGGCTCGCTTTACTATTTCAAGCTTGCGAGGCAGGACAGCGGGAACGTCATAAAGCTCATCGGCCGCGTCCCGGAGCAGGGCTCGCTTTACGCCAACGCGGAGAGGAACACGCGGACAACCTCGACAGGGGAGTTGGCGGACCCGTTCTCCGTTGATTACACCGGGCCTTACCACCCGTTCGGGGTCGCCATAGACTCCTACAACCGCATTTTCGTCGTCGGGCTGACGGAGCCGGACAACGTGAACTGCGACCCGCTCGGGCTCACGTGCGGAAAAGTGGTAATCCAAATCCTGAACCCGGACTGGAGCGTGAACACCTCCTACGCGCGCAACGCGCCTTCAATCATAGGGTACTCCAACTTCAACCCCGAGCAGGGCTCGCATTACATCCGGGACAGGGCGGACATCGCCGTGGCCGGCGACGGGAGCGAGATTTACATAGTTTACGGCACGGACTCGCTCATGATGCTGCGCTTTGACGGCGAGGTCATCTCGAGCTTCCAGAACATCCCGCTGTACATGCCCTGCAGGCAGCTCGGCTCCGGCTGCTGGGACTCAAACATCGCCGGAAGCCCGCCGCTGAATTACGGCGAAGGCTACTGCTACTGGGCCGCGCCCGCATGGATGTCAGGCGCGAACCAGCCCACGTTCAGCGAGTCCGTGGGCGGCCTCAAGCCGCTTTTCCTCGACAGCAACCTGGAATGCGGCGCCAACAACTGCGACAGCTCGGGCATCTGCCTCAACCCGTACGTCGAGATAGGCGAAGGGTTCGTGTCGTTCTTCTCTCCGGCGGTCAAGCCGTTCGGCGAAGGGAAGGGGGTCTGCGTTGACGACAAGTACCTGTTCACGCCGGAGCGCGACGGCCCGAACACCGCGGACGACATCATCGGCCAGACGGCGGGCCTGGTTTCGTTCAGGCGCTACCACCAGGGCGTGGCGGTCGCGTACAAGGACGGCTACATCTTCGTAGTGGACCGCTTCACTTTCGAGCGCAGGGAGGGCTTCGGGAGGCCGGGGCTGACGCAGCGCTGCGACTGGGCCAAGACAGGGGGGTGCCTTGGGTGCACCTCGGTCGACCTCTTCGCGTTCACTTTCAGGCAGCTGTCCTACGGCGAGGCGATATTCGGGGAGGGCGACGCGCAGGGCTCGGCTTCCTGCAACTATTGCGGGGACGACAAAACCAAGTACAAGCGCACCGAAAACTGGGTCCGCGTCTATTACGAGGACGAGTACGGCAACGTGAAGCCCGCGATGCACCTCGTCATAAAGAAGTCGGTTTACACAGGCGATTATTCCACCATCTCGGGCGAGGGCTTCAGCGCGGTTACGGATGCGCTTTGGGGCGGGATGACCGCGTCCGGAACCGGCCTTGAGGAGAAAGGCGGCATGGGCTGGGATTTCAGCGTCGGCGGCGCTTTCGGGATAGTCGAGAAGCTTGACATAACGGACGACGACAACGCCCGCGTTGACGGCATTGACGTTTACGGCGGCAGCGGCAACTACGACATCTACCTGCCCGTCAGGGACTCGGAGAAGACGAAGCCGGACTGGGAAGGGGTCTGGAGGGTCAAAGTCACGGGCTTGCAGGTGAGCGAAGACTTCAAGGACGTCCAGGGAAGCGTTTCGGCCGCGAAGCAGCTCGTCGGCAAGATTACCGACCCCGACCTAAGGGGCCCGACCGACGTCCTGGTTTACGAGGACGTCCTGAGGAAGAACCTGCCGTACGGGGTTTACTGCGAGGGCTGCCCGGACCGCGCGGGAATCCCGATGAGCGTGTGCCGGAGGCAGCAGGCGGTGGCCGGCTCAAGCATCGCGGCAGGCAGGTCGGCTTCAGCCGGCCTTTCCGCGACCATCCCGAACGTAACGCGAAAGTATTTCGCCCAGTTTTACGTTGACACCGTCGTGGAAGGGGCGGTCAACATCAGCTACAACGGAGGCAAGATTTGGGGCATTGCGCACGGGGTCGCGCCAGTCCTGCACGCCCTTTACGAGGGAGGCACTTTCAAGCTTGCGTTCCAGACCCCGTACAGGAGCGAGAAGGAGGCGTGCGTGCGGGACAGCCAGTGCCAGAGCGGCGCGGTTTGCATAGGGGGCGCGTGCGCGCCGGAGGTGTACCCGTCCCTCGAATACGCCGCGTATTCGTCCAGGCTTTTCACGAAGCATTTCGTGGCGCTCGACAACGTCAACGGCTCGTCCAAGTCCCTGATGGTGAACTCGAGCTTCAGGTACAACTAAACCCGCTACAGGAACACGCTTTACGGCTACCAATACCTGAACAGCTCGCCCGACGCCTACGAGAACGTGTCCCCGAAAGACCCCGCCGCGCCGCGCTACGACGTAAACGCCATCTCGTATTTCGACCTCAACAAGGACCCGTGGTGGGCAGGCTACAACCGCACCAGCCTGGACTGGGTTTTCTCTAAAGACTACAAGCTGTACAACACGTCCCCGATTCCGCCGGACGCGACGCTGATGCTGAAGCCGGTGCCCAACCGCGTGAGCAACGTGACCGCCCTGAGCTTTGTCGGCGCGAATGCGACCAACAACGCAATCAGCGCGAGCGTCTCAATCACGGGCAGCTTCGAGCCGGGCACGCACAAATTCGTTCCGGACGCGGAAGCGTACCCGTTCAGGTACGCGGACGCCACGAACACGGGCTTCAAGGACATAACCGAGGTCGGGGGAGAGGGAGGCGGGTTCGGCGACGAATACGAGCTGTGGACCGACCCCGGCCAGGCGAAAGTCGTCATCGGCACAATCTTCATCCCCGGGGCCGGGTTCCAGGGCCCGTCCACATTCTCCGCGGATTCGGGCTCACTCGTTCCCATGGTGGCCGGCAGCGCGCGCAACGTCAAGGTCTCGTCGCACGAGAACGTCTGCTGCAACCACACGTTCGTCAGCCAGGACGCGAGCACCCACGTGTTCCATTCCCAGGACCTCTGCATCCTCGCAGTCAGCGGGAGCGAACAGCAGAACAGGGACGCGCTGGACGCCGCGTGCAAGGCGCTTTCCGACGTCACTCCGGACAAGCAGGGCAAGTGCGTGGCGGGCTCGGTTGACCTGAACCCGCCGTGGACGAAATGCGAGACAAACGGCATGGTAACCTGCCTGTGCGAATACAACACGACGAGGAAGGAGACGCGCTACCGCTACCCCCGCGAGGGCATGGCGCAGTGCGCGAGGTGCGACCTGGGCAGCCCATCCGCCTCGCTCGACTGCCACACCGCGGCGCCCTGCGACTCGCAGGGCTGGTACTCGCAGAACGGCGGCTCGGGGACGATGACGCTTATCGGGCTGAACGGGGACGGCCAGCTTGACTCGGAAGAATTGTACCTGCCCGGAAGCCAGGGCTCGTTCGTCGCGTCAGGCATCCAGTGGCGCGCCATCTACTACATCCGCCTGGAAAGCGTCGGCAGCTTCGAGGGCGAGGGCGGCTTTGCGAACGATTCAATCGAGTTCTGGTCCGGCGGAGGCGGCCCCGAGCAGCTCCTGACCACGCTCGCGGACGTGCTCGAGAATACCTACACCGCCTCGTCCGCCCTCGGGAAGGTTTCAGGCGCGCAGGGCAGCCAGCTCGTGGTGCACACGAACAAGAGCGGCAGCACGGCAAGGGTCACGATAATGGGGGTTGGCGCGGACGGGCAGAAAGTCACGGCGTCCGGCGTTTCCGCGGACGGCGGCTCCACGGGCGTCGCCTTCGCGGAGGTCTTCCGCGTCGAAATCGAGGGCGGGGACAACGAGATGATAAGCGTCACGACCTCCGGCGGGAGCGGGGGCGGGAAGCTTGGCGTCATCCGCGTCGAGCCGCTGAAATTCCACCCGACCACGTACCAGAACGCGAGCGGGATTTACCTTTTCTCGAACCTTGACACCGCGAGCCTGCTCGTGATGGACGAGGCGGTGCTCGGGCAGCACAACGCGTCGTTCGCGTTCTACGACCGCTTCAACAACACGTTCATCTGGAACCAGTCCTTCGACTTCAGGCTTCCGACGACCGTGACCCTGGTGCCGGACACGGTCCGGGACGCGGCGGACGGGAACAAGACGCTCGTCTGCCTCACGGCGAAGCTGCTCGCGAAGTACATCGACGAGCCGGATTCCATCTCCACGCACCCGCTCGGGAACAAGACGATTCGCTTCTACGAGGCGGGCGCGGTCATCAATCCCGTCGACTACAACGAGTACACTAACGACTCCATCTACGTCCAGGAGAACAACGACGGCGCGGGCGGCTGCTCGTGCGACCCCGACACCGGCTGCTCGACATCGGACGGCCAGATTCCGTGCACGAGCTCGTCCCAGTGCGTGCGCCAGTCGGTCAACGGGATAACCAACGCGCAGCCGCATTGCTCCTACACGCGGAAGTGCTTCGACGATTCGGATTGCGGAGAAGACGGGCAGTGCGTGGTTGCCGTGGAGTTTTACGGGAAGCCCTGCAACGGAAACGTGGACTGCGGCTGCGAGCCCGGGGGCGACGATTCGTGCACGCAGGCGTGCAACCTGAAGACGAACACGTGCGCGAAGAAGTGCGCCGCGGATTCGGCCTGCGGCTTAAGCGGCAAGTGCTCTGGCGGGCTTTGCGGCACCGCGTCCAACGTGTGCCAGGATTCCGGGAGGTGCCTGAACAACTTCGGGTGGGTCGGGGACAACAAGACCTGCTCGGAGGACAGCGAGGCGGGCGGCTGCGCCGTGGGCGAGGCAACGTTCTGCTACACCGTCTGCGGGTGGGGCAAGCACACCGCCGTCGCGGCCTTCAAGCCGAACATGAGCGACCCGATTGAGGCGAGGTACGGGCGGTCGCAGGACGCGAAAACCTACCAGTCCGGCGGCTTCCCCCTCGACCTCGGCACGCTTTCCGTACTCCTTCCGCTGCTCCTCATCCTGCTTGCGCTTGCCGGAAAGCTTTTGCTCGACTGGCAGGCTGGCGCGCTCCGGGGAAAAACCGCCGGGAGCCGGAAATGAGGCTGCAAACCCCGTTTCGGCCTGCCGGCCCGCGCTTTTTTCCTGCGCCGGCGGAGACCCGACAGGCGGGTTTCGCGCGCGCCGCGAATTCCCGTCGCAGGGATTAGGCGCCGCAAAACCCCCCGGCTTGGCGCATGATTAATAAACCGCGATTGAGCAGTTTATGACGATGGGCGGGAGCATGCTCGCATCCGTTTTCCTAACGTCAGGCTTTGCTTTGGCTTTTGCGGGAGGCGCGCCCATGCTGGACATCGGGAACATGACGGTGTGCTTCCCGTTCTTCCTGCTTCTCGCGTTCCTTTTCGCCGCGCTTTACGCGCAGGGCAAGTCGCCGCTCGGCTTTTTCGACATCACGAGCCCGCAAAAGCAGACTGCCCGCCAGCCGGGCGTGCGCTCCTACCAGTTCATGAGCGGCGCCGCGTCCCTCCAGCGGAACGCCCTCGCCCTGCTCAAGGGCGGCGTAATCTCCGGTCTTGCGCACAAGGTGGGGCTGCAGACCTCCAAATACAACTCCATCCAGTTCGCCGGGCAACAGCTGAGGCACGTCAACCGGGGAAGGCACGCGGGCGAAATCCAGATAAAGCGCGGCTCGCGGTGGGAGACGCTCAGGGACGCGGACGGGAAGGTGCTCAAGCTCGACCAGAAGCTCGGCTCGGCGCTCAGCACGGAAGCGCTCCAGAACGCGCTCGTCATCCGCGCTTACGCGGACGGGAAAACGGCCGGGAAGGACGGCGCGCTCCTGCCCTTGCCCGGGCTGGGCAGGGTGAAGAACGCGGAGCTGCAGGCCGGGCTTTCCGAAATTTTCGGCAAGGCGCGCGTGGCAGTCCGCGAGGATACCGGCAAAATAACTCCCAAGCCCCTGGACCTCGGCAAGGTGAACCTGACGAACATGGTCTTGACCCGCTCTGCCATTGGCGGGGGGCGCCTTGGCCAATACCAGAGGGCGGCGGCGGGCGACATCACCAAGCTCGAAAAAATCTACAGTTTCCCGGCGGACGCGATTCTGGCGAAGCGCATCAACCTGCGGGAGGGGAAAGGCATACTCTCGCGCGGGTACTATAGGTACAAGACTTTTGCTTTAACCGAAAAAACGCGCGCGGCAAAGGTGAATGCGTACGATACAAAGTCCAACGAGTTGAACAAGCATAAGTTGCTCCGCGAAGGGGTGCAGCGCGACCAGACGCTAATGCAGGGCTCGCTTTTCTACGGAGAGCTCCAGTGGGCGGCCACGACCTCGCTGATTACCACGACGATACCCGTGTTCGGCGGCATGCTGAAGCAGTACAAGTACGCCGGCGTGATGGCCGCCGCCACCGGCCGCACCGTGGTGAACGCGCACGCAATCGGCAGGCAGATGAAGGACTGGCGGAAAAACCCGGAGGAATACAAGAAGTATTTGGAGCGTACCAGGCCGGCGCTGGAGCAGAGGATGGCGGAGCAGAAGGGCAGGAAGGACGCGCTGGAAGCCGAAATCGCCAAGCTTGAGCGCATGCTGGAATCGGGGTCCATGGTTGACCCCCAAACCGGGGCGAAGAGCCCGTACAAGAACGCGAAGGAGCTTAAGGCCGTCATCAGCATCATGAGAAACAACCTCGGCAGCGAAGCGAAGAGTCTTGAGTCGCTTGAGAGGCAACTCGCTTCAGCCTACGCGCGCGTCGAGTCGCCTCCCCCGCAATTCACGCTCGGACAGTCGCTGAAAATGCTCGGGGAGTTTTACGCCGATTATTACCTCGGCGACCCGGTTAGCCGGCTTATGAAGAACCGGGCTGAAAGCAACCGGCTTAAGGCGAACAGGCTCTTGCAAGAGGCGGAGAAGGACCGGGAAGTGGCGGCGCGGCTCGCCGCGAATGGGGAAGAGCTGAATGAGCTGAAAGGCACGCTGGCAAGCGCCATCACCGGCATGCGCAAGGGCGGACTGGGCGGGGGCAGGCTCTACGCGACCAAGAAGCGCCTCGACGGCCGGGTTACGCTTCTTGACGGGAAGCTTGCGGCGATTGAGGCCACGATAGCGGCCGCGGACATCAAAGAAAAGCTTGACGGGCTGACCCTAACCGGCAAGGGGGAGGGCAAAGAAGCCCAAGGGCTGAGGCAAGCGCTCGGCGACGCGATAGCCGCGAAAAATTCCCTTGACGCCAAGGTTTTGGATGCCCTGAACCGGGAGGACCGCAAGAGTCTTGAAGACCTGAAAGAGAAGCTCAAGTCGGCATCCGGCGGCGAACTCGTCCGGCTGGAAGCCAAAATAAGGGCAATGAACGCAAAAATCGGGATTTTCAGGTTGGAGGACGTGCCCCCGAAGGCGCAAAGGGCGCTTGCCGAGGGAAGGCCTTCGGAGAAGGCCCCCATCACGATACTGCAGGAGACGCTATGGCGGGAAAAGAACGGCCTGGGCGATTTCAAGCGAGTGGTCGAAGCCGCCGCGAAGGGGCAGGAAACGGTCTTCGCGCTGAATGCCGAGCTTGCGGCTTTGGTGGAATCGGGCAAGAAGCCCCGTTCCCCGGAGGTTAGGGAGCTCCGGCGAAAGATTGCGGTCGGCCGCGAAGCGCTCGAGATGCACGCGCAGGAGCTTGAACGCGGCATGGTCTGGCTTGACGGACATCGCAGGCGCATTGATACCATAATGGGAGGACTCAAGGCGGACTTGGAGGATGCGGAAAAGAACGCCGCAAAGTTCCAAAGGATATGGGCCGACTACGACCTCGGGAAGAAGCAGCGCCAGCTTTTGCACGAAAAAGACGGGTACCTTTTGAAAAAGTCGGACGTTGACAAGAAAATCAAGGCGCTGGAAGAGCAAATACGAATCGCCCGGTCTGATTCCGAGCAGCAGACCAGCACCTCGAAAACTAGCGAGGCGCAAACACAGCTGGATAAGCTTAAGGCCGAGCAAACGAAACTCCAGTCCAGCATTAAGGATAAGGATAGGAGGATTGCGGACGCGCAGGTTGAGCACGGTTTCAGAAGATGGCTGCGCGCTTCCGCCGGAGCCCGCCAATACGCGAGGGAGATGGCGCAGGAGAGGTTTTCTTCGGCGCATGGCACGGCGCCGGCGAAGATAGGCGAACTCGACATGTTCCTTGCCGGGATGGCCGCGCGCCCCCTCTTCGGGCTTCTCCCCCCGGTAGTCCGGATGGACGTAAACGAGGAAGGCAAATACTACATCGGGCGCGGACACGAGGAGTGGCTCAGCAAGAACGAGGCGC
>JAQTMQ010000002.1 GCA_028714235.1 Candidatus Iainarchaeum sp. | reverse complement strand
CCCCACCAACCTTCTTCGCCTCATACTTCATCACGTAAAAGTCCGACGTGCCATAAGACGGGTTCCCGGGAACCAAAACCCAACCCGCGGAAGGCGAAGGCATGGGCGCCGGAGTAGGCGTCGGGGTGGGAGTCGGAGTCGGGGTCGGCGTGGGAGCGGGAGCCGACCCTGAACGCGCACACCTGAAACCACGGTTGCCGCCCAAGTAGCCTGGAGGGTCGTGCATGTGCAACGTGAACGCCCCGGTGCCGGCACCGTAGCTCCAACCGCCGCCGCGAAGGAACATGTTACCACTCGCAGTGCAACCAATATACCTTCCAACCCCCTTAGCGTAATCCCACGACGCGTCAGGCGGACCCATCGCCCCCCGCTCAAAATCACCCAAATTAGAACTCGCCCACTCAACCCAAGCCCCGGACGAACCATACCAGGAACCCGCCCCACTCCCAGACTGGCAACTGCCATTCATATACTCCCAAACGTTCCCGCTCCAATCCCACAACACCTGCCCATTACTCAAAAACAGGGTCCGGCGAGTCTCATTACCCCTGTCCTCACTTGCAGTAAACGGGCAATGCTGCACCCCCACATTATGAACGTTTGAAGAACCATTCCACCAACCCTCCGCATCATTGGAGGAAGCACTGAAAGCCGAATTGCACGGAGCGCCATCACACTCCATATGCCCCCCAAACATGCAACCCGTCCCAACTGAACCACTCAACCAGTTTGAGGCAACCGCGGCAACGTCACGATTAATCGTCTGCGCCTCAGCCTGCGTAACCAAATGCGCCCCAACCGCCTCACAAGCCGCCTGCGCACCCGACTGATTAATGCCAACCCACGGCGTCCCCGAAGGACTGCTTGTCGCCACCCCACCAACCTTCTTCGCCTCATACTTCATCACGTAAAAGTCCGACGTGCCATAAGACGGGTTCCCGGGAACCAAAACCCAACCCGCGGAAGGCGAAGGCATGGGCGCCGGAGTAGGCGTCGGGGTTGGCGTGGAATCCAAGCCGTCGCTAATTACCCGCAAATCAAATGGCGCCTCTTGCTCCACTTGCGTCCATACCGGCGTTGAAGCCGGCTCGTCGAAGTCGCCAATTTCGACCGCCGAAGCACATGCTAGCCAAGCCAAAAGTAGGAGTACTGCAAACCCGGAAAGCTTTTCGCGAATACGAAAACGCCCGACCCGGCATTAATTGGAGGGAGCTTCTTTTTATTACTTGCTACCAACTTGGATTACTTAAGACTAGTATATAGTACTTAAGACCAACTATCCGGTTCACTCCGGCGGCAGTATCCCCTCAATCATCTTGTTCGCCTTGCGGTAGGCGTCAATCGTGCCGATGTCCAGCCAGTACGGCGGGTTGAACACGAAGCCTGCGAGCTTGCCTTCGCGCGCGAGCCGCGGGAAGATTGCGGCCTCGGTTTTCACCTTCCTGTGCGGGATGGACTCGAGGATTTCCGGCTCGAGGACGTAGCAGCCCGCGTTAGCGAGGCTCGAACGCGTTTTTCCCTGCTCCGGCTTCTCCACGAAAGACGAGACGAGCGAGTCCGGCGTCAATTCCGCGATGCCGAACCGTGAAGTGTCCTCCCACGGGACGTTGAACAGCGCGAGCGTCGCCGGCTTGCCTTTCCTCTTGTGGAACTGGATGAGGTCGCGCACGTTAAGCTTGGTCACGTTGTCCCCGTAAGCGACTACCACGGGCCCGGTTATCTCCTTTTCGACGACGATGGTTTGCAGGTCGCCCCCGGTGTCCCAGCCAAGCGTCGTAACCGTCTCAATCCTCATGTGGTCGCGCGGCGTGTGCTTCAAGTAGTTTTCAATCGTTTCCCGCATGTATGAAACCGCCACGATTATTTCGTCAATCTCGCCGTGCGCGGCCATCAGGTTGTCTATGACGTAATCAATCACGGGCTTGCCGCCCACCGGGAGCAGCGGCTTGGGTATGCCGTAAGTCAGGGGCTTGAGCCTCGTGCCCCGCCCCGCCGCAAGGATTACCGCCTTCACTTCTTCACCCTCCTCCTGAACCACTGGATGGTTTCCTTTAGCCCGTCCTCCAGATTAACTTTTGGCTCCCAGCCGAGCGCGCCCTTGATCTTCGAGATGTCCGGCTTGCGCCTCTTCGGGTCGTCCAGCGGGAGAGGCAGGAAAGAGATTTGCGAGGAAGCGCCAGTCAATTCCTTAACCTTCTCGGCGAACTCGAGAATCTTGTGCTCTTCCGGGTTGCCGACGTTGAAGACCTCGCCCGAATGGTTGGAGGACATGAGGAGCTCGAGCGCGCGAACCGTGTCCGAAACGTGGCAGAAGGAGCGCGTCTGCGAGCCGTCCCCGTAAACCGTGAGCGGCTCGCCGCGCAAAGCCTGGCCGACCAAATTCGGGACAACGCGGCCGTCGTCAAGACGCATCCTCGGGCCGAAAGTGTTGAAGATGCGCGCAATCACGACGGGCTGGCCTTGCCGCGCGTACGCCATGCAGATGGCTTCCGCGTAGCGCTTCGCCTCGTCGTAGCACGAGCGCGGCCCAATCGGGTTAACGTTGCCCCAGTAGTCTTCTTTCTGGGGGTGGACGAGGGGGTCGCCGTAAACTTCGGAGGTGGAGGCCTGGAGGAGGCGCGCCCCGTTCTCCTTTGCGAAGTCTAACGCGTTCTTCATGCCGAGCGAGCCCGTGAGGAGGGTTGGGATGGAGAGGTTCGCGTAGTCAACCGGGGAAGCGGGGGAGGCGAGGTTGAAGACGAAATCGAATTTGCCGAACTTTTTGGAAAGCTTTTTTGCGAAAGGCTTCGTCGCGTCGTGGCGGACGATTGAGGCGTTTATTCCGCGCAGGTTTGGCCGCCTGCCGGTTGAGAAGTTGTCGAGCGCGACGACCTCGAATTTTTTTGAGAGCGACTCGCAAAGGTGCGAGCCGATGAAGCCCGCGCCGCCGGTTACGAGAACCCTGCCTTCAGCCATAAGGAATACGCCCTATTCCACGGTATTTGACGCCATTCATTTTAGTATCTTTCAATATCTTTCGGCCTTCCACGACGAATGGGTTCCCCATTTTCCTGAAGTCTTCAGCAGAGAGGCCTGAGAACTCCTGCCATTCGGTGAGTATGGCGCACGCGTCCGCGCCCGAAAGCGCGGATGAAGCGGATTCGGCAAACGTTAATCTGCTGCCGAAGATTTTTTTCGCGTTATTCATTGCCTGTGGGTCGAATGCGGTGATGATTGCGCCTTGTGCGAGCAAGGAGTTGATGATTTTAACTGAAGGCGCGTCGCGCATGTCGTCCGTGTCCGGCTTGAAGGAGAGGCCGAGGATTGCGATGCGCTTGCCCTTCAATTCCTTCAGCCCCTCTTTCAACAGCTCGACGACGCGAAGGGGCTGGGAGTCGTTCACCGAGATGGCGGCGTCGAGAATGGCCGTGCGCGCGCCCGCTTTCCCCGCAACGTGGGAAAGCGACTTCACGTCTTTCCCGAAACAGCTTCCGCCGAAGCCCGCGCCCGCGTTCAGGAAGAGCCTGCCGATTCTCTTGTCGCGCCCCATTCCCTCGGCAACGGCGTAAACGTCTATGCCGAGCTTCTCGCACGCGTTCCCGATTTCGTTTATGAACGAGACCTTGGCGGCGAGGAAGGCGTTGCTCGCGTACTTTATCATCTCCGCGGTCTTGAGGTCGGTTTCGATTATCGGCGCGCTGAAATTGGAGTAGAGGGACTTCGCGAGCGAAAGCTCGCGCGCGCCTTCCGCGCCGATTACGATGCGGTCGGGAGCCATGAAGTCCGCGATTGCGCCGCCCTCTTTCAGGAACTCGGGGTTCATGCAGACGCCGAAACCCTTTCCCGCCTTCTTCCCGCTTTCCTTCCCGATTATTCGCGCGACTTCCGCGCTCGTGCCGGGCGGAACCGTGCTTTTCACTATAATAACGTGGAATTCGGGCTTGGCTTTCAGGGCTTTGCCGATTTCCGCGGCCACCTTGAAGACGGAGGAGAGGTCGCAGGAGCCGTCCCCTCCCTCCGGGGTGCCGACGCAGATGAACGAGGCGTCGGAGCCCAGGACCGCGGAGGCGAGGTCGGTGGTTGCGCGAAGCCTTCCCTCTCTCAGGCTGCGCGCCATCATTTCCGCGAGGCCCGGCTCGAAGACGGGGGGCCTGCCCGAATTGACGAGGTCGACCTTGGCCTTCACCGCGTCAACGCAGGTCACGCTGTGGCCGAGGCTTGCAAGGCATGCGGCAGTCACCATGCCGGCGTAGCCGCTCCCGATTACGCTAAGCCGCATGCATGATTTTTGGAAATCAGCGAGTTATTAATAGGTAGCCCCACCCGAGGGCGCGCGAGAGGCCGAGCGCGAGGAGCGCGCAGAAAGTGATTGGGGGGAGGGCGGGAAGGAACGTGCGCCTGCTGGAAACGTACCAGAGGACGATGCAGAGGCCGGTGAGCGAGCCGAACGTCACCGCAAACGCGTCAACCGGGCTGAACGCGAGCTTGTACGCGGAAACCGAGAGGAGTATCGGGACGACCAGGTCGCCGGTGCCGAGCTCGAGCGTCGTCCTCACCGGCTTGCCGCCCTCGCCGGGCGCCTCCATGCTGGTCGCGCTGACGGAGAAGGAGAGGTTTTTGCTGCCGAGCTCGCGCGCCATGTAGACCATGTGCCGCGTCCAGAAAACGGAGAGGTAGTCGTAAACGGACAGGCCGACCACGAAAACCGCGGCCGGGAAGAAGTCGAGCGAGAAGCCGAAAACCGCGCCCACGCCCGCGCTTGCGAGCACCGCGGCGAAATTCTTGAGGTCGGGCACGAAAAACTTGGCTGCCGCGACGCCGAGCGCGCATGCCAGCGCGAGCAGCTCGAAGTGGGGAACCCCGAACCACCCGAACAAGACGAAGAAGAGTATGCCGGACGCGCCGAGAAGCATGAACGCCTCCACCAGCCGGAAGAGCAGGACGCCCTTGTAGAAGCGGAGCACGATTATCATCGCGACGGCGCCCGCGACTATGTAGGCGAGGAAAAGGAGGGAGCTCAGCGCGCTCCCGGACTCGCCGCCCGGCGCCACGTTGAGCCCCTCGAACTCGACCGGGTAGGCGAGCGCGGACTGCACCAGCGCGGCGCCAGCGAAAATGCCGAGGAGCTGCGCGGCAAGGAAAAGCAAGAGCAGGCGCCGAATCTGTCCCGAATCCATGTCAATGACGTCCGTTCCCTGGCGGGCCGCCTACCCCGCCCTCAATCCGTTTTCGGCCTCACGATTTTGACGAACCCGTGCTTGGGCTCGTAAAGCTCCCCGGCCTTCCTGAGGAGCTCGTCAATGATTTGGCGCGCGGAATCCTCGTCGATGCCGGACGCCTGCGCCTCCTCGACGACCTGCCGTATCTCGACCAAGTCGAATTCCTTCTCAAGCTTCCTGACTATGTCCAGCACCGCCCTTATCTTGTCCACGCGCGACTTCGGCTGCCCGGTCGCGATGATGTCGACGTCAAGCCTTCCCGTAGCCTTGTCCATCATGGTCGCGCGCAACACGAAGTCTACGAGGGCAATCGCGCGCTGCGCGTCAATCGCCTCGACTCGCTGCGAAAGCCGCGTCTTCGCCGACGCCTCGCAAAGCCTCGCAAGGCCGTCAAGATACCTTGCGGTGATTGGAACCGCGCCCGCCTGCGCCCCGAGCTTGCGGAGATCCACGTAGTAATCCTTGAGCTTGTCGCTCGCTTCCGGAGTCAGCACGGGCTGCACGCACTTGCGCGCGTAAGCGATGTACTTCCTCAAAAGCTCGAGGTCTATCGGAGGCTGCATGTCGATGAGCGTCCTTCCCGCGGCTTCCGCGGGAACCCTTTGCCCGCCCAGCATGTGCTGCTGGAGGATGTGGTCGGCCGTCCTCTTGTCCTTCTCCTCGTCAAGAACGTCGCGGATGGGAAAAATCAAGTCGAATCTCGAAAGAAGCGTTGGCAAAATGTCGAACTGCTGCGCGGGATACATGTTCGGGTCGAACCGCCCGTACTTCGGGTTCGCGGCCGCGAGAATCGAGGTCTTCGCGTTGAACGTCGCCACGATTCCGGCCTTCGCGACCGAAACAGTCCCGCTTTCCATGACCTCGTGCATGGACGCGCGGTCCGCGTCGTCAATCTTGTCAAACTCGTCCACGCCCGCAATCCCGTTAGACGCGAGGACGAGCGCGCCCGCCTTCAGGGTCCAGCCGCCTTCCGCCAAATCGTCTTTTTCCGCCGCGGCCGTCAATCCCGCGGCGCTCACCGACTTGCCCGAAACGTAAACCGATTTCGGGGCGAGCCGCGTGACGAACTGCAGGAAGCGGGTCTTGGCCGCGCCCGGGTCGCCGATGAGGAGAACGTGGATGTCGTTCCTGATTCTTCCGCCGTCAACCGTGTGCTTTTCAGGCGTCCCGCCGAAAAGCTGGAGGGCTAACGCCTCCTTGACCTCGTCGTGGCCGTAAATGGATGGGGCGATGGAGCGCCTGATTTTGTCGTAAATCTCCGGGTCCCTTGAAAACTCGTTGATTTTCCTCAAGTCCTCGGGCTGGATGTCCACTTCCTCGAACTCCTTCTCCACCTTCTGGATGTGCATCACTTCGAGGTGCTTGGAATAGATGAGCTTGTTCGCCGGCTTCCCCCTCGGCGGGGAGAACGGCAGGATTCGGAGGACCCCGGTCAGGAGAAGCCTCTGCCCCGGATAAAAGGTGTTGACGAGGTCGTCCTCAATCCACATCTCGATGTGCGTCGCGGGCGCGCCCCCCCTCAAGTGCTCCAGCGGCTCCTGCGCCTCCGCCCTCTGGAGGTCAACGTAAACCGACGTTTCCTCGTCCTGGAAAAGGGCGCGCCTCTTGCAGGAATCGCACGTTTCCGGGAGGACGGTGGTGTTCTTGTCAATCGGAATCTTGAACCGCGCGTCGCAAAGCCGGCACCTCAAAACCGCGACCTTCACCTTCGGCTTGATTTCGGAGCGCTTCGTGACCATGCAGTCGACCGAAATCAGCTTCCCGATGTGCGCGGCGCCGATGCTCTCGACCATCACGCTCGTGGAGGCGGGAAGCCCGAAAAACCGGACGTGCGGCTCGAAAGCCATGTCGGCGACAATCTGGAGCGGCATCTTCCAGAGCGCCTGCTCGGCCGCGGCCACGATGGAGTCCGGCGACTCCACGAGCTCGTCCGCAAGCTCTGGCGAAAACTTCTCCAGGTCCGCGTAAGCGACCTCAAGGCTCCGCCTGGAAGGATAGTTGTCGGAAAGCTCTTTCACCTTCCCGGAGTAATACGTATTGAAGAACTCGCCCAACTCGTCCACGATTGGAGTGATGTCTTCCGCCATGCCGACACGTTGCCCTAGACCATATAGCCTGACCGCTTGAAGTAGCCCGACCGCCTACTATTGGCCGGAAGCCAAATAAAACCGTTTCGGGAACACCCCGTTTCCGCTAAGCCGCCCGGCGGTGGCGAAAGAAAAAATGGGGAAAAGCGGGGCCGGGCGGGAGGCCGCCGGCCCGCGCTGCCCCCTACCTCCTTGACGCCGTCCTGCCCGCGGGCGTCGCCGGAGGGTTGACCGGAGTCTTCCCCTCGATTGAAAGCTGGGCGACAATCTCGCTTTTCACCGCGTCAAGCGCGAGGCCCATCTGCTCGCGCGCGATGTCAAGCGCGCCCGACGGGTTTATCGGGAAGGAGACGAAGATGCCGCGGTTCTTCCCGGAAGAGCCCGGGAAAAGCCAGCGCCCCGCCTTGAAGTTGTCAATCTCCAGCGTGAGGTCGATGACGAAAAGCGCGTCCTCGGCAAGCGCGTCCAGCACCTTGGGAAGCGCGTCGTCAACCTTGTCCACGAAAAGGATTTCGTCGCTGTCGTCGTCGTGCGCGTAGGTGAGCGGCTTGACCACCGCCTTCTTCGCGTCCTTCGCCGCCGACTTCACCTCGTCCGCAAGCGCCTGGGAAACGTTCGACGCCTTGGAGGCGTCCTTCGCGTACGACGCCGTGACGGGCGCGAGCTCCGCCTTCCTGCGCTGGAAATAGGCGTCGGCGTCCGCCTTCATCTTGTCCACCTCCGCCAGGATGTATTGGCGGTCCTTGAAGTCAAGCGGGTGCTCGAGGATGTCGCGCAGCTTGAACGGGTACTTGCCCGCGATGCCCGCGTCGATGTCGTCAATAATCAGGTTAATCTGGTCTTCGAGAGGGTCTGCCACGAATTACCACCTATCCGCATCAAATCGTCCTAAAATACAGCCACCGGCTACTGGGATTGAGTTGCCTTAGCTCATTTAAAAGCCTTTCCCGGAACCGGCCGCCTTAAACCCTTCCGCCCGACGCGGGTTTTCCCGTAATTGAGCCTGTTCAGGCGCGGAACCATCGCGCAAACGAACGCCTGCTCGCTCATCTCCCTGCGCTCCGCAATCCCGCGGCTAAGGTAGCCGAGCGCGCCCCCGAACCTCCCGATTTCCCGGATTCCGGTCAGCTCCCCGAACGCCTCGCCCAAGTCCATCTTTCCGCGCCTTATGAGCCGCACCGCGCCGCTCGGGACCTCGAAGCCCATGCTGCACCCGAGCGTCACGTTCTCGCCGTCGAAGACCGCGCACCACTGGAAGTCGAAATGCCGCCCGTAAAGCTCGAAAAGCCCGCTCTCGAGGCCCGCCCCGTAGTCCGCGCCCGACTTCCTGCGCGCCGCAATCGCCCGGTTCACGGCGCCGTGAATCGTCTCGTTCCCAAACGGCTGGACTGAAACCCTGGAGTCCGCGGCGACGCCGACCACCCTCGACTCCGGGAAGATGCGCCTGCACGCGAGCCTCACGCCCTCGAGCTTTGACGGGTTCCGCGACCCCACCGCGACCGTGACCGGCTTCAAAAGCGAGCCCCGCGCGTCCGTCTTGCCCGCCGAAACTCGGCGGCTCGCTATCTTCTTGAGGTCTTCCGCGTAGACCAGGGGGACGACCTCGACCGCGAGCGGCGCAAGGCCCCGCTTCCTCCGGATTTCGTTGATTTCGCGCGCGCGCGGAAACGTTTCCGTGGAGACCACGAGCGCCTCTATCCCCGCGCCGTTCCCCAAGGCCGGCCCGTAGGGGTCGCAAAGCCTCAGGAATTCCGCGCGGGCAAGCCGCGCCTTGCCGAGAAACCGCCTGACCGCGGAAACGCGTTCCGCGTACGGCTTGACCTTGCCGCTGCGCAGCCTGCGCGCGAAGCCGTCGCTCGTGACGCCGACCACCACGCGCCTCCCCAGGCGGAAAGCCGCGTCGAAGAGGTCAGCGTGCCCGCAATGGAGCGCGTCAAACGTGCCAGCGACCGCAACCCTGCCGTACATCCAAAAAACCTTCACTGCCTGGCCTTGACGTAATAGCCGGAAGCCTTCTCCCTCACGCGCCTGCCCACGACGCCCTTCTGGACGAGGCCGACGAGCGCGTTGTTCACCTGCCCCTTGGGGCGGTTCGCCTTCCGCGTGACGTCGTCCGCGGTCTTCGGCTTGTCTTCCGCGGTCGCGCCGAGGTCCCCGAGCGCCCTGAGAACCGCCTGCTCGATGGGGTTGAGTTCAACCATGCGACTGCCTCCCGGAAAAAAATTGACGGAAGATTTTGGGGAAACCATATTTAAAGCGCGCGCAGGGCGGCGGAAGCGGATTAGGTTTAAATGGCTTCACGGCAAAAGTTTTCGCGGTGCGGGAAGTGGACGAGGACGAACTGGCCCAGGTCAATGCGGAGATGCGGTTCATCACGCTGGAGCTGATGAAGATAGCCTCGAAAAGGCGCGCCCCGTTCAGGGAGGTGGCGAACGAGTTCGTGGAAAACGTGTACACCCTCAAGCGCGCAATCCGGCACAACGCGTTCTCCAGGGCGCGCAGGCACGCGAAAAGGGAAGCGCAAACGGACCCGGCCGCAAGGAAAGGCTTCGCGGGCAGGCCGTAACCTGGTGTCGCAACTTGTCCACTGATTCGGCGGAAAAGGCGGTGGGGCTCACCCGCTTCCTCGGAAGAAGCCTTCCGCCCTCAAGAATAATATTCCTCGCGATAATCGCCTTCTCCTTCATCATCGGCATAATCACGGGACTGGCCGCGATGGCGTGGGGCGCGCCCCTCGCGGACGCGGCCTACGACGCCATCCGCGCCGTGTTCCTAATCGCCGTCCCCGCGCTGCTCGGCGCGGTCGCATGCATCGGCCTCAAGCGGAAAATCCGGTACAAGCAGATGATGTTCCTGGGCCTCATGTCCGCCGCGCTCTACGGCGCATTCTACTTCCTGCATTACAGCGGCGCGCTCCAGCTCGCCGGGGTCAGCCCGCAGAACAGCTTCAACCTCCTCCTGCTCGGCAACGCGTTCGTGTTCGCGCTCTGGTTCATCGTCGCGAGAATCGTGTTCAACCTGAAGTACACGTCGTACCTCTTCGCCCTCATCACGCCCACCCTGAACGTCATGTTCCTGCTGACCGACAAGTCGCTCGGCTCCCCGGAGTCAATCAGCGTCCTCACCCGGCTCTACTTCGCGTCGTTCATCTTCCTCGCCGCAATCTACGCGGTGTTCTGGCTCGTCAACGCGCCCATGAAAAGGAATTTCGGCGTCTCCATGACCGACGCGGCAAGCCTTTTCCTCGCACAATGGTTCGAGGCGTCGCCAAAGCTTGAGGCCATGTTCGAGGAAGTCGCCGAAAGCGTGAGCACCCACCTCGGCGTCCTCGCGTTCAGGTCCGAAGGCAGGCTGAAGGCGGTCTTCGTCATTCCCCACGTGCACTACGGGCCGTTCGGCACGCTCGGGGGAAGCGAGTTCCCCCGCCTCATCTCGGAAGAGGTGAAGAGGAGGACGGGCGCGGACGCCTTCGTCTTCCACGGCTGCGCGACCCACGACTTCAACCCCGCCTCCGCGGGCGAACTCGAAAAATTCGATTCGCGGCTGTTCAGGC
The DNA here is from genome assembly GCA_028714235.1 of Candidatus Iainarchaeum sp. Classification (GTDB taxonomy): domain Archaea; phylum Micrarchaeota; class Micrarchaeia; order Burarchaeales; family Fermentimicrarchaeaceae; genus JAQTMQ01. The sequence continues at coordinate 67,776 of JAQTMQ010000002.1, read as the reverse complement.
AGCTGGGCGAGATGAGGTACGCCAAGGCGAGGGGATGGCTCGCGGTAGGAAGGAACGGGGCCGCGAAAACCGTTTCGGCGATGGTCAACGGAATCATGTTCGCGCCCCTCACGCGCGCGCCGAGGACCACCGAGGACGTGGATTTCTCGGTCGGCCTCGCCATCCGCAACTACGCGCTCGCGAAAGGCGCGGGCGAGGCGCTGGTGGTTGACGCGCACAACGCGGAAACGGGCGAGATAAGCAAGGTGGAGTCCGGAAACCCCATCGCCTTCGAATACATGGAGGCGGTCGCGGACGCGCTCTCGCAGGGGAAGGCGGAAAAGCCCCTGAAGGCCGGCTTCGCGTTCGACGCCATGAAAGGCCTGAAGTCAAAGGGCGCGGTCGGCGGGGCGGGAATGTGCGCCGCCGTTTTCGCCTGCGACGGGAAAAAATTCGCCTACGTCCTGTTTGACGCGAACGGCGCGGTGCCCGCGTTCAGGCGCGAGCTCATCGACGCCGTCTGCGCGCTCGGGATTGACGAATGCGAAATCCTTTCCACGGACACGCACAGCGTGAACAAGGTGAGCGGCGTCCTGAACCCGCTCGGCGGGAAGGGCACGGACAAGAAGGAGATAACGTCGCGCGCGGTCGAGGCCGCCAAAAAGGCGCTTTCCGACCTGGGCGAGGTCGAGGCCGGGGGCGCGCTCCTCCTCGTGGAGGACGTGAAGGTCTTCGGGGTCGCGCAGTCCTCCGAACTCCTCGGCACCGTCAATTCCATCGTCGCGGTCGTGCGCGTCATCGCGCCCCTCGTCCTCGTGGGCGCGACCGCCGCCGCCCTCTGGGCGATGACGAAGCTTTAAATTCGGTCGGGGCGCGAAAATAGTCCGCAATGAAAATAGCTTTTTATTCGGACACGTACCTGCCCAACCGGGACGGCGTCGTGACCTCCATCCTTTCCTTCAGGAAGGGCCTTGAGCGGGAGGGGCACGAGGTCTACGTCTTCGCTTCCGCGAGCGGGAAGGCGAGGAAGGAGAACGCGGACGACCACGCGTTCCTCTACATGTCCACCGCCTTCAGGCCCTACCCCCAGTACAACATCGCGCTCTTCCCCTTCCTTTCCGAGCGAAAGGTGAAGAGCCTCGGGATAGACATCGTGCACTCGCACGGCATGGCGACGATGGGCCTCGCCGCGCTGAGGGCGGCGAGGAGCCTCAACGTGCCCGTGGTCGGGACCTTCCACACGCTGATTCCGAGGGCGACGCACTACATTTCAGGGGGCGTGAAGCCCGTTGGCGACGCGGCCGAGCAGGTAGCGTGGAGGTACCTGAAGTGGTACTACAACCAGTGCGACGTGGCGACCGCGCCAACGAAAGTGATTGCGGACATGATGGCCGAGCACGGAATCGGGAACGCGCGCGCCATCCCCAACGGGATTGACACGAAGAGGTTCACGCCCGACGCGCGCGGCGACGTGGTGCGCGACGAGTGGAAGATGGAGGGAAAGAAAATCGTGCTCTCGCTCGGGAGGGTGGTGCTCGAGAAGAACCTCGAGCTCCTCGTCAAGTCCGCGCTCATGGTGCTCGAGGAGGAGCCCGAGGCGCGCTTCGTCATCGCGGGAGTGGGGCCCGCGGCCAACCATTACAAGGAGTACGCGAAGAAGTGCGGCGTCGAGAAATACTTCGTCTTCAAGGGCCTGATTGACAACGCGCTCGTCCCGAACTGCTTTGCCGCGGCGGACGTGGTCGCAGTCCCCTCCAAGTTCGAGACGCAGGGGCTCGTGACCCTCGAGGCGATGGCGAGCGGCGGAGTCGTCGCCGGGGCGGATTACCTCGCCACGAAGGAGATAATCAGGCACGGGGTCAACGGCTACCTTTTCGACCCGGACGACCCCGCGGACTGCGCGGAAAAGCTCGTCGAGGCGATACGGAACGGGGGCAAGGTGCGCGGCAACGCGAGGAAGACCGCGGAAAAGTATTCGCTTGAAGCGTGCACGAAGAAGCTGGAAGCGCTTTACGAGGAGTTGCTTGAATGCCGAAAATGTCGGTGATAATCCCCACGCTCAACGAGGCGAAGAGGCTGCCGAAATGCCTTGCCTCGCTGAAAGCGCAAAGCTTCGGGGACTACGAGGCGGTCATCGTGGACTCGGGAAGCAGGGACGGCACCGTGGAGATCGCGAAGGAGCTGGGGGCGCGGGTGGTGTTCGAGCCGCGCCTCGGCTTCGCCGTCGCGAAGAACACGGGCGCGAAGGCGTCCAAGTCGGAAATACTCGTTTTCACGGACGGCGACGCGACGCATCCGCCCTTCTGGCTCGAGAGAATCGCGAAGCATTTCTCCGACCCCGAGGTGGTGGCGGTAATCGGGCCGGTGAAGCCCGTGGAGCAGAAGCTCGTCCACAAGGCGATGTTCAAGCTCACGACGAACTGGATTCCGAGGCTTGCCGCGGCCCTGCGCTTTTACGTCGCGCAGGCGCCCAACGAGGCGTTCAGGAGGGGCGCGTTCGAGAAGGCGGGCGGCTACGACGAAAGGCTCCGCATGCTTGAGGACAACGAGCTCCCGAACAGGATCAAGCGGGAGGGAAAAGTCGTGTTCGACCCCGCGCTTTACGCGTTCGTTTCCGCGCGAAGGTTCGAACAAGAGGGGTATGCCGCGGCCACCTGGCGCTTCCTTTCGGCCTACTGGAAGATTTACGTTAAAAAGCAGGCGGCGGCAGAAAACTATCCGCTGTACCACGAAAAGTAGGGGGCGGTGAAGCCGTGTTCGAGGAATTTTTCGGCTCCGGGGCCGTTGACGTCGGGAAAGGCATAAACATCGCAATCTCGCTGGAGAAGCGGGGCATGGAGTACTACGCGTCCAACGCGCGCAACGCCGGCTCCACGGAAGGCGCAACGCTCTTCAGGTTTCTCGAAGGCGAGGAAAGAAAGCACCTCAAGTCCCTGCAGGAGCTCGCCTTGGCGCGCGGAGGCGAGTCGGCCGGCTGGGCTGACGCGCTTGCCGCCTCCGCCCCAGGGCTGTTCAGGCTGGAGCGGGGCCGGGGCGGCGGAGCCCGCGCGGACATCCTTGGCGCCGCGATGGAGACCGAGAAGGCGAGCATCGAATTCTACTCAAAATTTGCGGAAAGGATTGAGGCGCCGGAAGGCAAGCGCTTTTTCAGGGCGCTCGCGGGCTTCGAGGAAACCCACCTGGCCCTGCTTTCCGCGCTCATGGAAAAACCGCACGGGGGCGAAGCGCGTGTTTGAGGAATTCTTCGGCTCGGAAAGCGTTGACGTCGGGAAAGGGCTCGCGATAGCCGCGGACCTGGAAAGGAGGAGCATCCGCTACTACGAGGCGAACGCGGCGCGAGCCGGACAGGGCTACGGCAGGCGGCTGTTCGAGTTCCTCGCGCGCGAGGAAAAAAAGCATTTGGCGGCGGTGCAGGCCCTCGCCGCGCAGGCCGGGAAAGGCGCGGCGCGATGGGCCGAAGCGCGTGCGAGCGCCCAACCCGGGGTATTCAAGGGCTTCCTGGAAACGCGCGCCGGCGCCGAGGTCGCGATGCCGGACAGCGTGACTGCGGCCGCGCAAGCCGCCGAAACCGAGAGCATGGAGTTCTACGAAAGGCTCGCGGCCCGCGAGCAGGACAGGGAAGCAAAAAAATTCTTCAAGGCGATGGCCGCGTTCGAGAAAACGCATTTCGAGCTCCTGGCCGGGCTTTACGAGCTCGGGCGCGCGAGAGTTGAGTCCGCCGGATACCCCGGCGACTTCATCTGAACGCGTCAGAAGAGCGCCTTGTACGACTTGTCCCACTCCCTCGCTATTATGTCCCAGTCGAATTTTTCCTGCGCGCGCCTCCTTGACGCGGAAGACAGTTTCCTCCTTAGCGCGTCCTCGGAGAGGACGAGGAAAAGCTTTTCCTTAAGCGCCGCGGGGTCGCGGGCCGGGACGATGAAGCCGCAGTCCGCGGAAACGATTTCCGGGTTGCCCCCGGCGTCCGTGGCGACGATTGGCTTGCCGCACGCGAGCGCCTCGTACAGGACGACCGCGCTCGGCTCGTAAAGCGACGCGAGGGCGAAGACGTCGGCTGCGTTGTAGTAGAGGGAAAGCTCTTCCTCCGGAATCCCGGTCGTGATTTGGAAGGAGTCCGCCACGCCGAGGGCGCGCGCCTTCGCGAGAAGCTCTTCCTTCAGCGGGCCCTTCCCGATTACGAGGAGGCGCGCGTCCCTCGCCGCCTTCTCCTTCCTCAATTCCGCGAAGGCCTCGAGCAGGTAGCCGAAGCCCTTCTGGGTGACGAGGCGCGCGTTCGAGAGGATGAGGGGCGCGTTTTCCGGGATGCCGAATTTTTTTCTCACGTTTCCCGCGCCCCTTTCGGGCGAGAAGGCCTTCGTGTCCACGCCGTTGTAGACGACCGCGCATTTGCCGTGCATGCGCGCGGGGATGGTCGCGTCAAGCGTCGCCCTGCTCACGCAGTTGATGCGGTCGCACGCCGAAAACGTGGCGAGGCCGAGCGTGTCGTCCCAGAGCCCGCCCCAGAAGTCCACGTCCGGCGCGATTCCCTTGGGGCGCGCGTTGTGGATGGTGAGCATCAGCTTCTTGCGGAGGAGGAGCTTCACCGAGGCGAGCGTGCCCCAGTAATACCAGAAGCGGTTGTGCAGGTGGTAGACGTCCGCGCCGTTGTGGGCGGAGAGGAGGTCGAGGTTGAGGAGGGGGGAGACGGTGAACGGGGGCGGCAGGAACGGGAGCGGGAGCTTGCCGAAGTAGAGGGAGGGGGTGCGGTGCACCCGCATGCCCTTGATTTCCTCGCGCGCGACGCCTTTCGCCTGCGGAATCATGGAGGTCAGGACTTCGACCTCGTGGCCGTGGTTTTTGGCGAGCCGGCTGCCGACTTCGAGGACCACCTTCTCCGTTCCGCCGAAGTAGGGGAAGAAAAGCGGGTCAAGCATGCAGATTTTCAAAGCCAAACACCGTGCCCGCCCGCGCCTTCCGCCTCACAGCTCGAACGAGTCGCCGAGCCTGGGCGCCTTCGCGTCAAAGCCCATCCCGCGCAGGGCTTCCGCGAACTCCTCGCACTTGTCGCCGTGGATGCAGAAGACCTTTTCCGGGTTCGCGCGCTTCACGAAAGCGAGGAGGTCGCTCCTTCCCGCGTGCGCGCTCATGTCCAGGTATTCGGTGGGAATCGTCACCTCGTACTGGGAGTTGTCTATGACCACGCGCTTCTTCTCGAGGAGGCTGCGCGCGTTCGTGCCCTCCACCTGGTAGCCGGTCAGGATGATTTTGGAGCGCTCGTTCAGCTTAAGGAGGTACGTGAGCGCGGGGCCGCCCTCGAGCATGCCCGCGCTCGAGATGATTACGCTCGGCTCCTCCGCGGCCTTCCTCCTCTGGCCGTCGGTCTCCACCCATTCCGCGTCCCTCATCGCCTTGCGCAGGGCCTTCGCGTTGCGGAGGTACTGCGGGTGGGCCGCCGCGATTTCGGTCGCGGTCTTGGACATGCCGTCAATGTACGCCTGCGCGCCGGGAAGCAGGTCGTCAACCAGCATGAGGAGCTCCTGGCTGCGCCCCACCGCGAAAGCGGGGAAAAGCACCGAGCCGCCCCCGTCCATGGTTTCCCTCGCCTCCTCCGCAATCCTCTTCTCGAGCTTCGGGCGGTCGGGGTGGTCGTGGTCCTCGTAAGTGGACTCTATGACGAGGACGTCGCAGTTCTCCACCGGCTCCGCGCCCCTGTGCATCCTCGTCGCCTCCATCTTGAAGTCGCCGGTGTAAACGATGCGCTTGTGCTGCGAGTAAACCTGCGCGATTGCCGAGCCGGGCACGTGGCCCGCGTCGAAGAACGTGAGCGAGGAGTCCCTGGAAAGCGGGAACTGCCTGCCGTACCCGAGCGGGATGACGGCGCGCTCCATCTTCTTGAGGTGGAACTGCGAGAAGGGGGCGCGCTCGCCTTTCAGGCGGCAGACCTTGAGCGAGTCCTTCAGGAGCAGGGACGCGAGGTCCGCGGTCGGGGGGGTGAGGAAGCACGGCGGGTTCGCCTTCTCGTAGAGCGCGGGCGACGAGCCCGTGTGGTCCAGGTGCGCGTGCGATAGCACGACGGCGTCGATGCCGGACGGCGCCTGGAGCGGGAACTCGTTTTTCTCGCCGACCTTCATCCCGTAATCGAACAATATCCTCTTGCCGGCGTCCAGCAGGACGCCCGAGCGCCCCACTTCGCGTGCGGCGCCCAAAAATCGCAGTTTCATAGAATCGTAAAGGTTTTTAAATGACAGAATAAAAAGTTTTGTAGTGGACGAACTTACGTACGCCGACCTCGCGGTGCTCGGCCAGATAGACGAGAACACGACCGTTGACAACCTGGGGCCGAAAATCAACTCCTCGTTTTTTGACGCCGCAAACATCGCGGGCACGCTCAAGCTTAAGGGCTACGTCGAGCTTGCGCCCAGCCTGAGCGCGACGGCCGTGACCATCACCGAGAAGGGGAAGTCCGTCCTGAAGCTCGCGAACGAGAAGGGCGCGCAGGACCTCGACGCCCTTGACGAGGCCATCCTGAGGAGCATAGCCAACGGGTACAAGGACCCGAGGCACCTCGAGGACAAGCTGAACGTCCGGGGAAGCGACGTCGCGTTCCACATCCACCGGGTGGTCATGCAGGATTACGCGAGCGCGGTCATCCGGAACGGGAGGATTGAGCTTTCCCTCACCGAAGAGGGGTACAAGAAGGGGAACCTGGACCCCCTCGGCACCGAGGAGCAGGTCGAGGAAGCGGGCAAGGAGGCCGAGGAGCTCGTCGGGGACAAGCCCGCTGCCGACGCCCCGCCCGCCACCGCCGCGGCCGCCCCCGCCAAGCCATTCAGGCTCGACAGGCAGGCGATGATGAAGGCGAAAGGCGAGTATTACTTTTGGCGCGCGCTCAAGTACGCCGCGATCGGGGCCGGCGTCCTCATAATCGCCGGCGTGGCATACTTCTTGTTCTTCTTTGGGAAGTGATGCCTTGGCAACCGACTTGTCGCGCCCGGGCATCTCGCGGCTACTGGAGAGGTACGGCGTCTCGGTCGTCGAGGAGGCCGTCGCGAAAAGCGAGAACGAGGCCGCCGCGGCCGCGAAAAGAATCGGGTACCCCGTGGTCCTCAAAATCGTGTCGGGCGAGATATCGCACAAGACGGACCGCGGCTGCGTGAAAATCAACCTGATGGACGAGCGCGAGCTGCGCACCGCGTACGGGCAGATAATGCGCAACGCGGGGAGAGCGCGCGTGCAGGGCATGCTCGTCCAGAAGATGGTGAAGCAGGGAATCGAGCTCATCGTGGGCGGAAGGAAGGACCCGCAGTTCGGCCCCCTGGTAATGTTCGGGCTCGGCGGGATATTCGTTGAAATCCTGAAGGACGTCAGCATCCGCGTGTGCCCGGTGACGAAGGCGGAAGCGCACGAAATGATTGACGAAATCAGGGGCTCGCCCCTGCTGCACGGCGCGCGGGGAACGGTGCCGGTTGACACGGGCAAGCTCGCAATGCTCCTCGCAAGCGTTTCGCGCATGCTTTACGAGCACCCGGAGATTTGCGAGTTCGACTTGAACCCGGTGATTGCGGACAGCTCGGGCTACCTCGCGGTGGACGTGAGGGTGGTGGCATGCAAAGCCTGAAGCCCGTGTTCGAGCCCAAGAGCATTGCCGTCATCGGCGCGTCCCGCGAGCCGGGCAAAATCGGGAACGTGCTCGTGAAAAACCTCGTGGACTCGAACTTTCCCGGCCCGGTTTACCCGGTGAACCCCTCGGCCGACGAGGTGCACGGCCTCAAGTGCTTCAAGAGCGTGCTCGCCATCCCGGGGAAGGTGGAATGCGCGGTGATTGCCATCCGCGCCGGGCTCGTGCCCAAGGCGCTCGCCGAATGCGGGCGGAAGGGCGTGAAGGGCGCGATAGTGATTAGCGGGGGGTTCAGCGAGGCGGGCGAGGAGGCGCTGGAGAACGGGCTCGTCCGGATTTCGCGGAGGCACGGGATTGCGCTCATAGGCCCGAACTGCCTCGGAGTCGTCAACCCCGCGGCCAAGATGGACTCCATTTTCCTTCCCACGTACAAGATGGGGCGGCCGACGCAGGGCGGAATCGCGTTCGTCACGCAAAGCGGCGCGGTCGGAAGCATGGTGCTCGACGTGGTCGCCCGGGAGGGGTTCGGGATAAGCAAGTTCGTTTCATACGGGAATGCCGCGGCGATTGACGAAACCGACCTCCTCCGCTACCTCATGAACGACAGGGAAACGAACATCATCGTTCTCTACATCGAGGGGGTGAAGCGGGGAAGGGAGTTCTACGATTTGACCAAGCGCCTCGCGAAAAAAAAGCCGCTCGTCGTCCTGAAGGCCGGAGTCACCGAAAAAGGGATTGCCGCCGCGCTCTCGCACACGGCTTCCCTTGCCGGAAGCGACGCCGCGTACCGCGCGGTCTTCAGGCAAAACCATTTGATTGAGGCGAAGTCGCTTGACGACATGTTCGATTACGCGAAAATTTTCACCACGCAGCCGAAATGCGCGGGCGACCGCGTAGCGGTAGTCACCAACGGAGGGGGAATGGGCGTGCTCGCCGCCGACGCGCTTGAAGGCGAGGGGCTCAAGCTCGCCGAATTCTCGCGCGAGACGCGGAAGGCGCTGCGCGCGTGCATGCCCGAGCTCGTGAAGGACGAGAACCCGCTTGACCTGGTCGGCGACGCGGACGCAAGCAGGTTTTCTGACGCCATCCGCATCGCGAGCTCCGACCCCGGCGTGGACGCCCTCGCCGTCATCACGCTCTTCCAGACCGCGAGCCTCGACTCGCGCGTGGTGGACGTAATCATCAACGCCTCCGCGCGGAAGAGGAAGCCGGTCATCAACATAACGCTTGGAGGCGAGTACTCGGAAATGCAGAGGCGCGCGCTCGAAAGCTCGGGCGTCCCCTCATTCTCCTCCCCGACTTCGGCCGCCCGCTCGCTTGCAAAGCTCGTGGAATATTCGCGCTTCACCAAGAAAGCCTAGAAGCCGGAACGCGGGCTACGCGCGGCCGAGGAGCGCGTCAACCGCCTTTTCCGGGGCGTCCTTTTTCGTGCTCGACAGGATTTCGAAAAGGTGGCCCACGTCCACCTCGCGCGAAAGGTTTTTTTCGGCGAGCTTCGCCCTCAGGAGGTCGAGGCCGAGCTCCCTCACCGACGCGCCTTTCTCCCTGAGCGCGCGCAGCTCCGCGACTTTCTCCTCAAGCCCGGCCGAATTCAGGGACTTGTCTATCGCGACGAAAGCGCGGCCGGAGAACTCGCGGATTACGGGCTGGAACTGGATTGAGGAAGGCATCAGCCCCTTCTTAACCGTCCCTGAAACCTTGACCCGGATTACCGGGCTGCCCGGAGAGGAGCCTATCGCCCTGGAAACGGCGGACCTGACCGCCTCCACCGCCTCGCTTGCCCCTGCCTCGTTCAGCTCCACCTCCTCGAAAAAGAACGGCCTGCTCCCGATTTCGCGGAACTCGAGCTTCCCGCTTCCGGTGCCGAAAATGTAGAAGCCCTTCCCTTCGCCGTCATCCCTGCGGAGCTGGGTTATGACTGTCGAGCCCGGGATTACGAGCATCTTTTCCCCGAAGCGTTCCGCGACGCGCCTGTGCATGTGGCCGCAAACGTAGAGGTCGAAGCCACGGGGCAGGTCGTCCACGGACAGGTGGTCGTCCTTGACCGGGAGGAGCTCCTGCAGGCTCTGGTGGAACATGAAGACGTTGAACGCGCCGGCAACCGGCTGGGGCGAAAGCGCCTCGACCGCGGCGCGCGCATGGCTTTCGGGCACGCCGCCCATCCCGCAAACCGCGAGCTTCTCGGAGCCGCACTCGATTGAGACGCAAGCCGACTGCGCGTTCACGAGGAACCCGCTTTTCTCGAGGACCTGGACCGGGTTGACGAGCGACTTGTGGCGCGCCTCGTGCGTGCCCGGGATTGCGACGACCGGAAGCGGGCAGTAGTTCTGCCTTCCGTCCCGCGCCGAAAAGGAGGAGACGCGCGCCCCCCATTTCTTCCCGAAGGGGATCCGGAATATTTCAAGCGCCTGCGCGACGGATTCCGGCCTCGGCGTCTTCGAGTCGAAGAGGTCGCCGGGAAGCAGCAGCGCGTCGGCTTCCGCGGTCGCGAGGGTCATCGCCTTCATGGCCTGGCTGAAGGCGTCATCCTCGAAGCGCTCGTAGCCGAGATGGAAGTCGGAAAGGATTGCGAGTTTCATTGGGACCGCAAAATTTTTGCGGGCTGAAACTCATAAATGGGACGGTAGCCATCCTGCGGCCGGAATCAAAACCCCGCCCGCTCCAGGTACGCTCCAAGCATCTCCCGGCCAAATCCGACGAGCGGCCTGAAGACGGGGAGCGGGAGGCCCTCGTCAAGCGCGCGCAGCTCCCCATTTTTTGAGACGTCGCCGAAAAGGTCGCCCGTGACGATTGCGGCGGCGCCGGTAACGCCTGCAAGTGAGCAGGCCGCGAGAAGAAGCTCCCTGCGCCCCGACGCGCCAGTTTCATGCGTTTCCAGCCTCATGCCCGGAAACCATTCGGCGAGCTTTTCCGCTTCGCTTTTTGCGCCCTTGAACCGGGTTGGGAGAAGCAGGACGGGCAGCATTCCCCGCTTCGCCATCATCCACGCCGCAAGAACGGGGTTTCTTTTTGAATCGATTACGCAGACCGCCTTCCCCTCGCTTCCCGCAGGGAGGCCGCCCGGGCCGTCGAGCGAGCCGCTGGAAACGAGCGCGACATCTTTCCGCAACTCGACGAAGACCTCGCGCTCGGGCGAGGAGAGGTCCACGCGCAGCTTTTTTTCAGGGTGGCCTAGAAAAATCGCGCTCCCGCAGGCGGCGGCGAGCTCCTGGGACGGGCGCAGGTGCTTCCACGCGCGCCTCACCCTCACAGCGAACGATGCGCCTTCCGGGAAGCCTGCGGCCGACTTCACGCACTCGGAAAAAATCTCTTCCTCGCGAAGCGGGACCTCGCGCGCGGAAAAAGCCTTGTCCACGCCGAAAACCCTGCGGAGGACGGGAAGCAGCCTTTCCCCGCCTTCCGCCTCCGCGAAGAGGACGCCCGACTCCTTGGAGACGCGCGCGCCCTCCGCCCCGGCGCTTGCGAGGGCGGATTTGACGTTGGAGACGAGCACCCCTTCCATCCGCGCGCGCGCGTGCCTCGCCTTGAGCGTGGGCTCCGAGTATTTGAGTACGAGCATCAGGATAGTTTTCGAGGGTAGGGTTAAATATGGACGCGCAGATAACTGCTCGATGACCCCGGAAGTGGTTTCCGCGATTGCGACGGTGACCGTGCTAGTGGTGCTGGTAATCGTATTCATATACTACGTAACCAAGTGATGCCCGGGGCAGGGGTCGTTCCCATGGACTTGAAGGCGCTCATGGATTGGCGCGCGCTGTCGCTCGTCGTGATGCTTGCAATCGGCGTGTACAGCGTGGCGTTCAAGAAGTTTTTCGCGGACGGCGGGGACTGGCGCGTGCTCCTCCCGGTCGTCGGCGTGGTCGGAATCGCCTCGCTGGTTTATTTCGCGTTCACGTACAGGGACGTGAAGTACACGGGCGACACTTTGATGCTCGCGGCGATAGTCCTGGTTTCAATCGGGGCGTCGGTGCTCGCGTCCCTCCTCGTGTACGCGAATCAGGACACGGTGATAAGCATCGCCGTGCCGCTGATGAGCCTTGCGACCCTGGTGACCGCCTTCCTCGCCATCGTTTTCCTCAAGGAAACGGTTACTGTCAGGACGTGGGCCGGAATAATACTCGCGGTGCTGGCCGTAATCATGCTTTCCGCGAAGTGAAGGAAAAGCGGCTCATTTTTCCCGCCCGATTTTCGCGCCTTCCGAAAGAAGAAGCCTCATCTTCCCCTTTTTCCCGCCCTTGCCCGAATAGCCGCCGGCGCTCCCGTCGCTTCTCACGACGCGGTGGCAGGGGATGAATCCGGGGACGGGGTTTTTCCCCAACGCGGTTCCGACGGCGCGGAACGCGCGCGGGTGGCCGGCTTCCGCCGCCACCTGCCTGTAGGTCCTCGTTTCGCCCGCCGGGATTTTTTCTGCCGCCTGGAGAACCTTGATTTGGAACGGGGTCAGGCGCGAAATCCTCGCGAAAACCTCCCCCTCCTCATCCCCTTCCACCCTTCGCGCGCGAAACCTGCTTTTGCGCGAGCGCGGCCGCAAGGCCGAGCGCCTCCTCGAGCTTGCCGACCTCCGGGCCGTCCGCCCCAGCGGCGGCCGGGTGGCCTCCGCCGCTCCCGCCGATGAGCCTGCCGACCTCGGCCATGATTGAGGAAACGTCCGCTCCCGCGCCGGCGCAAAGGGAAGCCCGGCAGCGCGCGGAAATCCTCGCCTCGTTCCGGGTTTTCTGGGCCACGAAAGCGTAGTCCGCGCCCACGGAAACGAGCTTGTCCGCGGCAACGCCCTCGAAAGACCGGGCCTGCGAGGTCGCGATGATGAAGCCGCCCGCTTCCACGATTCTCGCCTGCGCGAGGGATTCCAGGACCGACGCGCGCTCTGCTCGGGACGGCACGCCTTCCGCGAGGTCGTAGATTTCGGCGATTGGCGTGCGCGTGCGCTTGAGCAGGTATGCGACGATTTCTATCGTGCGCGTGGTCGCGCCCCTCAGGTCGGACGAATCGGAAACGATTCCGGAAAGCAGGAGCTCGGAAACCCTGCTTGAAATAGGGTAGTTCAGCTCCCTGAAGAGCTCGTAAACGATTTCGCAGGCCGAGGAAGCGCTTTCGTCTATGAGGGAGGCGGCCGGCTTCACCGAATCGGAGCGCAGGGTGTGGTGGTCTATGACGCAAACCCCGCCCCCGAAGCCCGAGACGAAGTCTTCCATTCCCGGAAGCATCGCAAGCGAGTTCGTGTCAACGATTATTACGGCTTCAGGGGAAACGCGCGCCTTGACGTCCTTCCACTTCCCCACCTCGCCGCCGAAGCGCGCCGCGACGCGCCTGCCCGGAGAGCTCAGGCTGTCCGGCACGCAGGCGGCGCCGGAGGGAAAGAAGCTTGCGAGGGCGAGCGCGGACGCGGCGGCGTCCATGTCCGCCTGCGAGTGCGTGACTACCAGGACGCGCCTGCCCCTGTTCTCCGCGAGGAAACCGGAAACCGCGCTCAATTCCGCCCACCTCCCGCTCAGCCGCCCGAAGGCTTCATTCCCTTCGTCGCGGACTCTATCTCGCTCCTAAGCTCAAGGAGCCGCTTGCGGAGCCGTTCCTCCTGCTTGCCGAGGACCTGCGCGCGCACGGAAAGCGCCTCCTTCCTCTCTGCGAGCTCCCTTGAAACGGTTTCCCTGTCGGACTCCAGGACGAGCATGCCGACCGACTTGAACACCTTCCCGGTTGCGCCCTTAAGCGCCTCGGCCGCCGCATCCACCTCGTCAAGCTGCATTTTCACCTGCATCTTCTGCGCCGAAACGAGCTGCAGCTGCTCCTGCGAGCCCTGGAATTCGGCGAGCTTGCTCTCAATCTCCGGAGGCAATTCGGCCAATTCAAACACCTTCCCCCAAACCATTCTTCACGACGGAAAGAAGCCTAAGGCACGTGTTGAGCGACGCGCGCAAGGCCACGACGTCGCCCGCCTTCACGCTCACGACGACCTCCTTGCCGGAACGCTTCGCCGCCGATTTCGAGCGGCCGAAGTCGCCGCACTCCGACTTGAGCGCGCAAAGCGCGGCCTTCGCGTCGGCAACGGAATCGAACCCGACCCTGACAGTTCCCTCAACCATGAAGACACCACGCGGCCGCGCCGCGGCTCATTCGAGCGCGAGTTCGGGCCCCACCTTTTTCCCCGAGAGGACGAACGAAACCGACTTCTCCCCGCAGACGACCGCGAGGCAGGCCCCATCCCCCGGGCAGCCGCATTCCGCGAGGCGGTCCCCGGATTCCAGTAGCGCGCGCCACTCGCCCGCGCGCGCGCCCGTGAATTCCGCGCAGCACGCGGCGGCCTTCGGCGCGCCGTTGAAGCGCACGCCGCGGATTCCGGCCGGCGCGCCCAGCCACTCCCACGAGGAGCCGGTGACTTTCGCAAAGCTCATCCCGGAAACCTTCCCGTTCCCGCAGCTTATTACCGCGACGCGCTTTTTCCCGTAAAGCCTTGCCCGCGAAACGACGCCCTCAATCGTCTTGTTCCCCCGGTTCTCGCATGCCGCGAGCGGGAGGACGGACGCGAGGGAGCGGCAGAGTTCGCGCGCCTCGCCGCACGGGTTCCTGCCGGTCGTCACGAGCACGCCCATCCCGAATCAGCTTGTGGGAACCTCTTTTGCCACCGGCGGGCGCTCCTTGAAGAGCACGCGGTTGCCGCAGTACGGGCAGCGCACGAAAATATCGTCAAGCTCCTTTATTGACTGCTTGCACTTAGAGCAGCGGTACATGGCATCTTCACCCCGGCGACTTCTTCGCGGCAACGCTGCCGCCCTTCCTGATGTTCTCCATCACCCTGCGCGCGGCCTGGCCGACCGGCGTCGTCAGCGAGTACGCGCCCCCGGCGAACTTGCCGCCGCAGGAGCGGCATTCCCACCGCGAGTTTCCGGCGCGCTTGACGGCCGCCTTCCCGCATTTCGGGCATTCGTACCTGGACTGCTTCTGCTTCCTTGCGGCTGCCGACCTCTTCCTGAGCTCCGCACCGCTTCTCACTCCAAGCTTAACCATCGCAATCACTCTCGGACAATTTCAAGCCTTTTATACAAGCTGATTATAAAAGCGCCCTCAGCCCCTTCCCCTTCTCGAAGGCGAGGTCTATGAGCGACGCGACTTCGTCGCGGGTGAACCCGCCGGCGCACCCCTTCTGGATGGAGCACACGCGGTCCGGCGTAGTCGTAATCGTGAGCCGCGCGTCCATCGCCTTCTCCTCGTCAAGGTCCGGGTCCGCGACTATCGTCGAGCCGATTTTCCCGAAGGTCGTCGCCACGCAGGTCGCGCCGGACTTGACGAGCCCGAGCGAGCCCTCGCGGACAACCTTCCCGTCCTCGAGCCGGGGCTGCTTCGCGCAGAGGATTGCGGACATCGCCGCAAGCGCTGCCGCGTCAATCAGGTTGCCGTCGTGGTCGAGGATGTAGAGGTCCAGGAAGAAATTCCACGCCTTCCCCTCCTCTATGAAGAGCGCCTTCAGGTCGACCGCGCTGCTGCTCCTGATTCCCCGGTCAACCACGCGCGCAAGCTCCACGGAGCGCGCGTCCGGGGGCCCGGACTCGAAAGTCGGGTGCGCGAGCTGCAGAAGCTCGGCGTTCGTGGAAAGCATGCCCTCGTCCGGCTTGTCCGCGAACGGCTCCCCGATGCCGAGCTTCACGCCCGCGAGCACCTGTGTCTTCCCGAGGTGCACCCTCGCGCTTCCCTCCGCGTTCGGAATCACGTTCTGCTCTACCGTCGCCGGCCTGAACTCGTCGAAAGCCCTGCCGCTCGGCCTCTTGCCGTTAGCAATCAGGTCCTTCACGAACTCCTTCCTAACCTCGTCAAGAATTTCGACCATCAAAACCACCAGTTATCGGGCGCTCTCCCCCGCATCGCCGGGAACCGGCTGCAGCGCCATTCCCTGCCTCCCGCCCCCCGCGTCCGAAGGAAGGCTCCCGCCCCCGTTGTCGCCCTCCCCGCCGAGCGCGCCGCTTTTCTCCTTCTCCGCGTAGCGCTCCTTCAGCGCGGCGACCTGGAGCTCGTGCACCTTCATGCTCGCGGAAATCGCCATGTCAACGGACCTCATGACCTCATCCTTCGTGAGCATCCCGTCCATCTGCAAAAGCAGGAGCTCGCCCGTCCGCGGCGAAACCGCGACCGGGATGTCGGACTCGCCGAAATTGTCCTCGTACTTGCCGAAGTCCACTGCAATCTCGCCGTCAATCTTTCCGGCCGCGACTCCGCACACGACGTCCTTCATCGGGATGCCCGCGTCCGCGAGTGCGACCGCCGCGGCCGTGAGGCCCGCGACCCGCGTCCCGCCGTCCGCCTGCAGCACCTCTACGAAAATGTCTATCGCGGTCTTCGGGAAATGCTCCGCCATCACGACCGTGTCGAAAACGTTGGAGATGAGCTTCGAGATTTCGGTTCCCCTGCGCGAGGGGCCGCGCCGCCCGTGCTCCTCAAGCGAGCAGAAGGGCGACATCCTGTAAGTGCACCTGACGAGCGCCTTGTAGGGGTTCTCGTCGTGCTTGGGAATGCACTCCCTCGGCCCGTACACCGCGGCAAGAACCTTGTTCTTGCCCCACTCGATGTAGGCGGAGCCGTCCGCCTTGTTGAGCACGCCCGCCTTTATCAGGATCGGGCGCAGCTCGTCCATCGCGCGGCCGTCCATCCTTTTCCCGTCAACAATGAGTTTCGGCTTGTCCATCAAAAACACCTTCAGCGCTAAACGCCCCTGGACTGGCCGCCGGACCCCAAAAGCGCGCTGATCCGGTCGGTCAGCCCCTGCGTGTGGGCTTCCCTCTCAATCTTCAGAATCGCCTCAATCGCGAGCGCGGAATTCCCGCCCTTCACCCAAATCCTCCCGTTCTTGCCCACGACAATCTCGCTTTTAGTCGCGTCCTGCAGCATGCGGATCATGGAGGAGTTCTTGCCGATGACGCGCGGCACCTTCACGGAGGGAATCTCGATTATCTCGCCGCCCTCGAGCTTCGACGCCTCGGTGAGGTCCACGTTCCTGACCTCGTCCACCTCCTTCACGCGCGAAACGAGCACTTCGCCGAGCTTGAACACGTCGCGCGTGTCCTTCCCGGAAATGAAGCCCTCGTAAGGCGACTTCAGGTCAAGCGTGAAGCCGGCAAACCTCACCGCGACCACCACGCCGACGACCACGTCGTCAAGGGCCGGCGTGTAGACTCCCTCGAGCGGGATGAGCTTCCCGGAAGCGTCGTCAAAAAGCCCGACAACGCTGGAATAGGCGCTGCCTTTCTCGGTGAACGTGTGGGGAATCGGCCTCCCCGCCGCGCCCAGAAGCTCCCCGGGAACCACGAGGCGCGACTTCCGCGCCGGCTCGCCGTGGCTTTCCGGGCCGTGGCGCTCCTGCTCCGCGCCCGCGGCAGGCGCCTGCGGCATGGGGGCGAACTGCTGGCCTCCCCGCCTCCCGCCGCGGAACCCCGCCCTCTCGAACTTTTCCTTCCCAAACCTCTTCGCTCCAAACAAGCACTCACCTTCGCAAACAAAACTTCGCAAACACAAAAGCTACTTCACGACCTTGGTTTCAACGCTTCCCGCGGTCAGCTTGTTGAGCTGCCCGTAAAACTCGCCCTGCATTCCCGCGGGCATCTCCACGACCACTATGAGCGAGCCGTCCTTCTGCCATTCCTCCTGCCTGATTCCGTACTGCTTCACGGCCCCGTAAATCCTGTTCGCGTATTCCGCGGGAATCCGCGCCGCGACCTTGACCTTCTCAAACTTCAAGGGGAGGATGGGGCGAAGCTCCTTGAGCACCTCCTCAATCTGCGCCTCCGCGTCCTTGAACTCGTCAATCCTGACGCGCGCCTCCTCCATCGCCCTCTCAATCCTCTGCGGCGGGTGCGGCGCGCCAGTCCTCGGGTCAATCGCCTCCCTCGCTATAATCGCGACAATCTTCTTCTGCTTCTCCTCGAGGAGCCGCTTCTTCTGCTCCGTCGTGACGGGCACCTCGCCCCTCTTGAGCATTATCTCGGCAATCTTGTTGATGTCCGTCGTCTGGAAGGCCTTCTTTATTTCGGCCTCGGTGTGCCGCTCGCCCTTCCTCGCGTCCTCGAAGACTTCCTCGACCACGAGGATGTTCGAGAGGTCCGTCTTCGCGCCCGTCTTGTACTTGAAAGCCGCGTCAGGGTCCACGAAAAGCTCGAAATGCTTGCCGTTGACCGAAATCCTGGCGATTACCGCGTCGTCTAGGGAAACCATCCGCTCAAGCCTTGGACAAGTACTTGGAAATCTCGGCCGCGCCCAGGAACTCGAACTTCATGCCCTTCCTGGAGATGATGGCGACGTCAACGTTTTCCGGGCCGAGCTTCGCGTCAACCGTCCTCTTCAGCGCGCGCAAGGCGAGCGCGACGGTGTCGTCAATGCCCGCGCCCTCCTTGTACTCCTTCTCAAGGAAGTCCTCGGCCTCCTTCTTGCCCGCCCCGATGGCGGCCGCCTTGTAGCCCGAAAGCGCGCCCGACGGGTCAACCTCGAAAAGCTTTGGCTCCGAGTCAATCCCCCCGAGCAAAAGAGAGACGCCGAACGGCCTCGCCCCGCCGTACTGCGTGTACGCCTGCGCGAGGTCGCTGATGTTTTTCGCGACCGCTTCCACCGTCACGTCCTCGCCGTAAGTCATCTTGTGCTTCTGCGACTCGAGCCTCGACAGGTCGACGAGCCGGCGCGCGTCGCCGACGAGGCCGCTCGCCGTGGCGGCGATGTGGCCGTCAATCATGAAAATCTTCCTCATGTACTCGGGCTCGAGGAGCGTGGAGGCCATGGACTTGTGGGCGACGAGCACCACTCCCTCGCCGCAGACCACGCCGATTGCGGTCGCGCCCCTCTTCACCGCCTCCTTCGCGTATTCCACCTGGAAAAGCCTCCCGTCAGGGCTGAAGACGGTTATGGCCCTATCGTATGCCTGCGGAGAAACAGGGTACATCCAAAACACACCTCACTCAAGCATTTGCCTTGCGAAACCTAATTAATTGCAAGCCCTTTCGTCAGCTGCCACGGCTCGCGCCAGGCGGCTCAAACAACTCCAACCTGGGCGCGCCGGTTTTTCATTGCTGGCAGGGCAAGCCCTGCCGCCGGAAGCGCCCGAAAAGACCCCAATCAAACAACAACGCGGTAATTAGGCGCGTTAGGATTTAAAAGGCTAATCAGTTTGGACGGCGGCTGTCGTCAGTTTTAATAACCTGTCCTGCGCGGAGTGAAGGGAAAGCATGAAGGGTACTTGGTGGTTTCGTTGGCGGAGAAAAGCGTGACCGGGAAAAAAGTGGACGTTTGGGATGCGCTTGACAACAACCGGATTTTTGCGGCCAATAGCACGTGGGACTGGCTCGTTAAGGTGGCGAAGGATGCCGGGCAGGACGGCTACGTCCGGAAGAACGCGGTCCACCTGCTCGCGGAGAACGGGCAGGTCGCCGAGATTAAAAAGCTCCAGGATGTTACAGACCCGGAAATAAGCGGGTTCGCGCGCGATTTGGCGCCCGGCGCGGCAAAAAGGGCGAGAGAACTCCGTGAGAAGCGGGAGAACGAAATCCGCCGCATTTACGGGGAGGAACTGCCCCGGGGCCCGACGTTCAGGATAGGCTGAAAAGAGAGCGGAAGTTGACTCTTGAAGTCGAAAAATGCTGAGAAGCGATTGGGGTGGATTGGATGCCGTCGTATGAGTTCAGGAGCGGACCGGAAAAGAAGCGGTTTGACAGGGAGCCGGGAGCGCTTTTCGCGGAGAGGAAGGAAAAGGCCGAGCGTTTCCCCACGACGGAATTCAACATGCTCTACTTGGCCGGCGTGACCCGGGAGCGGCAGCACGAAATCGACTTCTTCCAGAAAAGCGGCAGGCAGGCAATCGGCAACGCCCTGTTCCTCGCGAACCTGATGAACAAGGCGCACAAGAGGTACGACGCATTTTCGGACGGCTGGAACCTTGAGCGCGCGATGGAAGAGAGGAAGACGGGAAATGAGGAACGGAAGAAGTTTTCTTCGGCTTTGGAGAAGTCGCGGGCCGCGATGAAGAATACGAAGTTCACGAAAAAGGAGGCCGAATTCCTGAGGGAAAGATTCTCGGGCCACGACGCGGAAGTGATGGAGTGCCTCATAAACGGGAAGGAATATCCGCGTTTTCTCTTCAGGGGGCAGGACTTGCTGGCCGGGCTTTTTGGCGAGGCGTCCCACGAGGTTTCCTACGGGCTTGCGAACGGCGCCTTCCTTGCGACGCGCGCGGGCAGCGGGGCCGAAAAGGCGGTTGAGGCGTTTGCCCGGATAAGGCGGGAAATAAACCCGAACCGCATAGGGATGGTTTTCTACGAAAGCTTTTCGCGGGTGCGCGACACTTCCGTTTCATGCCTGCTGTACGTGGCGAACGAGTTCAAGCCTAAAGACCACAAGGCATGGGTTTCCGCGGTCAAGGAGCTCGAGGCGGCCGGAGCCGAGGAATGGCTCGGCTACGCGGGAAGAAACTGCAACTACGAGACCGCGAAGCTGGGCGCGGCTTACGCGAAGCAGGCGGGAATCGAGCTCCCGAAAGGCGTTGCGGACGAGCTTTCGAAGCGCGCACGCGCGGCTGAAGGCGGCCCGGACAAGGAA
Source organism: Candidatus Iainarchaeum sp. (assembly GCA_028714235.1). GTDB lineage: Archaea > Micrarchaeota > Micrarchaeia > Burarchaeales > Fermentimicrarchaeaceae > JAQTMQ01. Next base: position 47,639 of record JAQTMQ010000002.1, on the reverse strand, counting down.
TTCCTGAAATCGCTTTGAGCGCGCCAATCGGCGGGCTAAACCCTCTTGTTGAACGGGTCGTCAAGGTAGTCGGCGACGTCGAACAGGAGGGGCTTGCCGCGAATCTTGTCCGCGGCGGGCTCGAGGATTTCGGCAATCCGCCCGATGTTCTCGTCCCCGAACATGGCTTCCGCGCGCATGTAGGCCGCGGCTTTCAGGTCTGGAGGCCCGCCTTTCGCTTCAAGCTCCTTCAGCTCCGGGGCCAGAAGCGCCTTGGCATTTTCCGGAGACGCTTCCGGGTTTTCAAGGAGCAGGCATTCCTCGCCAATCTTTTTCAGGACGGGCACCGACTTGTCCACGTCCACGACGAGCTTGCCCGAGCCGGCGTCCATGGCGATCGCGCCTTCCTCCAGCATCCTGCCCGTGATGTAGATGTTCGTCCTTTCGTGCGCGCCGGAAAGGCCGACGAGCATCCGGAACGGGCCGCGCGCGGCCATGCAGAGCATGAGGCCCTTCCTGTGCTCGCGCCCGATGGTTTCGGCAAGTGCGGCGCCGTTGCTTTCCGCGCTGCATTCCTCAATCACGTTGAAGCGGCCCAGCAGGTGCTCGGCACCCGCGCCTCCGAAGATGTGGGCTATCTCGTGCGACTCCACGGACGGGACGGTGGCGGCGAAGACCTGTTTCATGTCCTCCCCGGTAAGGTCGCCTCCGGGCAGGCGCACGAACTCCGGCATGAGGGCATGCCTCCTCATGGTCGTTTCGTGGATTACGTTGGCGATTATGATGTCCTTGTAGAACGGGCTTGGGCCGCTGGGAAGCTTTTTCCCGATGCTGCCCATGCGGTGGGCGCGGCCGCCCGTGGCGAAGTCGTCAAGCTTCACGATTGCGAGCGAACCGAAGCGCTCGTCGCCCTTGACCGCCTCCAGCAGGGGGTCGGGGGCCGGGTTCGCGATTCCCAGCCTGAACTCGTATTCGCCCTTGCGGTTGTTGAAGGTGAAGTAGGTTTCCGGGTAGCCGAAGTAGACGTCCACGAGCGAATCGGCAGGGCTCATGCGGAGCCACGTCTCCTCCGCTTGCGAGTAGTCGCCGCTGAGCACCGCTTCGGAGAGCAGGGCAAGCTGCCTCGAAAGCTTCCCGGAAACGGGTTTCGCCTTTTCGCCCGCTTCCCGGAAGCAGCGGGAAATCTCCTTCAATTCGGGCCCGAACTCCTCTTCGTACGTCTTCGTTTCCGCGGTCATCCGTCCATTCCTGTCGTAAGACATGAAGACTATCGTGTTCTTGTCGTCCCGGCGTTCGCAGCTCGCGCCCGCCAGCTGCTTTTTCAGCGCCTTGGCCTGGATTCCCATCATCTCCAAGCTCAGCCTCGCAATCTCCTTGGTGCCGGCCTCCGGGAAGGCGATGGATTCCCTGACCTTGGAGTCCAGCTCCTCCTGCAGGCGCCGGTATTCGGGCCCGAGGCCCCGCAAAAACCTCTTCTTGTCCTTCTGCGTCCGGAAGCGGTAAACGTTCGCGCCCGGGAAAACGGGCTCTGCCGAGAAGATTTCCCTCGCGTTCGCGTCGAAACGCTTCAAAAGCCCGGAGCGGACCGGACCGTCGCCGATGGATTCAATCGCCTTCCTGAGGGACTTGCGCGTGAACGATGGAACGTATTTCACGTCGTCCCTCGGATTGGAGAGCGATATGCCGTGCGAGGCGAACATGACGTAGATTCGGAGGTTCCTGACGAGCTCCGCGTTCGCGGACGTTTTCGGAATCGCTTCCAGGGCTTCGCCGAGCCAGCCAATCGCCTCGCCCGCGTTCCCCGAGAGCTGCCTCGAGCCTATCCGGTCCGTCAGCTCGCGCACCGGAAGCAGCGCCTCAAGCACGTTGCGGTACGCTTCCTTTTGCCCGGGCGTGAGCGCGTCGCCCTCAAGCCATTTGAGGAGGGGGTTCGGAATCCGCAGGAGTTCGTACTGCTTCCCGCTGAACATGAATTTTTCGCCGTCCGCGAAAGCGGAGGCAGCCGCGTTTTCCTTGAACCGAACGCCAGCCAAAGCGCACACCCCCATCGCCCCCTAAACCCTCTTGTTGAGCGGGTCGTCCGAGAAGCCGTACCACCCGAGCGCTACCGGCTTGCCTGCGAGCTTCCGCAATGCGGGCGCGAGGTTCCCGGCAATCCGCCCGATGTTCTCGTCCCCGAACATTTTTTCTGCGCGCGCGAGGGCCGCGGCCTCAAGCTCGCTTTTGCCCGGCTTCCTTCCCGCGGGAACCAGCTTCCCGAGCTCTGGCGCGAGAAGCGCTTCCGCGGCATCCGCATCCTGCCAAGGCTTTTCAAGAAGCAGGCATTCCGCCGCGACCTGCCGGATTATCGGCACGGCGCGCTCCGCGTCAACGCAAAGCCTGCCGGTTTCCGGGTCCGTCCTTGCCGCTCCCCCGTCCATCATCCTGCCGGCTATGTAGACGTACGCCTTCTGGTGCGCGCCCGAAAGCCCTATCGCCGCCCAGATGGGGCCGTACGCCGCGCGCTTGAAAACCATTCCGCGCACGTGCCCGGGCGCCATCTTTTCCGCGAGGACGAGCGCGTTCGATTCCGCGCTGCATTCCTCGACCGCGTTAGCGAAGGACGAAAGGTGGGGGGCGTCGCTTCCGCCGAGCATGTGGCTCGCCTCGTGCATGGTGACGTCGGGAATTAAGGCGGAAAGCGTTTTCTCCTCGTTTTCCGGCGACATGGCGATTATTTCACGCAGGGGCTTGAGCCGCTCCCCTTGTATGCGCTCCGCCGCGTTCCTCATGATGACGACCTTGTAAACCGGGCTGTCGCCGTTGGGCAGCTTCTGCCCGCTGAACGGGATTTTCCAGCCAAACCCGCCGAGGAGAAGGTTGTCTCCGGTCACGATGTTGAGCGCGCGGAACCGGGGGTCCGCGCGAATCCCCGCGTTCACCCCGCTTTCCTGCAGGGCCGCGGTGGTAAGGCGGAACGAGATTTCGCCCTTCCGCCCGAGAAGCCCGTCAATGTACGTTTCCTTCCACTCGAAGCCAACGTCAAGCTTCGAGTCCCCGGACGTTATCCTGTAGCTCGCCTCGTCCGCGTCCGCGTAGCCGCCGGAAACCGCCGCCCTGGAAAGCAGGGCGAGCTGCGAGGAGAGCTTGGGCGAAACCTTTTCGGAGAGAACGCTCGCCCGCATGAAGCACGCCGCGATTCCGCGTAGCTCGCTTGCGAAAACGTCCTCGTATTTCTCCGCCTTCACGGCAAGCCTGCCGTCCGCCCCGCAGGACATGAAGACGATTGTGTCCGGCGCGTCGTAGCCGCGGGCTCCTGAGGCCTTGAGCGCGCCGCGGAGCGCCTCGGCCTGCATCCTGCCCATCTTCCTGCCCGCCGCCGCATACTTTTCGGTGCCGGATTCCGGCGAGGCCATGAGCTCCCTCGCGGCGCACTTCAGCTCCTCCTCAAGCGACGCGTATTCCGGGCCCAAGCTTTCCAGGAAAGCGCGCTTGTCGGCCGGGGTGCGGAAGCGGTAAAGGTTCATGCCCGGAGGAACCGGCTCCACCGAAAAAATGGTTTCGGCATGCCGGTCGAATTGCGAAAGGAGTTGCGCGCGGCTGCCCGCGTCCCGGACAGACTGCACCGCATCCTTGAGCTCCTTCCGCGTGAAGGGCGGAATGGCCTTCATGCCGGAATTGTCGTCGTAAAGCGAGAGCGCCCTTTCCGTGAAGGCGTGGAACACGCGCAGCTTGCGCAGGAATCCCGCGTTGACGGCGCCCTCGCCAACGTTTTCGGCGATGGTTCCAAGCCATTTAATCGCGCCGTAATGCCCGTCCGCGGTCTGGCTCGCGCAGATTTCGTTCGTGAGCCCGACCACCGGGAGGAGCGCGCGGATTACTTCGAGGTAGGCGCGCCTCTCCCCGCCCGAAAGCAGCCCGCCTTCCGCGAAATCGCCGAAAAGCGGGTTCGCTATCCTCAGGATGCGGTAATCCTTGCCCGCGAACCTCACGGTTTCGCCGTCGGCCAGGACGTCCTTGCGCGCGCCGGAACCGGCTTTCTGCTGCTTTACCGCGGTTACCGCCATGAAAACCCACCCTTGGACTGGAACGGCACTAAGTAAAGAGGGATAAGAATATAATTTGCCGGCTTCGGGGGCGAGAACGCGCCCGAAAACGCCAGTCCGGGGGCAGCATGTTATATTATTGTGTTTCGCAGGGAAACCCCGATGGGCTGGAAGAACGCGGAAAGGGTGCGTGGCAGGAAGGGTGCGGAAAAGGCCAGGCATGAAAAGGTGAGGCGGGACAACCCCAAAGGGCCGAAGGACGAGTTCAGCGAGGCTTACCGAAGGCAAAAAATGACGACTCCGGGCTACGGCCGGAAAAGCCACCCCAGAATCGATGAAACCGAATACCTCATCCAGCTGATTTCCAGCGACAGATGGCCCGGCGCCACCGAAAAAGTCGCGAAGATTCCGGCAGGCGAGGAGGCGAAACGCGTCTCCCCGCTCCTTCTGGCCGTGGCGCTCAAGCCGAAGACGCCGGAAAGCTTCGGCGCACAGGCCATCGCGCTGTTCAGGCGGAACGGCGACCTTGAAAGGATGGGATTCCTGGCGAGCAACGCGAGGAACCCGAAAGTCAAGGAGCTTGCGGCCGAAGCGCTCAAGGCAGCCGCCCCCCAAGCGGGCGCGCAGGGGGAAACGCCTGCAACAACCGTGCATGCCCCGGCGCCCGCGCAGCCCGCGCGGCAAGTGCAACAGCCCGCAACCGCCGTTGTATCCGCTCCGGCGCAAAAGGGAAGCTTGGGCGAAGCCGGTGCCGCAACGAAGCCGGCCGTTGCAACCGCTGGCGCGGAAGGCGCGGCTGCAACCGGAACGGGTTTGCCCGCGCCTGGGCAGATAAAAGGGGCTTCGGCCGTGGAAGTCGAGAACACCCTTCACCAGCTTGCTGAAGCCGTGATTACGAGGAATGACGAGAGCGCGACGTTCCTTGTGGAAGTCCTGCGCTCGACTGACATTTCAGGAAAAACGGGTTTCGTGGGCGGCCTTGTTGAAAGCGGGGCGATAACGCCTGAAGCGAGCGAAAGGCTTTTTCTTCTGCTTGAAGAGAAAGAGGCAAGGGAAACGATTGCGAAGCTGGCGGAATCCAAAAACCCGCAAGTCTCCGGGCCCGCGAAAGCCGCGCTCGCAAGGCTGCCGCCTGAAACCAAGCCGCCCGAGAAGAAGCCGGCTGCCGGCGCCTGGCCAATCGAGCTGAATGACGCGAGCATTACCGCGTCCCCAAAGAATGGGGCCGGCGCCGGGCGCTACCACGACAGGAGAGTCGGGCACGGAAAACTAGGCGGCGACCCCGCGGGGCCCGGCGCAAACGTTTCGCGCGCGCTCGGGCCGGTGGAGGCAGGCGCGCTCAGGAAGCAGGCGTTTGACTCGCTTGCGGATGCGCTTGGCGGGGAGGAGTGGGCCGCGGTTTCCGCGCTCGCGGGAGTGCTTGACGCGGATTCCAGGGCGGCAGGAAACAGGCTTTCCTCGCTGCGCGAGAAATGCGCGCAGGATGCGGCGTCCGCGTGGATGGGCAAAGCAGGCCGGGAGGTTCCCGCCCGCTCAAACCCGGTTTCGCTCTGGCTTGCCGGCTGCCCGGCAGGCGAAACGGCTGCGCGCGACAGGCTGCTTGCGCTTTCCGACAAGCGGGACGCGGAGGGAATCGAGGAGGCGGTGCGGGGCGCGAGGTCGGGCTTCGCCGAGAAGACGGCCGCGCTTCTCGCGCTCAACAACGGGGAGTACGGCGCGCTCAAAAGGATTGCTTCAATCGTTTCGGGAAAGAAGCGGGTGGAACCCGGCACTCAAGCCGAAAACGCGGCGGCGCCGGTTCCCGCGCGGGCCGAAACAAGTGGCGACGAGACGGCCGGGCGGAAGCCGCCCGCCCCCGAAAACGCGGGAGCGCATGCTTCAGGGGTTGAGGGCTTGGCAAGGGCCGCCGCTTCATGCGATTACGCTGCCGCGGCCGGAATCCTGGGGGAGCTGGAGAAAAGCGGGCAACCGCCTTCGGCGGGTGAATTTGAAGGGATTTCGCGCGCGTGCCTCAAGTCCTGGCTTGCCGGCCTGAATATAGAGAGGGGAAGAGGGCGGCCGCACCCGGTTTCGGACTGGGTGCGCTACGCCGTGCCAAAAGACGGGAAACCCGTTTGCGCCCGGCTTTCGGCCGACGCGGAAGCGGGCAGGTGGGAAAAAGTCCGGGATGCGGCCAAGGCGGATGGTTCGGACAGGATTGGGAAGTACTGCATCCTTCTCGCGCTTGAGCACGGGAACGGCCCGGAGCTTGAAAGCATTCTTGGAACCGTTTCCCGGAAACGAGAAGCGCGCGAAACGGTTTGATGGAGGCGTGTGGCATGAAACACAGGGACAAGGTTTCCGCTGGTACCGCTGAAAGGCCGCTGCGCGAGCTGTTGCGCTCCGGAATGCTCGCGGGCGACGGCCCGGGGCCTGGAGTCGCCCTTAGGGTGGGAACGCCGGTCGAGCGTTTGCAGGTCTGGCGGCTGGAGAGGGCCGCCAAGGCGGGTAAGTGGGACAGCTTCCAGGAAATCGGGGCGGAGAGCATGAGCGCTTACGTAGGCGAGAAGGCGCTTGGAATCGCGGCCGGAAAAAAACAGCTCAAGGCATTGGGGTACATCGCATCGCGCTCGAAACTCGCGGAAGTGCAGAAATTCGGCCTCGTCCTCGCGGCTGAAAACGGCAGCTGGCCGGCGTTCAACAGGATTGCGGTTAACAGCGAAATCCCGGAAGTCGGGGTTTTCGGGGCAAGGCTTGCGGGGGAAAAGGGGAAAGCGAAGACTATTGGCGTCATTGCCTTCAAGGCGAAGTCGCGGGAGGCGAAGCATGCCGCGCTTGAGGAGGCGGTTAAGGCAAGACTGTGGGCCACTGTCGGAAACTCCGACGACGCGCAGGAAATGATGAAGGGCGCGACCAGGGAGGACGTGGACGCGCTCGTGTCCAAGCGCGACGCCAAGGGGTTGACCGCGCTCGTGTTCAGCGGGCCCGAGGAGGTGGCGCGCTACGGGCTTGCCGCAGCGGCGAAGGCGGGAATGTGGGAAGTGGTCACGGAAACCGTCCTGTACGGGTGGCGGAACCAGCCGAAGGAGCTGTGCTTTGACCTTGCGAGGGATGCGGGGAAGCGGGAGGTTTTCTGGTCGGCCATGCGGCACGCTTCGCTCAAAGCACAGGCGGATGCGGTCGATTACGCGCTCAAGAACAAGCGTTGGGGCGTGTTTGCGGACGGCGCCGGCTTTGAGGCGCCGAGGCTATATAGGGGACTGGCGGAGAAGGCCGTGCTGAAAGCGCTTGACGAAGGCGAGGATTGGGTGGCGGTTACGTTCGCGAGCAGGCACTCACCCGAGCTGGAGAAGCGCGTCATGGAATGGGGGGCGGAGAACCACCGGTTTGACCTTGTTGGGAGGATGCAGCATTCCACTAAGCATGATGAAGTGGTGAGATACGGGAATGCGGTGATTGGGAGGGCGGAAAAGGAGGACGTGCTTGCCGCCGCGGCGAAAAGCGATTGGGACATGGTCGCGGAGTTCGGGATGATGTGCCGGCCCGATGTCGCGAACCTTGCCGTAGACGAGCTTGCGGGGGAGGGAGGCCAAGCCGGATGGGATGGCGTGAACAAGGTCGCCTGCCACACGAAACACCCGGAAGTCGCGCGCCATGTAAAGGACGTGGCGGTAGCAAACGGGAACGTTGAAACGCTTTTCTGGCTGTTCGCGCACAACCCGGATGTCTCCAGGGGCGCCTTCCGCGACGTCATCGACGGCAAGGCGTTCTCCCGCTTCAGGGTCTAGCGGCAAATAAGGGAGCAAGGGAGCGGGCGCGGTTGCGGCCGGGGCGCGCGAGGCTTAGGCGCCGGTTTGCTGCGGCGCGCTCTCGGCCGCCTGCATGAATTCGGGCCAGCTGTTTTTGATGTAGTATGCGGCGATGACGGCGAAAACGAGAAGCGACGCCTCCGCGGCGTAGACTCCGGCGAGCTGCGCGATTAGGACGGTCGAGAAGTCGACCGCCGCGTGCCATGCTATCGCGACGGCGAGCAGCTTTTTCCTGTTCTGGATTGCCGCGAGGAAAACGAGCATCGTCCAGGCGACGTGGAGCACCATTGCCATTATCCTCTCGGCCAGGCTCGGGAGAAGGTCAAGCGGCGAAAGCGAGAGAAGCTGCTGCGTTTGCGCGGACAGGAGCATGGCCTGCTCGCCCGTGAGCGTGCCGTTCATGCTTGCGTTGACCTGTGCGATGTATGCGGGAGTGGCCGGCTGCAGGGAAGCGTAGATGAACATCGTGAATATGAGAAGAGCCCCGACGATTGCGCTCTCGATTCCGCCCCACCCCACGCCGAACATTGCCGCGTTCCTGCCGTCCAGCCGGATGCCGGCGCGCCCGAATACGTGCCTGAACGCGAGGAACCTGCCCACTTCCTCGAACAGCCCGGCAAGGAGGCCGAGGACCGCCGCGAGGGCGGCAAGCATGAGCGGCTGGCTTGCCACGCCCGCCCCGAAACCCGACTGCACGGCCACCGCAACCGGCGCGTGCACCAGTTGGATGACGACGAAGAAGAGCGCGCCCGCCGCGAAAGCCTTCCACGAAGGCCCGAGCTTTTTTGCGAGCCAGAAGGCGGCCGCGAACGGCAACGCGATTTCGAGCACTGAAACGAATGCGAACGTGAAAACGACGAGCTGGTCCATGGCAATGCTTTTGGGCGACCGTATTATATCTATATATCCCATTGCCGCCCAAGGGTTTCCCGTGGTGCTGATGAAGGAGAAAACGGTTGGCCCTGAAGGCAGGGCCGGGCAAGCGAAGCCACGCTCCCTGAAAAGCGTTCCGGAGCTGCTCGGCGAAATCGATTTTGCGTTCACGCTCATGGGCCGCCTCGCCGACCCAGGGCAGGCGTCCTGCCTCAGCGGGAAGGAGCGCGCGTTTTTGAGGAGAGTGCGGCCGAGCGGGCGCCCGCTTCCCGGCCTTGAAGCCGACTGCTGCGGTCGCTTCGCGTGCGACGCAATCCGGCACGTGGCAAGAAGCGTTCCGCGCGCCCCGGAAGCCGGAGAGGCGGTGAAGCTTTTTTCAAGCATCGCCGGGCGACCCGCAGCCCACCCCCTGCAGCTGGATGTCGCCAAGGCTGCGGCCGAAGGGATAAAATGCATCGGCGCGAACACGAATTCGCCCGGGGCATGGAAGCTGGCGGTCGAATTCCTTTCAAGCCGTGGGGCGCGCGACGGCTTGCGCCGCCTCGCGCTGGAAAGCGATTACGACACCGCAAAAGAGGGCGTAAACTCAATGCTTTCCGGCAACGAGTCCGTTCCGCCAGAGGTTGCGAGCGCGCTGATTGCGCGCACGAACTGGATGAACGACGCGGAGTTCGGATTGATGCTGAGAAACTCGCAGCTCAAAGGAAAGCGGATGGACTGAAAGGCGGGCCGTCGAGCGAACGCGCGCCCGGAGTTAAGTTATTATTCCTCCCCTTCGCGGGTGTAGCCATGCGAACCTCGGCGAAAAAGAGGGAGGCCGGCGCCCCGGATGCCGGCATGGCGGCGCTGGGCAGCGACACCATCGGCTTGGGAATAACCCTCCCGAAAGCGGGGAAGGAAGGCAACGCGGGCGGCGTTTTCTCGCGCCTTGCGAGCGACGTTTCTGCCTCGCTTGACGGGCGCGCGCTCGCGCGGATTGGCGACGCGGTCAAGAAGCAGGACTGGGCGCGCTTGGCCGGCTCCGCGGTCGTGGACCGCCCTGCCGCGAAAACGCGCGCGATTGACGCGCTCGCGGAAAACGGGCGCTGGGCGGAGCTCGGGCGCGCGGTTGAGCTCAGTTCGCGCCTTTCGCGCGAATTCGCCGCGCACGCGAAGGGAAAATTTTCGCTTGTTGGGAAAGGGGACGTTGAAAAGGCGCCGGAGGACGCGCTTGAGGCAATCGGGGCTTTCGCTCCGGCCGAAACCGCAAGCCTCGCAATCGACGTGGCGCTCGCGAAGGGCTGGAACGAATCCGCGTCGCGCATCGCAGCCAGGAACGCCGACTGCGAAGTCGCCAAGCATTGCGTTGACAAGGCGTGGGAAAGCGACAGGGCCCTCGCGGTCAGCGTGGCGCTCGAAAAGCAGGCGCGCGACGCGAAGGCGGACGTCGCCGAGCACGCCGCAAGGCTTGCAATATCCTCCGGGGACGTTGCCGCCTTGCTCCGGCTCGCGCGCGGGTCGCCGGAAAAAGCGGCTGAAGACATCGAGAGAATGGCGTCCGAGCGCGCCGTCCTCAAGCCGAGGATGGTCGGGATGTTCGATTCAGTGGCATGAGGCTTGACGAGGTGGATTGGGATGGCTGTAACGGTTGCGGGAAAGCGGAGGGCTGCGGGCCCGTTCGCGGGAATGAAGCCGCCGGAGGAATGCAGCGTGTTCGCGGCGCAAAGCGATTTCGCTGCGAGGATGGCCGAGCGGCCGGCGTACGCGATGAAGGAGCCCAAGCCGGCCCTCATCGGGGAATACATGCGCGGCAACGACTGGGGCAGCGTGAAAGGCGCGCTCATGAGGGCGGCTGAAGGCAAGGAGGGCTACGCGCTCGCCCGGAAAACCGTGCAAGAGATTTTCGCCCGCGGCAGGCTGGACATTCTCGGCGAGCTCGTGCGGGGCGGCGAAACGCATGCGGCGAACTTCGCCAAGGACAAGCTTCAATACATCGGCCCAGAAGCGCTCGAGGAGGCGGCAAGCGTTGCCGCAAAGGACGGCAAGGCCAGCCCCCTGGACGTAGCGAAGGGCTTTGAGGAGGCCGGGCGCTACTGCGGCCCGAAAACGGCGAAAAAGGCGTTCGACACGCTTGTCGAAGGCGGTTTCATCCGCAACGCGGCGAACATCGCCTGCTACGGCGAGAGCGCCGTCGTGCAGCGCTACGGCGTGAAAAAGCTGTACGAGTCTAGGCGCGAGGACGCGCTTGCGTGGGTTTCAAGCAACGGGAACGACCGGATTAAGGGACACGCCGGCCGGATGTTGGAGCAACTAAGGCATGAAAAGGAAACCAGCCTGGGCAGGTCCTGATGGTTTTGGGGTGGTTTGGTGGCAGAGAAAACGAAGCAGGCTTCGCGCTTGAGCGCGTTCCTCAGTTTCGCGGATGAGAGGGCGAACAGGGAGGACGCGCTCAAGGGGGAAAGGAATACGTGCATTCCCAACGCCGTCCAGGAAAGGTGGAGCGCGATATTATGCCTCGTGAGGGCACGCGAGTTCGATGCAATCAAGGACGTGCTCAGTACGTCGCCCCATTCTGTCGTCGCGCGCGCGATTTCGCAAATCGCGTCTATGGGGCGGTTTGACGTCCTGGGCGAAATAATCCGGATGGGGGACTCGGCGCCGCTTGCCGCGGATGCGGCAGCCAAGAGGCTCGCGCGCATGGGAAAGGAGGACGTCGAGGGAATCTGGGGGAAGAACATGGAGTATTGCGGGGGTTCCCCGGTTTTCCCGAAGGCGGTGCAGGCGTCCGTGGAGGCGGCGGGCGTTTACGGGAGCGAGGAGGCGGGAAAAGCGGCATTCGATTACGCGCTTTCGGAATACAGGAAAACGGACGACAGGGGATTCCTGCTTTCGGCGGTCAACATCGTGAAATCAAGCCGGAACCGGGGCGTGCAGGTGCATGGCGCGGACCGCCTCGTGGAATTCGGGAACGAGCGGGCGCTCAACGAGGTTGAGCGCGCCGGCGGGGAAATCGGCGATTACGTGCGGGCGAGGCGCGCCGAATCGCTGGGAAGGTCGTGAAGGGAACGCGGATGTGCGGCGTGCACGGGGTGGATTGCGATGGCAACCAAAATCGTGGAAAAAATGAGAGGAGTGAAAGAAGGCCTCGAGGATCGCGTGGACGAGTTCCTGGACCGCCCCAGATACACTAACGCGGAGAAAAGGCGTGTCGCGGAGCAACTCGAGAAGCATGGGTTTTCCATCGAGGATCAGATAAAAAGTGGGTATTACGAAGAGCCGCTTGGGGAGAAGCTCGCGAGGAAATGGAAGGAGTTTAAGGAAAGTAGGGAAGAACCAATACCTTGGTGGGAGAGGCGTACGCTGGATGATCTGAAGGACTTGGAAAGGACTACCAAAGAACTAAAGAAAAAGAATAGGCAACTGGGTGGGATTTTAAGGTAGCGCTATCGCGACAGTCCCGCAATCGTTCCAGACACTTTTTTCAGGCGGAAGGCCGCCTTTTTCCCGCCAATCGCCGCGCGGAGGGCGAGCGCGGCCTCGACTTTATCGAGTTCCGAGTGCGAGCACCTCATCACCGCGAGCCCGCGCTTCTGGTCGAAGCCGATGAACCTGGGGCCCGCGAGCGACGAGCCGTATTCGCCGAGGAAGGAGAGGATTGCGTCGTAGGCCGCGCGCTTCACCTGCTGCTCGCCGGCCTGGGACTCGCATTCCACGCTGAACAGCACGTAGCGGCGCTTGCTGCGCATCGTGGGCTTAACGGGAGGCATCCAGCACCAGCTCCGCCGCCTCGGTCATGGACCACTCGGCCTGGTCGCGAGAAAGGCCGAGCGACTGGCCCACGGCAACCATTTCGCGCGGCGACTTGAGCCCGAAGCCGTCCCCCGCCTGGGAAACCATGACGATTGGCGCGCCAAGCTTCAGGCACAGCCTGGCGAAGAAACGCATTTTTCCCATGAGCATCGCGCGCTGTATCCCGGCGCTTTGAAGGAGGGGGGAAACCGGGAGCTCGAACGCCTTGCCCTTTTCCGCTGCCTCGCGAATCAGGCCTACGTCGGGCTGGAAGGCGGGACTGAAGAGGAGGCGCGCGCGGCTTGACCTCGCGGCTTCGCGCAAAAGCTCCACGTCGGGCGAGCAGGCGACCGCGAGCCCGGCATCGGGCGGAATCCTGCGCGCGTCGCCGGGCTTCGCGAGCTCGGCGACGAAGGGCACGGAAAACTTCTGGAAGCCGAGCTCGCGCATCCTCTCCTGCCTGACCGGAAAGCGGACGTCGAGGTCGGCGAATGGCAATTATTTCCCCCTCTTGTTCCATGCGCGGAGGCTTGGCCTCAGCTTTTCCGCGCCGATTCCCTTGACCGTCAGGCCCCTGCCCTTCTTGCCCGCGGCGGTGAGGCCGCGGAAGGCCCTGCCGCGCTGCGCGGCCATCCCGGACAGCTGCCTGTCGCCCATTATCGCGGGGTGGGAGCGGTCAATCAGGATGATTTCGAAGAACTTGTTTTCGCCGTCCTGGCCCACCCAGTAGGAGCCTATCGCCTCCATGTTCACGAACTTGGAGGACGCCTTCTCTTCCGCCTGCCTCTGAAGCGATTTCGCGGGCGAGAAAAACCTTCCCGACTTCGTCGGCTTCCTGCCCAAGTCGGGCTTTGGGCGCTTCCTCCTGCCCCTGCCCACGCGGGCGCGCACGACGATTACGCCCTGCTTTGCCTTGTAGCCGAGCTCGCGCGCCCTCGCGATGTTCGTCGGCCTCCCGGCCCTCGCGACCACGGGCTGCTTGCGCCATTCGGCGAGGCGCGCGCGGTAAATCGGCGAGCGCTCCTTGTACTCGGAACGGAACGTGCCCAGTATCCTGTCATGTGCCCCCATCGAATCTTCACCTGCGCCGATTCAGCACGCGCAAAAAAGCGTTGCGTTGCCGCTACATCTCAGGCGCGGAATGAGTTGGGAAAGAATTGTTAATAACGTTTGCGGTCGCGCCGCGCAGATGGCTTTTTATTCCGAAACCCCGCTTGTTAAAGCGGGGGTGAAACCGTGGCTGAGAAGACGAAGCGGGCGGGGCCGAACAATTTGGGCTACTTGCAGGTCATGGACCCGTCCCCGGAGAGGGCGCGGGAGCGGGTCGTGGAAGCGGTAAAGCACGGGATGCAGGGCGATTTGAAGGAGATGGAGGTGTACCTGCTCAAGGCGATTCGGGCGGACGAGAAAAACCCGGACGCGCACCGTTTTCTTGCGGACTTGCACCTGCTCAACCGGAACTCGAACCCGGAAGGCGAGAAAGTCGCGGTCGGCAAGGCAATCGCGGAGTATGAAAAGGCCATCGCGCTTGACCCGAGCAATCCCCACAACTATTTCGGCCTGAGCGAGGCCTACGCGGTGAAGGGGGACGAGGAGCGCAGGAAAGAGTACCTGAAGGGGTACCTTGGGAGGGTTGCGAGCCCGAAAGGCGTGGACAGGCTCCCGTTCCCGAAAACAAGCTGAGCTCGCGGCCGGATGCCGCGCGGCGGGCGCGCGATTCCTCACTCTTTTCCAAGCATTTCGCGGACCGCCTTCTGCACTGCCTCGCGCGAGCCCATCCTGGGCTTCCAGCCGAGCTTTCCCATCTTCTCGATTGAGAGCAGCATGAGCCGTATGTCGCCCTTCCACGCCTGCCCGCCCGTGAACTCGTATTTCACGCCCCTGAGGCCCATTTCGCCGGAAACGATGTCCGCGATGTCCTTCACGTTCAGCTTGTCCTCGCTTCCCACGTTGAACGCCTCGACTTTCTCCGTGTTCTCCGCGGCGAGAATCGTCGCCTCCACGCAGTCCGAGACGTGCAGGTAGCTTTTCGTCTGCGTGCCGTCCCCCAGGATTTCGAGCCGCGACGGGTCTTTCTCGAGCTTCATGCGGAAATCGCGCGTGACGCCGTGCGCGTGCCTGCCGATGACGTTCGCGTACCTCAGGAGGGTTGCGGAGAAGCCGAAGTTGTCGGAGTAAGCCGAAACCATCGCCTCGCACGCGAGCTTGCTCGCCCCGTAAAGCGAAACCGGGAGCAGCGGGCCGTAGCCCTCGGGCGTGGGCATGACTTTCGCGGCGCCGTAGACGACCGAGGAGGACGCGAAGACGATGTGCTCCTGCCCTCCGGCCTTCATCGCCTCGAGGAGGTTGAACGTCGCGACCACGTTCTGCTCGAAGTGCACGCGCGTGTCCGACTGCCCGAGCCGCACGTCCGGGTTCGCGGCGAGGTGGATGACGGCCCGGCAGCCCCCGAGGGCCCGCGCGACTTCAGCGGGCTTCAGCATGTCGCCGCGGATGAGCTTGAACTTCTTGTTTTTCATCATGGGGGCGATGAACTCCTCCTTCCCGGAAGAGAAGTTGTCGAAGCAGACGACCTCGTTGCCGCGCGCGAGCAGGCGCGCGCACAGCTCGGAGCCGATGAAGCCCGCCCCGCCAGTCACAAGGATTCGCTCGTTTTCAAGTTTCATGTGGACCACTCGCAAGAGTTTCGGCCGCGGCCAGATTAAAGCTTAATTGAGGGAGTGCGCGCACGGTGAAAAGGCGACGGAAGCTTTAAAAGCGCTCGCAAGGCAAAAGCATGTTAATGATAGCGCTTCTTGCCCCGCGCGCGGACGCGCGCTGGGCGCAATGCTTATTGCGGCAATGCTAGTGCTAATTAATTTAATAATTGTAGGTAGGTGGGATGAAAGTCGCGATGGTAGGCTGGGAGTATCCTCCTTTCAAGACCGGAGGCCTTGCCGTCCACTGCTACGAGCTCACCCACGCGCTCGCGAGGAGGGGCGTGGAAGTGGACTTCTACATGCCGCGGACCGAGTCCAACGTGGCGCCCAAAGGCGACGGGGTGAAAATCATCCCGGTGGGCTACGCGCGGTACGGCGCGTACGTGACGAAGAACGCGTACGGCCTCGATTTTTTCGCGAGCGTCCACGCGTTCAACAACGCGTGCGCGGAGGAGCTCGCCAAGCGGGGCCGCGGGAACGATTACTGCGTCGTCCACCACCACGACTGGATGACCGCCTTCGCCGCGATGAAGGGGAAGTATTCGCTCGGGCTCCCGATGGTCTCGACGTTCCATTCCACGGAGTACGACAGGTCGGGCATGTTCCCGAACGGCTACATCCGCGACATAGAGCAGAAGGCGATGGTGAACGCGGACCGCGTTATCACCGTCTCGAACTACATGAAGGGCCAGCTCAAGGAGAAGTTCGGGGTTGACGAGGGAAAAATCCGCGTCATCTACAACGCGGTCAGGACCGACGAATTCAAGCAGAGCTGGGACGTGAAGCACGGCAAGGAAAAAATCGTCCTGTTCCTCGGGCGGCTCGCCGAGCAGAAGGCGCCCGCCCAGTTCCTTTACGCGGCGAAGCGCGTGCTGGAGAAGGAGAGGCACGTGCGGTTCGTCGTCGCGGGAACCGGGGACATGATGGGCTACCTCATAAGCCTCTCTGTTTCGCTCGGCATAAGCCCGCACGTGACGTTCATCGGGTACCTTCCAGACGAGCAGAAGGAGTCGGTTTACGCGAAGAGCGACGTGTACGTGATGGGCTCGGTGAGCGAGCCGTTCGGGATAACGGCGCTCGAGGCGATGGCGAGCGGCACGCCCGTAATCGTTTCGAAGACAAGCGGCGCCTCCGAGGTTTCGCCCCACCGGCTCGTGGTGGACTTCTGGGACGTGAACGGCCTCGCCGAAAGAATCGTCGCGCTCCTCCGATACAAGGTCCTGCGGGACACGCTCGCGCACAACGAGTACGAGGACGCGAAGGGCATGACGTGGGACAAGGTCGCGGACCAGACGATAGGGGTGTACAACGAGATAAGAAAGTGATTCCCTATGACCGCGGTTTGCTTTTACTTCCAGGTCCACCAGCCCGTGCGGCTGAAGCGCTTCTCGCTTTTCGCGGACAGCATCCCGGACAGCCTTTACGAGCGGTATTTCGACGACGCGACGAACAAGGCGATTTTCGGGAAGGTCACGGACAAGTGCTACCTGCCCGCGAACTCCCTTCTCCTGAAGCTCATCGGGGAGAACGAGGGCAGGTTCAGGATTTCGTATTCGCTCACCGGCTCGTTCCTCGAGCAGGCGAAAAGGTTCAGGCCGGAAGTCATCGACTCGTTCCACGCCCTCGCGGAAACCGGGTGCGTGGAATTCCTGAACGAGACATACTACCACTCGCTTTCGTCCCTCTTTGAGGACAAGACCGAGTTCGTGGAGCAGGTCCGCATGCACTCGCAGGAGCTGCACTCGCTCTTCAAGGCGTCCGGGAAGGTGTTCAGGAACACGGAGGCGCTCTTCTCAAACGACATGGCGCGCCTCGCGGAAGACCTGGGCTTCGACGGAATCGTGGGCGAGGGGCACGAGAGCGTGCTCGGGTGGCGCTCCCCGGACTACCTGTACGGCGTCAAGGGATGCGCGCGCATAAAGGCGCTCCTGCGCAACTACAAGCTTTCAGACGACGTTTCGTACAGGTTTTCGGCGCGCTGGTGGCCGGAGTGGCCGCTCACCGCCGAAAAATACGCGAAGTGGCTTGCCGGCGCGCCGGGCCAGTGCATCAACCTCTTCATGGACTACGAGACTTTCGGCGAGCACCAGTGGGAGGAGACCGGCATATTCAGCTTCCTTGCCGCGCTTCCGCGCGAGGTGCTCAAATACCAGCACCTCGGCTTCATGACGCCCACCGAAGTCGTGCAGGACAACCCGGTGATGGGGGAGATTGACGTGCCGAACCCGATTTCCTGGGCGGACATGGAGCGCGACGTGAGCGCGTGGCTGGGGAACAGCATGCAGAGGGAGTGCTTCCACGCCTTGCAGGGCCTCGAGCTGAAGGTGCGCGAGACGCGCGACCCGGAGATTCTGCACGTGTGGAGGCTCCTCCAGAACAGCGACCACCTGTATTACCTTTGCACAAAATCGTGGGCGGACGGCGACGTGCACAAGTATTTCTCGCCGTTCCAGTCGCCCTACGAGGGCTTCATCAACTACATGAACATCCTCCAGGACTTCAGGAAGGAAGTCGAGGAAGCGTGAGACGGAGAGGTGAAAGCGATGGCAACGAAAAAATTTGAGGGCAGGCCGCCGGAACCGAACTGCCCGCCGGGAAAGGAGTTCGTGTTCCGCACGCACGACGGCAAGGAGGTGGGGAAGGCGAAAAACGTGAACGAATTCGCCGCCCTCCTGAAAACCGTGCCGCTGGACAGCGTGCTCTACCACGCGAACGGCGGCCACTTCGCGCCCTGGCTCGGCTTCATGGGGAAAAGGCAGCTCGCGGACAGGGTGCGCGCGGTGAAGGGGGCGAACGAGAACGTGAGGAAGACGCTCATCGCGCTGCTCGCGCAATAAGGCAAACGGGAAAGGGAAACGCGCGGGGCAGGAGGGGGGCGCGCGGCGCGGCGGCGGTTAGCGTAAGTCGTGCTGCCCTTGCGGACGCGGGGCTTCCCGCTTCCCTCCCCCCGCTCCCCCTTACCTCCTCTCGCCGTACTCCTCCATGAACGCCATGTAGCCTGAAAGCATCTGCGGGGTGACGCTCGGCTTGCGCTCGGCGAGGACTTCGAGGATGTCGGACGTCTGGACTTCCGCCTTCTTGCCCGCAATCTTCTTGCGGACCGCGCGCATCTTGGACTCCTGGCAGACGGAGGCGATGTCCGCGCCCGTGAAGCCGTCCGTCAGCTTCGCGAGCTTCATGAAGTCTATGTCCCCGGACTTGGGGACCGACTTCAGGTTCAGCGCGAAGATGCGGGCGCGGTCCTCGGCAAGCGGCGGGTGGACGAACATTATCTTGTCCAGGCGGCCGGGCCGGAGTAGCGCGGGGTCCAGCATTTCCGGGCGGTTGGTGGCCCCGACGAACAGGACGTTCCTCAGCTCCTTCACGCCGTCCATCTCGTTCAGGAGCTGCGCGACCAGCTTTTCGCTGAGCGGGCCCGACGACGCGCCGCGCGCCGGCGCCATGGCGTCGACCTCGTCCATGAAAACCACGGCCGGCGCGTTCTCCTTCGCGCGGTCGAACGTGCTCTTTATCTCCCGGACCGCGCCGTCGTAGCCCATCTTGAGCAGGTCCGCGCCGCTCAGGGAGACGAAGAGCACGTCGAGCTCGTTCGACGCCGCCTTCACTATCATTGTTTTCCCGCATCCCGGCGGCCCGAACAGGAGTATGCCCTTGATTGGCTCCACGCCGTACTCCTTGAGCAGCCCCTCGTGGAGCAGGGGGAGCTCGATTGCCTCTATGAACGCCTTGCGCACGTCGTCCATCCCGATTACGTCCTTCCAGCTCACCGCCCTCTCGTCCTTCTCCTTTTTCTCCGGCTCCGTCCTGCGCGCGTAATCCACTCCGAAGCGGTCGTACTCCTCAAGCTGGGAAATCGAGACGGTCGGCTTCAGCATCTCAATCACCGCGAGGAAGTCGGCCATGGTGATGGGGACGACCTTGTCCGCGGCGATGCCGAGCTTGGACGCGCGCGTCGCCGCCTCGTGCACGATGTTCGCGATGTCCGCACCGGAGAAGCGCTCCGTCTTCTTCGCGAGGACCGCGAAGTCCACGTCCTCTGAGAGCGGGAGCCCGCGGGTGTGGACCATGAAAATCTGCTTCCTGCTCGCGAGGTCGGGCAGCGGCATGTATATTATCTTGTCGAAGCGGCCGGGGCGGAGGAGCGCGGGGTCGAGCTCCTGCGGGATGTTGGTCGCGCCGACGATGATGACCGGCTTGTTGGACTTGAAGCCGTCCATTTCGGCGAGCATGACGGAAAGCAGGCGCGGCGCGACGTCGTCGGCGGTGTACTTGTCGCGGCGCTTCCCGACCGAGTCCACCTCGTCGAAGAACAGGACGCAGGGCGCGTTCGCGCGCGCAATCTTGAACAGCTCGGCGATGTTGTGCTCGGTTTCCCCGTACCACTGCGAGAGCAGGTCCGAGCATTTCACGTAATAGAAGCCGATGTCCATCTCCTTCGCGAGCGCGCGCATGAGCATGGTCTTGCCCGTGCCGGGCGGGCCGAAGAGCAGGAGGCCTTTCGGCGGCTTGAGCCCGTAGGCGGTCTGCAGCTCCTTTCGCTGGAGCGGCATCACGATGGAATCGTAAAGCTCCTTTTTCGTGTTCGCGTAGCCGCCGACGTCGCCGAGCGACTCCGCGCCGTCGGAGAGGCTGAGGTCCTGCAGGCCGAACTTGGAGAACTTCTGCATCTTGTCTATCTTGGTCACCGTGACCTCGCGGGAAAGCTGGATGCCGTTCGTTTCAAGCACCCAGACGAAGGCGATTGACAGGGCGACCGAAAACGGGGCGAGCGGGCTGAACCGGACCCCGGACAGGAGCGACGAAAGCGCTATCGCGACGAGGATGAGGATTGAGGCGAGGCTCGCGACCGTCTCCTTGTTCTTCCACCTCACGTGGCCGGGAACGAAGCCTATCGCGAAAACCGAAATCGTCCACAGGATTATCTGGATGAGCGCCGAGTCGCGGACTACGAGGTAGTACGAGATGTTCACGCACTCGGTGATGCGGTCGTTGAGGTTCTTCACCTCGCCCCAGTCGATGAAGTTCGCCCCGGCCTGCGCGAACGCGCTCCCGGAAATGAAGTCGAAGGCGCGCGGCGCGGGCACGGAGAGGGGCATGGTGTTGATGGCCTTGTAAATCTCGGCGTTGTAGTTCATGAAGCCGCTGTTCGGCTCGCCCCACATGACGGAAAGCAGGAGAACCGAGAACACGGTCACGCCGGTAACGAAGGCCCCGCGCTTGGAGCCCAGCAGCAGGCCGGACACGACGTGAAGCGGGATTATCAGGAACCCGAAGGCGGTGAACGGGCAGCAGATGAGCGCGAACAGGAGCGATATCAGCTTCCAGGTCTCGAACGCCTTGAAGAGCACGAGCGAAACGACGAGCAGGTAAAGCCAGGCGAAAAGCGGGGACTGGTAGGAGACCGCGGGAAGCGCGATGACGCACGCGAAAATCGTGCCGAAGGCCGCCGAGCGGAAGGACACGACGCCAACCGCGGCGAGGATGAACGGGATGAACCACCACGGGTAAAACGAGAACCTCAGCAGCAGGAACAGGCAGCCGAGGACCACGATCGCCGCGTCAATGAAGCGCGTGTCCTCCTGGAGGGACTTGAGCATCGCCCGCACGCGCTCCTGCCGCATCGAGCGGAACCTCGCCCCGCCTTGCGGCTCGGAAAGCGAGCCGCCACCGCCTTGCGGCGCTGCCGGGGCCGGCGCGGGGGCGGCGCCTCCGGCGGAACCGCTCGGCGCCATTCGCATGCCTGACACGAACATCTTGTTTTCTGGCACGAAAAGTAATTGTGAATCCTATTAAATTAATGCGTGTGGCTCCGGGCGCTCAAAAAAACCCGAAAACCCGCAGCCCGGCATAGGCGAACGCGGTCACCTTCAGGATTTTTCCGAGCGCGCACGCGGCAAGGAACTTCCACCAAGGATAGCCGAGCGAGCCCGCCGCAATCCCCGCCAGGTCGAAAACCGGGTTGGGCAGCGCCGAAAGCACGAATATCGTGAGGAAGCCGTTCGACCGCATCCACTTCTTCGTTTCCTCGTACGCCGCAATCCTGCGGTCCTCCACGAGCCCCGCCCCGCCGAAGCCGAGCAGGTAGCCGCTCAACTCGCCGAGCGCGCTCCCGATGCCCCCGGCGATTCCGACGAGGGCGAAGTTGTAGGCGTGGCCCATCGCGAACGCGGAGAGAAGGCCGGGAACCGGAAGGATGACGGTCGCGCTCGAAACGAGCATCACGAGGAAAACGCCTGCGTAGCCGTACTCCCCGAGCTGCGGCTCCAGCCTCTCGACCGGGTTATAAAAAAGGATTCCCGCGGTCAGCACCAGCGAGGCGACGATGGCTGCGGCGTGCTTGAATCGCTCGTCCATAACCGGATTCGGCCCCGGGCAGTGATTGGGCGGCGGGATATTTAAGCCCGAACGGAAAAAGCAGAAAGCGATGGCGGAAACCGGGAAACAGGTCTGGGGGATTGTCTCCGCGGTAATCGGGATACTCTTCGGGGCGGCTTTCGCCTACCTCGTATACAACCGCATGCTCATTCTCCCCGAATCCGTCGGCCTCGTCGGCGACTACGGCCTCGCCGTATCCGGAAACATATTCACGAGCATCCTCGTCGGAATCCTCACCGGCGCGGTCGTGGGAATCGTGCTCTACAAGGGAATCCATCCCTATTGAGAGGGCCCGCGGTCGGCAACGCCCTGAAAAAGGCTACAGCGCGAGCACTTCCTTGCCCGCATTACCGCCCTCAAGCGCGCCCGCGACGTAAGGCCACGCCTTCAGGGAGAATGACAGGTCGTCGAGGACCTGCTTCACCTCGCCCAAGGACAGCACCACGTCCTTCATCTCAAGCTTCGCGATGCGCGCGAGTTCCTCCTTCGCCTCACCGGGGATGAGGTCAAGCGACCCGGAAATGTTCTGCTTGTGGTTCTCCATGTTGAAATCCGACCACGCGGCTTCCTCCGCGCCGCGCAGGCGGGCCGAAAGCCCATCCTCCGGGATTGAGGACTCCTTGACGAACGACTGGATGCCGATTTCCGAAACGAGCCGCGCGACTGCGGCGCCCTTCAGCCCCCTCACGAGCCGGGAATGAAGCGACGGCGCCGCCGTCGGGGCGCGCGCGTGGCGCACGAGGGGGGTCTCAAGCAGCGCGAGGCGGTCGTTGTACGCGCGGAAAACGCCCCGCCCGTCGCCTGAAAGGTAGTCGGACGCGGCCATGGAGAAGATGGCGTCCTCTATCCGGAACGGGGAAGGCAGGAACGGGAGCCTTGACGCGAGGGAAAGCGAGACGCCGAGGTTGCCGCCGCTGAAGAAATGCCTGGAATGGCTGGACTGCCTGGGCGGGACGCCGCGGACCGCGGAAAGGATTTGCGCGCCCGCGTCCTTCTCCGGAAGGATTCCCGCCCCGAGCTCGTTCAGGGCCTCGCAAACCGAGTACAGGAGGCCGTGCGCGGAGCCGTGCACGTGGCCCTCGAAGCCGCCGGGAACGAGCTTCCAGCCCTCGGAGAAACGCGCCTCGTACCTCGCCGCGAAGTCGTAAAGGGGGAAGGTGTCGTCGTCCACGAACACGGCGTTTTGCCTCCCGGCGATTGCGAAGGCGAGGGCGGTGTTCCGGATCGAGCCGAAGCTCCCGGAGAAAAGCCGCGTGACGTCGCGCGAAAGCGCGGACGAGACGATGCGGGCGAGCCCGACCCCGTGCCGGGGGGAAAGGTGCCTCATGCGGATGCCGGTCTCGTTGAAGGCGCGCAAAAGGAAGGCCGCGTTCCCCACGGACGACTTGGCGTCGTCAAGGACGGCGACCTCCCAGTCCGGCCTCCCGGCGAGGGCTTCCAGGTACGCGGGAAGGTTCTTTTGAAGCTCCTCCGGGCGCCTCGTGACGACCGCGAGCAGGAAATTGGCTGGCTCCATCGCAAACGGTTTGGGGAAGCGCACTATATATAACATTGGAAGGTATATAACATTGGAAGGAGCAAAGCACTTACTGCAGGGTTTGCCGGGCAAAAGCGGCACCTCCGGGTGCCGCGGCGAGACGAACAATAGGTTCGTCAATTGGCGTTCCGCCGATTGTCAAATATTAACTGGAGTTAGTAGGTTTCAGTAATATTTAAAAAGGCATAGAAAATAAACCCTGTGGAATAGCCCTATTGATGGCTGCGCGCCCTACCGGGTGCGCCGTCGGATGACGTGGGGTTTGTGTATGGGCAAACGTGTGCCGTTGTTAATATTGGTATTATGTCGGCAGGGAGCATCTGTCGACCCGGCACTTCACGCGAGAAGTTCGCCGGGCGCCCATACAAAGAAACGGCACAGAATACCGAGGTGGTATCGTGAAGAGTTTGAACGTGAAGAAGATCGCGGCATTGGCTGCGGGTACCGCGCTCGTAGGGGCGGCTTTCGCAACGGCGGGAGCCATTACCTACAGCAACACCCCCATCATATCGGAAAGCGGAGTGCCCCAGGTCAAGGTCGTGGTCGGACAAACCGCGGCGGCTTCTGACGGAGTAGTCGCAGCGAACATTGCCGCAATGATCGGCAACCTCGCCTGGAGAACGCAGGCGGTCACCGCGACAGTAAGCGGAAAGAGCGGTGTAGGCTGCACCGTTTCGGGTGCAACCGGTGGAGCCGGGACTTGCGCAATCAGCAACGAAAAGGTTTGGCTGAACGTAACCTTGCCGGGAGTCGTATCGGGTGCTGTGCAATTCAACACCTTGATCAACGACTGGGTTGACAGGAAACTGGAGAACAGGAACCAGTCCTCGTCAGACGACAAGTACGACCAGACAAACGACCCGTCGCCCCTTGAGTTCTCGAACGCGGTGAAGAAGTTCACCGCAAGCGACTTCCCGGCGCTGCAGACCGGCTCCATTACGGACACCTATGCAAACGTGGGATACACGGAAGAGCAGACACTGTGGGTCAGGGCGGTAACGAAGTACGACGACGCACTCAAGAAGATCATCGGCTTCGAGCCGGACATGGCGTACAAGATAAAGTTCACCCACGACCAGTACGGCGTGCCAGTGGCGACCTGCAACCCGAACGACGGCGCAATCTTCCCGGGATACGGAAACCCCAGGCAGACCGAGGAAACGAACAGGACGTGCTCTGACACTGACAGGACCGACAGGCACCGCGTCCTCATAAAGTTCCTCGGGGAGGACTACATCATCTCCGACATGAGCCCGCCATCCACCTGCGTCGCCGACTCGTCAGACACGGAGGCATCCGGAGACTGCGACGGCACCCTCACCGGAGGTATCCGCGAAGGAGGCTCAATCCGCCTTGCGAAGGAATCGGCATACGGCATAGTGCACGTGGGAGAGAACCTTTCAACGGGCTCCTACTACGTGAAGCTCGCCGATATCACTGTTCCCGCGGGAGAGCTGTTCCAGACCTACGCGTCCATCCAGATATACGACATGAACAACAACCTCCTGAAGGAGGACAAGATCGCGGATGGAGCGACGTACACCTGGACCGCGCCCGACGGAAGCAAGATTCGCATCCGCGTCTACAAGAACAACCCCGGTTACTACGCGTACGCGAAATGGGCGGAAATGGCCATCTACTCGAAGGAGTTCGAGCTCAGGGATGGCGAGAAGATTTCCGACGAGTGCGAGGACTGGATGGTTTCCCTGTACTGGAAGAACAAGGACCCGTCCAAGGACAGCAAGTACGTGGACTCGCTCAGGGAAATCATCGTGAAGGACGAGGGCAACAACGCGAACGTGAAGATGGTTGAGGGAGACACGCAGAACATCATCTGCAGCCCTGTTGTCTGGCAGCTCCAGTACAACGGACTCAGCTGCGCGGACCCCGGCGACTACGACTCGCTCGGAATGTCCATCCTCCAGAGGACCTTCACCCTGAACAACTACGGAGGCGACAGCAGCTGCACGTACAAGACCAGGCTGCCGGACGCAAACGTGCTCCGCGTAACCTCGGGCTTGAACCAGCCGTTCACGGTGAGCGCGCAGGGACTGACCGGACAGGTTTCGTCGTTCTACGTGAACCTCGGCTCCAACCTCCTGAACGCGTCCTACGGCACCAAACTGTATCCGTTGAACCTCATCAACTCTACCCACACGCTGAACATCGTCGGCGACTTCAGCTCGCAGACCACCTTCACCATCGTCGGTGAGGCGTCGGACCAGGCCCTTGTTTACACCCAGCCGTCAACGAGCGGAATCGGAGCGGACGACGTCGAGTTGACCGTGTCGGGCAGCAAGAACATGACGAAGGTCCTCGCAATAACCGCAACCGGAGGCACCTTCGGGAACGCGTTCCACCTCGAGGTCAACAGCACGCAGGTTGGCGAAGACATGAGAGTCGGCCTCTACAACGATGCCGGTGAGATCATCTGGACCCAGCCAGGCGAAACCGCATGCGACTTCCGCGGAGCACCCGACGGAGGAGCGGAAGACGCGGTGACCTACGACGCGGGCGACGGCACGAGGCAGAGCTTCGGCTTCGGCCCTGGAGCGTTCGTGACCAGCGGAGAACCGCAGTGGTGTGAAGTTGGCGTCCCGACAGGCGTCGGAACCTGCCAGCTCACAATCGAGCCTGGCGCGACAATCCCGGCGGAGAGGTACATCGCCTTCCGCGAAGACGCTGGAAACAGCCCGGCTGACTACGACTACGTGAGGTTCGTCATCCAGCAGCAGAACCAGAGCAGCACGACGTACCAGTTCGTTGACCCGATTTCGGGCAACGCGCTCGACACGTCGCCTGACAAGATGAACTACACGGGCGTAGGCAAGGGACCGGCACCGTACGACGGACCGCAGACGGTAGGCTTCATCACCGACAGGGGCAGCAAGTTCACCTCGATTTCGAGCTCGAACGCTGCAATGAAGGTGGCGAAGAAGGTTTGCGAAGCGCAATACTACATGAAGACCTCAGGCACTGCGCCCAACGCACCCGTCCAGATCGGCCCGCTCGGAGAAGGCGAGAGCACGGTTGGCCTCGCAGGCGGAATCTCAATAAAGGTCACCCAGATTACCGAAGACGTCGGAACCTGCACCGCAGGAGCCGGCTCTGCAACCTGCCAGGTAACCGGACTCGACGCCCTCACCGCGACGCCAAGCGTAACCGACACCGTAATCCCGACCAACCTCGACACCGCAACCAACAAGCTCGTGGTGCTCGACACCAACGCGGACCAGACCGCAACCCTGATTGTGGTCGGCGGAAACACGGTGAACACGGTGGCAAGCGAGATAATCCGCAGCTCGGCAATCGACCTGACCTCGACACCCGTGGTCGTGAGGGCGATTGGCACGAACAGGATTCTCGTCGCGGGCTACACGCCGCAGGACACGGTGACCGCTGGAGACCAGTTCATCCAGGCCCTCATCGCAGCAAGGGCCCAGTAAGGTCCCGGACCGGGAAGCCAAGACTCCGGGGGTTTGCAAAAACCCCCTCCCCATTTTATTTTTCTCTTTTTTTCTGCTTTAAACGATAGTTAGTGGAAACGAATTTTTGAGCTACACCCCCCCCTCGTTTATTGGTGCTTTCTTCCTGATCGTGTATTCGACGGCAACCCAAGGTTGAAAGCTTACCTATGGTAAACCGCACCAATCCGTAAAGATTTAAATAGCAGCCCAACCAATTATGAGCTGAATGGCGACCGAAACCAGGCTGTTAGCATTACTGTTAGTCGTGGCCCTTTCCGCGCCCGTGCTTTACGCGGAAACCTTGGAGGATTTTGTAACTCCCTACCTTTACCCGGGCGAGAATTTCTCGTCCGACGCGGGCGCAACCCAGATTTCCGCAGGCGGAAGCCAGTTCGTGCTCGTGAAAGTGAAAGGCGTCGAATCCTTCTTCCTTTCCAGAAGCGAGTCGGGCGGCGAGACCAGGTACGCGTTCGTGAACGACTCAAGCCGGATTAATTCCGCGATTCGCGAGTATTACGCCTCGGCGAATTACCACAACGCGACGGAGCTCGACCACCTGATTGGGCACATCAGCGCCTTCAACGCGTCTAGGTACCCGGCCGAATTCGAGTGCAAGACCTCGATTGGATTGGACCGGCCGGGCGCGACCTGCGGCGTCACCCGCTGCGAATCGTGCATGAACGTGCCGTTCTGCGCCGACAAGATGGCTTACTTCGGCAGCGACTTCGCCGCGTCAATCCACCAGTTCGAGGTGGACACCGGGGCGGAGCAGCAGGGCCTGAAAAACGCGGTTGCCGCCGCAACCGCGATGAAGGGCGGCGCCGTGGACGCGGCCGTGTACTCGTCCTACCTCACCGGGAACCTCACCGCGGCCCAGGCCGGCGCGCAGGCGGTGCAGACGAACCACCTGTTCGGGTGCTTCGAGATTACGGGCTCGCAACTCGCGCCCGCCGGCCTTGAATGGTGCGCCTACAGGTCGAGCGCGAGGATGAACTCGCAGTGGTGCCGCGACGTGCCCGCGAACTTCTCGCAGCTCACGGAGGCGATGACGGACTCGAACGCGATTTCGGGCCGCATAGTGTCCAACGCGAGCGCGCTGTCGCGCGCGCAGGCGCTTTACAACAGCATGAACGCGAGGTTCAACTTCGTGCGCATGAGCGAGGAAAACGAGTCGTTCAGGGCGCTTTACTCGCAGGTGGAGGGGCGCGCCTCCAACGCCTCCAGGGCCGCAAGCATCATCCTCGCCCGGGTTTCCGACGACGAGCTTTCGGCGGACCTCGCCGCCCTCTCCGAGCTGCTGCTCCGCGTTTCGCAGTACGGGATTGACCGCAACTTTTCGGCGGCAAACGCGAGCGCGGTCCAGCTGTTCGTCCTGTCGGAGAAGGTTGACGCGGAAACGAGGAACCTGACCGCGGATTTCGGCGCATTCATGGGGCTGAACAATGACACCGCGCTCGCGCTCTTCCGCGCGCGCCTTTACCTTGACCCGCAGGACCGCTCGCTCATCGCCAGGCTGAACGCGTATTCCGAGGAAAAGGAGGAGATTGACCGCGTGGTCGGCTCCGGGCTGCCGATGAGCCGGGACGCGGTGGCCCAGTTCAGCAACGACTTGCGGTTCATCGGGCAGGAGGCGGACGATGTCGCGAGCGAGAAGCTGGGCCAGCGCACGCTGCAGGCCGGGACGTGGGTCGCGGGAGCCGCGAGGCGGGTCAGCATCTTCGCGATAGACCTCGTCGCTGGCGCCCTCTCCCTGAGCGGCGACGCGAGGGAGACGTACGCCCGCACGCTCCCGACCGTCGCGATAATCGCTTCCGGAGCGTTCGCCTACTTCGCGTGCCTCGCCGTCTTCGCGCTCCTGAAGGCGCGGGGCGTGATAAGGCTCAACCGCCTTTCCGTGGTGCTGTGGGCAATCATTTTCGCGTTCCTGTTCGTGCTCATGGGCGTGGCGGTCGCGACCGCGAACTCTGTCGTGCAGCAGGAGATGACGCGCTCTACCTTCGACCTGTTCTCGTCCCGGCTGGCGGCCGCCAACAGCACCGCGGTCATCGTCGCGTCGGACGGCGCTCCCGCGGGCGCGCTTCCCCTGATGTCGTCGTGCGCGAACGCGGTTTCGGCGAGCCTTTCCGCTTCCGGTAAAACGGTCCGCGTTTACGCCTTGGCGGGAGGCGCGTGCACCGAGCCGTCGGGCGCGGCTGCCGGGGACGCGTGCACGAGGGACGTCGCCGGGGCGCCCGCGCTCGTCCTCGGCTACGCGAACCAGACGACCTCGAGCTTCAGCGTGTATTATTCCACGCGGGGATTCGTGAGCGGGCCGGCGTCGTTCCACTCTGACTGCCTCGTCGCGCGCGCGCTGGCCGGGAGCTGAAGGTGTCCATTTGGCTGCGGACGTGGCGAACCCGGAAACCGTGGTGCCGAAGCAGGCGCAAGGCGGCGCCATACGCGCGAACGCGCTCCTGATCGCCGCGGTCCTGGTCTTGGCGGTTGCGGCCGCGCTTTTCCTCGCGCAGCAGGCCGGGGAGAAGGAGATTGGGCGCGACCAGTTCAAGGCGGTGCTCAACGCGACCGGCAAGGCCGCCGTGGTGCAGGACTTGAGGGGGATGGGGGAAGGCGACGCGAGGTTCAACGAGCAGAACTGCGGCATACAGCTGAGCTTCACGCTTTCAACCCTGGGCAAGAACGTGACGAACTACGCTTTCGAGGGCGACCAATGCTTCGGCGGGGCGGCCTCTTACGCGCGCCCGATTGCCGACTGCGTTTCCGAAATGGGGGCGGAGTCGCGGCTGCCTTTCTTCGTCGGCTTCAACGCGACATCGAACGGCACGAGGTTCACGGCCGGCGCGGCATACTTTTACGGCGACGCGCAGTTCCTCGGCGACTGCGCGATAACCGGGCTCGTGAGGTAGCTAGTACTTCAGGAAGGCGCCAATCCCGAAAAACGAGTTGAGGAACTGCGCGCCCTCCGAGGTCTCGGTCGAAATTACCTGGAGCTCCGTGTTCTTTTCCTCGGCGATGCGGAGAAGCTCGCCCGCGACGTCCTCCGACTTTTCCGCCCGCATTTTTCCGCCGCATTCGTCCATGAAGTCGGCTTCGCTGCGGGAGATTACCTCCTTTTCCCTGCCGCATTGCGAGCACCTGAAGAGCACTTTCTTCAGGTCAAGCCCTTCGGAGACGAGAAGGGTTTTCACGCGGTTTGCGAGGAGCGCCTCGCGCACCTCCTTTTCGCCGTAAGCCACGGGCCCGCCCGTCACGACCGCCTTGATGAACGAGTCCACGAGCTGCTTTTCCTTTATGGACTCCTGCTCCGCGAGGATGGAGCCCGACTTGTCCACGAGCTCCTTCACGCCGTACTCGTCCGTGTAGCCCGTGTCGAGCACGCCGAGGACCTTGAGCTGGTAGTTGAAGGGCTTCATTTTCATGAAGTCGTCCTTCGCCGGGCCCGGGCCGCCCACGATGATGCCCCTGAAGTGGGGCATCCCCACGAAAACCGCGTCCAGCGCCTCGCCGATGCGCTTGTAGTAGTATTCAATGCTTTCCTCTATGAGGCGCTCGTACCTCCGCGCGGACTGGCCGCCCTTCCTCACCTTGCTGTGCGCCGTGGAATTCAGCTTCCTGACGATGCTCGTGGACTTGCCGCGCAGGGTCGCAATCGTCGCCTCCCTCCCGTCCATCACGAGGAGGCCGTAAGTGTCCTTGATTGAAACTATGTCCTCGAGGGGCTCGAGGACGAAGGCGGAGTCGCACCTGTAAAACTGCGTGCGCAGCGGTTCAGGAGGCTCAAGCGAGAAAAGCTGTATGTCCGGCCTGCCCGCGTCCTTGGAGACGTTGCCCGCGAAAATCGCCATGCCGTTCGGGGGCGGAGACCTGTACGCCTTCAGGTAGTTGATTATGCGCTCGAGAGCCGCCTGCACGTTTTTCCTCGTGGACTTGGACTTGATGTTCGCCGCCTGGCCGTATTCCTCCTTGAGCTTGTTCGAGGCGTCCGCTATCTGGTATCCGGGCGTGATGTAAAGCGAGATGAGCTCTGTTCCGCTGCCCTTCAGCCCCTTCAACGCCTTGAGCTGCTTCTTGAGCTCGTATTGCAGCTTCGACTTCTCAGCCAATGCTTCACCAAGACTAAATGAACTCCGGGCCGGGGCGGCTCCTAGCGCGCGAGCTCGGTCCTGCCCTTGGAAACGCGGACGAGCTCCGTGATTGCGCCGCTCTCGAGGTCGTGCAGCGCGCCCACGACCACCAGCTTTCCCGCCTCGACGCGCTCCGCGACGGCTTCTTCCGCAATCAGCCGCTTCACCTGCGCGCGCACGTTCAGCCTTTCGTCGGGCTCCACGAGGGACAGCAGCTCCGCGAGCTTCGCTTCCCCGCCCTTCCTTTTCGCGCCGACCGCGCCGCAGCCAGTGTGCCCGAGGACCATGAGGAGCGGGACGTGCAGGTGCTCCACCGCGTAGACTGCGGACTGTATTGCCTCCCTGGACGCCACGTTTCCCGCGAGCCGGATTCCGAAAACCTCGCCCCGGCGGTCGCAGCCGAAAAGCTTTTCCGCGGTTTCGCGCGAGTCGCTGCAGTAAAGGATTGCCGCGCCGGGAGACTGCCCCTTCGCGAGCGTTGCGCGCGCTTCCTGGGGCTCGCGCGCCCTGAAATCCTCCGCGCCCTTGAGCAGGCCGGACAAGACCGTTTCAGCAGAAGCCATCCGTTCTCACCGTTATAGTTTGGGGGACTCACGCTTTTAAACCCGCCAAGCGCATAACCGTCCGGCGATAAGGGATGGAGGACGCGGGAATAGGGGCAACTCGGAACGACAGCAGGATTCTTGCGGCAATCCCGTACGTTTTCGGGGGGATGATAGTCGCGCTCCTCGTCTACCTGCTCGCGGACAAGAAGGACGCCTTCGCGCGCTTCCACGCGATGCAGGTGATGCTGTTCGACGCCGCAATGATTCCGGTGACGATGGTTTTGTACGCGGCAACGGTGCTGCTCATATTGACCGTGATAGGAATCTGCTTTGTTTGGGCCGCCTGGGTCGCGTTCGTCGTTTCCATGATTTGCCTGAGGGTTTACCTTGCGGCGAGCGCGTACGAGGGGAAGGCGCCCATGCTTCCCGTGGTTGGGAGGATGGCGAAGGACCAGGTCGCGTGAGGCTCACGCGATTTTTTCCTTTCCCTTCATGTACGGCCGCAGCGCCTCGGGAACCGTGATTGAGCCGTCCGCGTTCTGGTAGTTTTCCATGATTGCGATTACGGTGCGCCCCACCGCTATCCCGGAGCCGTTCAGCGTGTGCACGAGCCTCGGCTTGTTTTTCGCGTCGCGGTAGCGCGTGTTTCCCCTGCGCGCCTGGAAGTCCTCGCAGTTGGAGATGGATGAGATTTCGCGGTATTTGCCCTGCCCGGGAAGCCAGACGTTCAGGTCGTAGGTCTTTGCGGCCGCGAAGCCCATGTCGCCCGTGCAGAGCAGCATGCGGTTGTAAGGAAGGCCCAGCAGCTCCAGGACGCGCTCGGCTTCCTTCGCCATCAGCTCGTGCTCCTCGTAAGACTTCTCCGGCTCGCATATTGTTACGAGCTCCACCTTGTTGAACTGGTGCTGGCGCAGGTAGCCCTTGATGTCGCGCCCGTATTCGCCGGCTTCCCTGCGGAAGCAGGGCGTGTACGCGCAGAAGCGCATGGGGAGGTCCTCCTTCGGGATTATCTCGTCCATGTAGATGTTCGTAACCGGGACTTCCGCGGTCGGAATCAGGTAGAGCTTGTCCTCGCCGCAGTAGTAAAGCTGGTCGGCGAACTTGGGCAGGTTTCCGGTGCCGGTCGCGGTCTTCTCGTTGACGAGCAGGGGCGGGAACACCTCGAACCACCCGTTCTTCTCGTGCACGTCGAGGAAAAAGTTTATGGCCGCGCGCTCAAGCTTCGCCCCGTCGCCTTTCAGGAGGGTGAAGCGGTGGCCCGCAATCTTCGCCCCGCGCTCGAAATCCATTATGTCCAGCTCCGTGGCAAGCTCCCAATGCTCTTTCGGCTTGAAGTCGAATTTCCGCGGGGTTCCTGACGAGCGAATCACCGGGTTGTCGTCCTCGCATTTCCCGACCGCGACGCTCGGGTGCGGGATGTTGGGGACGGTGAGCATGATGGCGGCCAGCCTGCCCTCCATCTCAGCCGCCTTCCCCTCAACGCCCGCGAGCTCCGCGTTAATCCTGTGCGACTCGTGGACCTGCGCGTCAATCCCCTTCCCCGCCTTCTTGAGCCCGTTGATTTCGAGGGAAACCTTGTTCTTGGAGGCGCGCAGGCCGTCCGCAAGCGCCTTCAGCTCCCGCCATTCCCCGTCAAGCCTGAGGATTTCCTCGACCGCGCCCGCGTCCTGCCCCCTGTTCTTCAGGGCCGCGCGCAGCTCGTCCGGGTTATCCCTGATTCTTCGGATGTCAAGCATAAGTCCGCACCGCAACCTCTTACTCAAGGCGCATTTTTTAACGCTCCTGTGCAAATGCCGCCCGAATCCGCACCCGCGCCGCGGCGCGGGTATTTTATTCGCCTTGGGCGCTCCGGGCGCGATAACAATTACGGGCAACCGTATTAAACCGGGAGCGGGCGTTCCAGCGCGGGTGCATCTCGGTGGATTGTGTTTCTCCAGGCGAAAGCGGGAAGGGGTTCGGGCGGCGCGCCGAGCCTCGGGCAGAGCTTGCTAGGGCCGGCCTCGCGGGCATAAGGCGGGAGGCCGAGGTCAGGGCGCTTTGCGACGGCCTCGCCGAAAGGTTCGGGGAATGCGGGCTCGGGTGCCTGTCCGTTGACCCGCAGGCGAAAGCGATGGTGGAGAAGCTCGCGATGCTCGGCGCCACGCCGGCGGAGCTGGGGGAGGCCTCGAGCGCCCCGCCCTGCGCCACCGCGATAGTCGCGATTGCCGTGGAAGCCAGGAAAAACGAGATTGCGCGCGCAGCGCCGGCGCGCGAGGCGGTTGCGCCGCCTGCGGCCGGGGCGGCTGCGGCGGGCGCGGAAGCGAAAAGCGCGCTCTCGGAGGGCTTCCGCGGCTGCGGGCGGGTCGGGACGCGGCGAGGATGAGATTCACAAGCGAATTTCTTTCAGCTTTTCCACGAGCTGCCGCCCTATGCGCGCCTGTCCCTCCGCGGTGCTTCCCGCGATGTGGGGCGTGAGGACCACGTTTTCGAGGCCGCAAAGCTTCCCGGAATACGGCTCGACGGGATAGACGTCAAGCGCCGCGCCGCCCAGCTTTCCGGCCTTCAGCGCGCAGTAAAGCGCCTCCTCGTCAACGAGCTCTCCGCGCGCCGTGTTCACTATTAGGGCGTCCGGCTTCATCAGCGCAATCCTTTCGGCGTTCATCATGTGCCTCGTTTCCGGCGTCAGCGGGACGTGGAGGGTGACTATGTCCGAACGCGCGAGCAGCTCCTCAAGCGGCACCACTTCCGTGTCCCCCGGGTTCTTCAGGAATTCAAGCGAAAACGTGAGTATCCTGCAGCCGAACGGGCGAAGCCGGTCCGCAACCGAGCTCCCGATCCTCCCGAAGCCGATTATGCCGACCGTCTTCCCGGAAAGCTCGCGGCCGGCAAGCGCGCTCTTCTCCCACCTGGACGCCCTCATGCACGCGTCCGCGCGCGGCAGGTGGCGGAGCAGCGAGAAAATCATGGCGACCGCGAATTCCGCGACCGCGACCGTGCTCGCGTCCGGCGTGTTGAAGACCGCGATGCCCCTTTCCGCGCACGCGTCCGCGTCGACGTTGTCGAGGCCGACCCCGGCCCTCGCGACGACCTTCAGCTTGGGCGCGAGCGCGAGCAGCGCCGGGGTGACCCTCGTCTTGCTTCGCACTATCAGTATTTCGGCGTCGGCGAGCTCCGCGCCCAAGTCGGCCGGCTTCACCGAAACCGGGCCGAAAGCCTTCCCCAACTCCGCGACGGCCCCTTCATCCAGGCCGTCCGCAACCACAACGCGAGCCAACCAAACCACCTGCGCCTAACGCTTTTTCCAAGCGACTGCGGCCTCGACGCACTCGGCGAGCTTTTCCTGCGAAAAGTTGGCCATGTGGCCGATGCGCACCACCTTCCCCTTCAATTCCCCCATGCCGCCGGAAACAATGAAGCCCCTCGCCTTGAGCGCGTCCCTGATTCCCTTCTCCTCCTCCGGCGAGGAGACCCTGAACGCGGTCAGGGTGTTCGACTCGAAGCCCTTTTCGGCGAGAAGCGCGAAGCCCGCCTGCGAAAGCCTGGCGCGCGCGAACTCGCCCGCCTTCCTGTGCCGCCCGATTCTCGCCGCAAGCCCCTCCCTGAAAACCCCGGCCAGCGCCTCGTCGAGCGCGTAGATGAGGGATATCGCGGGGGTGAAGGGCGTCTCGCTCTTCGCGCTGAATTCCGCGAACCGGTTCAGGTCCAGGTACCGCGTCCGCGGCTTGACCGTTTTCATGTGCGCGATTGCGCCGCCGCTCGCCCCGACGAGCGCGAGCCCGGGGGGCGCGCCGATGCATTTCTGCGAGCCGACCGCGCACAGGTCCACTCCGGAAAGCCGCATGGAGAACTCGTGCCCGCCCACGCCGCTCACGCCGTCAACGAAAACGAGCGCGCCGCTTTTCTTCGCGTAAAGGCAGGCGTCCCTGACGTCGTTGCACACCGCCGTGCTCGTCTCGTTGAGGACGATTCCGAAAAACGACGGCTTCGCGGCGTCGATTGCCGCCTTCGCCCGCTCAAGCGAGAAGCCGAGCCCGTAGCCGAGCTTTTCCCCCGACGCCGCGGCGCCGTGGAGGAGGCACGTCGCAAGCAGGCGCTCCCCGAAAACCCCGTTGTGGCAGACGAGCGCCTTTTCGCCTTCCCTCACGCTGCTCGCGACGCAGGCCTCTATTCCCGCGCTGCCGCTGCCGGTTATTATGAAGGCGTCGTCGCAGTCCATCAGCCGGCGCGCGTTTTCCACGACCCGGGAGTGGAGCTCGTGGTACTCGCTTCCCCGGTGGGAAATCATCCTTTTTTCCTGCGCCGCGCCGATTTCCTTCGTCAAATCAACGGGACCTGGCGTAAACAGCAACAACCCACCCCTGAACCTTGCGCGGGCGGCTGCCCGCGCAAAGCTATTTGCCTGCAAAACTATTTATTTGCGCAACAGCTCGCTCCTCGCGTGGTCGAGCTGGATGCGGGCGACGTCCTGCTTCTTCCTGAACCCGGGAAGGATGGAGTTGGAGAACTTGAGCGGGAGCGTCTCCTCGTAAATCGCGTTCATGGCGTCGAACCGGGCGACCGCCGCCTTCCTGTCCCCGCGCTTCAATTCCTCGAGCATCTCGCGCCTAAGCTCGCCCACCGCGTCCATGAGGCCCGCGAAATACGCCTCGACAGGCACGCCCAGCTCCGCCCGCGAGGGAATCTCCCTGTCGCCGATGACCGCGACGAGCACCTCGACCTCGCACAACTCCTGGTACGCCTGCATCGCGACGTGCTCGAGGCCCCTGTCCACCCCGCGCGCCTCCGAAACGAGCTTCCTCGCCCTGGAAATCTCGGCTTCCGCCCCGCGCGCTTCCTTCGCGTGGATGGACTTGACGGCGAAAGCGCAGGCGCGGATTATTTCGCGGGAAAGCGCGACGAGCCTGTCCTGCGCGGCCTCGCTCCTCTTCAGGGCCGCGTACGCCGAGGCAACCGATTTCGCCAATTTCGCGGAGCGCACCATGGCAATAATTAAAAGGGACGCGACTTAAAAACGGTTCGGTGATGCTCTTTGTCGCGAGTAGTCCTGTCCGTCGGCGGAAGCCTGATCAACCCCGGCAAGGTTGACGTCCTGTTCCTGCAGAAGCTCGCAAAGCTCGTGAACGCGCTCTCAAAGGAGTTCCAGTTCGCGGTGATAAGCGGCGGGGGAACGCCGGCGCGCGAATACGCGTCCGCGGTGCGCGCCCTCGGGGGAAACGAGTTCGTCGCCGACGAGGCCGCAATCCTCATGACGCGCGCGAACGCGTTCATCGCCGCCTCCGCCCTGGGCGAGCGCGCCTATCCGGGAGTCATGGAGGACTTCAACCGCGCCGCGGAAGCGGTGGCGGTCGCGGAAAGGCGCGTGGTCGTCATGGGCGGCACGATACCCGGTTTCACCACGGACGCGGACGCCGCCCTGCTCGCCGAAAAAATCCGGGCGAGGCGCCTCGTCAACCTCTCGAACATCGACGCCATCTACGACAGGCCGCCGCGCCGCGCCGGAGCCAAGAAGTTTTCGCGGATGACGCACTCCCAGCTCGTCAAGCTCGCGAACGAGTACGACATGAGGAAGGCGGGCACGCACTTCGTGTTCGACAACATCGCCTGCAAGATAATCGCGCGCTCGAAAATGGAGACGCACTTCGTCAACGGGAAGGACCTGAAGCAGGTCGAGGCGGCAATCCGCGGCGGTAAGCACGACGGGACCACGGTGAAGTGAAGCGCGCCCGATGGTGGCTCTGGTGAAAAACTTCAAGGCGCAAAACGCGCTCGAGTACCTCATCTCCTACTCGTGGATGATTCTCGCCGCCATCGTGCTCGTCGCAATCGTTTTCTACAGCGGGGTGCTCGCGGCGGGAGCGAGCGTGACCCCGGCGTGCTCGCTGCCTCCGGGCATCGCGTGCGTCGCGTACAAGCTCGAAAGCGGCACCGGATACATGGACCTGCGGCTGAGGCAGAGCCTCCCCCGCCCGATTAACGTCACGCAATTCAAGTGCACGCAGGAAACGGCCGTGCCGACGGACGGCTGGGCGGACGTCTCGAACGGGACGATGCGGATAGGCGAAGAGAAATGGATTGCGAGCACGGAAAGCCGGGACGGGGGAGTGGCCAACGCGTCCTGCTACCAGGCGGCGCTCGGCAACGTCACCGTCTTCCCGGACGCGCGCGTGGGGCAGCACTTCAGCGGAAAGCTCTGGATAAGGTACACGGAGCTCGACACCGGCGCGACGCGCACCGTGAGCGGCGATTTCGCCCAAAACTACGAGTGAAAGGCGGGCGGTTTTTAAACAGCGGCTTCGCAACCTGTTGCGGCAGGATAGGTCGGGGGGCCAGGGGTCCCCTGTCGCCGCAAATCCCCTCCAGGCGGGACCGAACGCCCTGTTGAGGCGCGGCTTTTCCGGTTCCAGGACCGGGCTGAAGCGTAGAAGCCCAGCCCCCGGGGATGGTCTGCCGTACGAATCGGGCCAGGCCGGAAGGAGCAACCCTAAGCTACGGCGCCCCATGCTCCGGGGATACTGGGTGGAGCACAGGCCCGGACACCGCGCCGGAAGAGCCGCTTCGAGACGGGGCCTCCTGCCATCCGAACCGCAGGGGGCTGGCCGCCCCCTCCAGTTTGAAGTTCTTCCGGATTCCCCCGCGCGGAGTGAAAAAAATGTCTTGGCTGACGATTGGTTACGACGTCACGATCTTGGGCAAGCCGCTCGTCCTTTACCTCGGAATAATCATTTACTCGCTCGTCTTCCTGCAGGTATTCATCGCGTTCTCAAACCTGAAGCTCCGCAAGCAGTGGATTCCGTTCTCCGTCCACAGGAAGCTCGGCTACGTCGCGCTCGCGATGGCGACCATCCACGCAACCCTGGTCGCGATGGTGTGGTTCCTCGCCCCGCTCCTCGGGGGATGAGCGCGCTACAGGTATTCGAGGTATAACGAGTTTAACGAGTTGTTTGCGGAAAAAAGCTTCTCGCGCCTCTCTTCTATCTCCTTCTTGCGGCGCTTGAAACGCTCGGCGAGCCTGTCAAAAAGCAGCATCGCGGCGAAAGAGGCCGCCGCCAGCGCGGTGAAGAAGAGCGGGATGGGCACGCCTTTTGCCGCCGCGACGGCGATGTTCCCGAGCGCGAAGCCGCCGGTTGTGGTCGAAAAAACCCCGGCCGTGCCCGCTATGCGGGCGTTGCGCCTGCACGTTTCCAGCTCGCCGTAGCTCGAGCGGAGTTCCGCGTTGACCTTCTTTTCAAGGTCCCATGCGAGATTGAGCATGCTTTCGCGGATTGCCGCCTTTTTTTCCCCGGTTTCCGCGAAAAACGCCCTGTCGCGCAGGTTCCTGATTTTTTCGAGGTCGAATGCGAGCTTCGGCGAATCCGCCCAGGCGGCCGGCTTTTCGGCCTCCTTTCCCCTGAAGAAATTCGAGAAAACCGAGACCGCGCCCGCTTTCCCTTCCGCGACGCGCCCGGGATTGCCGGGTTTTTTCACCGAAACGGATTCAGCCACCGAGAACACCGCAGGGCACGCGAAAGCCGGGTTAATAACACTTGTCGCAAAATTTTCCGAAAAGATACTGTTTTATAGCTGTTTTTCGCATGTTTTACGAAAAGTGGTTTTATGGAGAAGCTTGATGCGACGGACCGCGAATTGCTGAAGCTGCTGCAGAAAGGCGACATGTGCAAGCCGGGCTCGACCAAGCTCGCACACCGGCTGAAGGCGCCAATCACGACGGTGCACAGCAAGCTGAAAAGGCTCGAGAAGCTCGGCGTGATAAAAGGGTATCCGGCCGCGGTTGACGGGAAAAAGGTTGGCGCGGGGCTCACGATTTTCACGGTGCTCAAGGTGAACTACGCGGTCCGCTACAAGAGCGGGGAAAGCATCCGCAAGTTCGGGGAAGAGCTGTCCAGGATTCCGGAAGTGCTCGAGCTGCACTCGTGCTCCGGGGACTGGGACTACCTCATCAAGCTCAAGGTGAAGGACAGCGACGACTACGCGCGCATCGGCTCTGAAATGATTCTTCCCCTCGGGGGAATAGAGCGGATGGAAAGCTACATCGCGTACATCACGCACAAGGAGTCTTCAGCTGTCCCGCTTTAGCGCGTTAAGCTGCCTCGCTAGCTCGCATCCTTCCTCAAAAGTGAGCATGGGCTTGCCGAACCTCTCCGCGTCGTCAAACGCGATTCTCGGGCACGCCGTGCAGACGAACGCGCCGAAGCACCGGAAGTTCCCAAGGGCTTCGGGGGAAACGAAGTCCGTGACGAGAATCTCCGCCCGCTTTCCCGCGGAAGCGAGCTTTTTCTTGAGCCGCCTCGCGCCTTCAAGGTTTTCCTGCCCGGGCTTCACGCTCACGATTATCCCGAGGCTTTCCGCCGACGCGGCCGCCATCATGATGCCCTTCCTGCGCGAAACGAATTTCTTCGCCGCCCCGTCCATCCAGAAAGCTTTTCCCTGGAACGGGTCCGCGGCGAGAACGCGCAACTCGGTTGACACCGCAACTCCGATTGGATGGAAGAGGCCCCCGCCGACGTAAAGGATGCAGTCGGATTTTTTCCCGACCGAAGCGGCCGCCCCCACGTCGCAGCCGAGTATTTGGCCGTCGTATTTGGCGCGCGGGCCGCGCCTGCCGACGAGGACGGTCTTGCCCGCGGATTCGAGAAGCCGCTTTATCTCCCCGATTTTTTTTACGTGCTGGACGGTGGTGACCACGCCCACTTTCTTGCATTTCCTGAAATCCGGGTCCGCGAGCGCGAGAGCGAGGACCGGCGCCAGTTTTATTTCGGAGGGAAACTCGACGTATTCGACCGGGATTTTGGGCTTGTTTTTTTTCGGGAAAGGGAATTCGGCGTGGCCGCAATGTATTATTTTTTTTGCGCCGACCGCTTCCGCTTCCCTGAGGGCCAGGTCGCACGCCCCGAAGCAGGGCGAGGCGGAAATGATGATTTCGTCCCCTGCGGATTCGAGCTTTCGCGCGAGCCTGCACGCCTCCGCCTTCAATCCTTCGGGGAGCTGGAGGAGGACGCGCATCCGACCACGCCGCCCCTAGTCGGCTTCCGACTTCGAGTCGGGGAGCGCCTGCGAGATTTCGAGGAGGCGCTTCAGCATGAGCTTCTGCTCGGCGGACGCCACGTTCATGCGCGCGGTTTCGGCCGCGTCGGGGTTCACGGAAATGGAGTTTATGCCTATGTCCACGAGCGCCTGCGCGAACTCGGGGTACACGGACGGGGCCTGGCCGCAGATGGACGTGGTGACGCCGTACTTGTTGCACTTCGTGATGACCTCCCTGATGGCGCGCATCACGGCGAGGTTGCGCTCGTCGAACGCGTCGGACATGGTCGCGTTGTCGCGGTCGATTCCGAGGATGAGCTGCGTCAGGTCGTTCGAGCCGATTGAGATTCCGTGGATTCCCTCCTTGCAGAACTCATCAATCATGAAGACGGTCGAGGGCACTTCCACCATTATCCAGAGCTTGAAGTCCTTCGTGAAATGGATGTCGTTGCGCTTCAGGATTTCCTTGATTGCCCGGATTTCGCCGATTTTCCTCACGAACGGGATCATGAGCCACAGGTTCCTGAGGCCGTACGTGTTCCTCACCTTCTTTATCGCGTCAAGCTCGAGCTTGAACAGGTCCTCCTCGAGGATGTAGCGCGAGCAGCCCCGGTAGCCCATCATCGGGTTCGCCTCGACCGGCTCGTACTTCTCGCCGCCTGCGAGGTTCCTGTACTCGTTGGTCTTGAAGTCCGTCGCGCGGTAGACGACCGGGCGCGGATAGAAGGCCGCCGCAATCTTGCGCATGCCTTCCGCAAGCTTGTCCGTGAACTCCTGCCCGCGCCCCTCCTCCATCATCTTCCGCGGGTGCTCGCCGATTCCGGCGATGATGAATTCCGCGCGCAGCAGGCCGACGCCGTCAACCGGGAGCGCCGCCGCCCTCTCGGCGAGCTCGGGCTCCGCGATGTTCACGTAAATCTTCGTGCCGCACACCGGCGGGTAGCCGCCCGCGCCCCCGTTCGCCTCCCTCTTCTTGGGCGGCTCGAGCTTCACCTCGCCCCGGTAGACGATGCCGTGGACCGCGTCAACCGTGATGCTGTCCCCGTCCTTCAGCACCTTCGTCGCGTTCTGCGTCCCGACGATGCACGGGATTCCGAGCTCCCTGCTCACTATGGCGGCATGGCAGGTCGTCCCGCCCGCGTCGGTCACTATCGCGACCGCCTTCTTCATGGCCGGAACGAAGTCTGGAGTCGTCATCTCGGTGACGAGGATATCGCCCTGCTTCATCTTCCCGATTTCCTTCGGGCTCTCGATTATCCTGACCTTCCCGAAGGCGACGCCCGGCGAGGCGCCGGAGCCCCTGACGATGATTTCAGCGTCCTTGACGTCGACAGCCTCACCCATTTGAGCACCCCCTGCGCCTTCCCCGGCATCCTCCTGCGGCGGTTCCGCCCCGGCCTGGACTGCCGCCGCCTTTTCCCGCTTTTCCTTTGGCCGCGGGGCGGGCCCTGCCGGCTTCGCGCCCCCCGCCTTCGCCCGGGCGCGCTCCCCGGGCTCCCCGCCCGCGGGCTCCTGCGCGCCTGGCTTGTACGTCGTGACCGCCCTTGACTGGACGATGTAAACCGTTCCCTGAAAAACCGCCCACTCGATGTCCTGCGGGCTCCCGTAATGGTCTTCAATCATTTTCCCGAGAATCGCGAGCTCGGCGACCTGCTTGTCGGAAATCTTCTGCTGGTCGCGGACCTCGAACGGCACGGGAACCTTCTCGTTTCCCCCGCCCACCATCGTAATCATCACTTCCTGGGAAACGATTCTCTTGGACACGATGGCGAAATCCTTTTTCCTGACCAGGTAATGGTCCGGCGTGACGGAGCCCGAGACCACGAGCTCGCCCAGGCCGAACGCCGCCTCTATCGCAATCATGTCCGGGTCGTTGTTCGTGGGGTCAATCGTGAACATGACGCCCGCGGACTCGCTTTGAATCATTTCCTGCACGACGACCGCGATGCCCACCTTCAGGTGGTCGAAGCCCTTGTTCACGCGGTAATATATGGCGCGCGGCTCGAAAAGCGACGCCCAGCAGTCCCTCACCGCGTCAACGAGCGCGTCCTGCCCCCTCACGTTGAGGAACGTCGCCTGCTGGCCCGCGAAGCTCGCGTCCGGCAGGTCTTCGGCGGTCGCCGAGCTCCTGACCGCGACGAACTTGGACGCCTCGACCGTCGGAACCGACATCGCGCTGAAGCCGCACAGGGTGTTGTAGGCGCGGACGATTTCGACCCGGATTTCGTCCGGGACCCGACCGTCCGCAATCGCGTCCTTGATGGCCGCCGAAGCGCGCTCGAGCGCGCCGCTGTCCTCCACGTCAAGCCTGTTGGTCGCGTCCCTGATGAGCGGCTCAATGTCGTTCGCGGCGAGGAAGGAGAAATACGCCTGCGCGGTCACGAGGAAGCCGGGAGGCACGGGAAAGCCAGCGCCCGCCATCTCGCCCAGGTTCGCGCCCTTGCCTCCCGCCTGCCCTATGTCGTCCTTGCCGATTTCAGAAAACCAGAGAATGTTTTTGCCGACCAAACCCCGCTCCCCCCTTCACAGGCAGACTCGTGGAAACGTTTTGCCCGAAGCCATATAAATAGGCGCTTGGCCGCGTCGTGGGGAAGAAAGCGTCTCGTTCACCGCACGCAAGGAAAAGAAAAAAGCAGTCTAGGCTTCCCTGAATTCAACGCGCCACTGCCCGGAAAGCTTTGATTTCGCGCGCCTGAACGCCTCCTTCGCTTGTTCGACGTCCTTCGCTTGCGTCGCGACCGAAAAAATCTTTTGCCCTTCCTTCACCCTCGCGCCGCGCTCGGTCGGCCTCCCGTAGGGGTGCGCCATGCCGGACTGCAGCCGGTCTGCTCCCGCGCCCGCAATCATCTTGTTTTCGCGTATGACGTTGTGCGGGAAGACGAGCACCTTGAAGTGGTAGTTGCCCGGCAAAGCCTTTTCGAGGTGCTTGTTCACCGCCTGGCGCGCGCTCTCGAGCGCGTTGTCGCGCACCTGCACCGCGCATGACGCGACGAGCTCGGAGACCACCTCGTACCCCGCCTTCGGCTCCCCCATCACGTAAATGTTGAGCGCGTTGTGCGGCATGGACTTCACGAAGGACTTCCTCGGCCGCCTCCTCGAAAACCGCGCCCACGCGACCCTGTTGCCGTCGCGGAAAGTCTTTGCAGGACGCAAACCCATGGAATGACACCTCAAAATGCAATCGCTACTGCCTTAGAATAAGGCTTAGACTGCGAACGAGAAGTTTAGCCGGACGCGGTTTAAAAAACCATGCGCCCGCTGACGCTTCCCTCCGCTCCCTGCCCAATCACTCCTTCTCCCGCGCGGCTTTGAGGACTTCGCGTGCATGCGGGCCCCCGTTCAGCGATTCATCCGCGTAGCGCTCCACCAGGTCAAGGCGGCCCTCCTTGGCGGCAAAGTCGATTGCGTAATCGGCCATCCGCTTGGGCGCATGCAGCGCGACCCCATTTAGAATGTATTCGTGCGGGGTTCCGACCCTCACCGCTTCCGCCACCGCGGCGTCGATGTGGCTTTCCTTGAAAAGCAGGAATTTTGACGCCAGGTAGGCATTCAACTTGGAAGCGGCGTGGTCGCCTTCCGTTCTCAGGTTTTCGGGGTCTGCGAGGTACCTGCAGAAGAAATCGAGGCCCTTCGCCGTCAGGACGCGGTCAACC
Source organism: Candidatus Iainarchaeum sp. (assembly GCA_028714235.1). Classification (GTDB taxonomy): domain Archaea; phylum Micrarchaeota; class Micrarchaeia; order Burarchaeales; family Fermentimicrarchaeaceae; genus JAQTMQ01. Next base: position 3,809 of record JAQTMQ010000002.1, on the reverse strand, counting down.
GCGTCGTCCGCGGCTTGGCGTACCGGTTCCCGCTTCCTCGGCACGATTCGGGAAAACCAGTAATGGGAGTTTTGCTCGGTTGCGATTCCGAGAAGCAAGCCCAACTGGGCGTCTTTTTCGGCCAGCCTGATGAATTCCTTGAACACCTCGGGATTATTCGAGTCCTCGATATGATAAAAGGCGCTGTGGTAAGAGCCATCCGCCATGAACTTGCGCATCTTGCGGAACTCGCTTGCCTCGCGCGGATGCAGTAAAGCCCTGAACAGCCCCGTCTTCCTCCCGCTTGAATCCGCCGGCTCGATGGTTTTCACCGCCAACTGGAACACCCCCCTCGCAACGCGTAGGCATGGACGCGGAAAACAGGAATAAAACGCTATCGGTGCCGTCGGGCGGTTTCTGCCCTCTCAAAAAGATAATCCCTGGCTTTCCCGGAGGCGAGTGCGGCCTGCCCGTCCAGCCACCCCGGACCGAACTGCTTCAAGAGAAGCCCGACGCCCCGGCCAGCCATCCTCGCGACGCCTATCGCGTCCTGCTCGTTGATGAAGGGGGCATCGTCTTCCCTTACCGCGACGCGCGCCAAAGCGACGACGTCCTGATGCTCGTAAAGCTGCGCGACATGCGCCCTGACGGCTTTCACGCTTTTGCGGCCTGGGCCGAGCGCTTCAACGTGGTCGCGAAGCGGCTTCAGGCGCGGCATTCCGGCAAACGGCATCTTTTCCCCGGCTTGCGCGCCTTTGCCCGCGATGGCATCGCCCGTCCCGATGCCCCCGGCATACGGTTTTTTGACTGCGCTTTTCGTCGCCATCATTTTTCACCTTCGGGCTGTTTGCGCCGATGGAATGGGTTGAACTTGAACACGTCCTCTGCTCCCCCTACACAGATTCTCGGTTCGGTAAGCAATTCCTTCAGCTTCGGGATGGGCTCGCAATCCCACAGGTACTTCGCGGCTCCGAGAAGCGCGCCGCCCCATGTTGCCGCGGCAAGCACGGGTTCAAACGGGATTGCGGTTGTCGCGGCTATCAGGTAGCCGAGCACGTTGCCGGCGACGAAGCCTGCGAGCAGCCCTCCGGCGGCATAAATCGGGATTTTGACTGCGGCCCACGCCAGGTTTATTGCGATGTTCAGGTTCCTTTCCTCGCGGGTCATGATGTGCTTGTCCGCAGAATAACAGCGGTATCGGAATGCGGAAACGAGATGCTTCGAAGCCCCACTGCCGTAGTGGCCTGCAAGGTAGTGCTTCTTTGTTGCCGGCTTGGCCGGCTTGACCGCCTCGGCCGGCTTGACCCTCCGGGCCGCTTCGGTCATTTGGGGCTGCCACCCTTCCGGCAACCGCGCCGCTTGCTCGCGGACCTCGCCGATTGGCGGCAGGGCCTTGAAAGGGCCGGGCTTCTGCTTCGTTGGGTCCTTGATAGCGTTTCCCAGAATCAACACCGGGATAAGACGCGGCGGAGAGGTATAAAAGAGTTGGCCGGGGGCGGCTTTCGCAACAGCGGAAGCCAAAAAAGTTTTAACTGCGCGCGGGCAAATGGCGGGCATGCGCGCGATGACCACATTGTTAATAGCGCTTTCGGTTGCGGCCGCAATCGCGGCCTGCGCGCTGCTCGCGAACCCTGGCCTGGCGGGCTTTGGTGGCGGCGGCCGTGCGGGGGCGGACGCGGCCGTGGAGGCGTTTTACGGGGCGCGCATGCGGATGGATTACGCCGCCATCGCGTCGCTTTACGCGGACGACTGGGGCTACTCGCAGGAAAGCGCGCGCGGAATGTACGCGCCGGTTGACGGCGCGCTCGGCCGGCTGCAGGATTATTCCGTGACTGACTCCAGCTTTTACCGCTGGCGGGAAAACGGGGGGGAGAGGCAGGCGGGCGCGTTCACCGTGCACGCGGTTTACGCGAACGGGGAGGCCGACGAGGTCCTGAAAGTCGTGCTCACCGGCGACGGCTGGAAGGTTGACGGCTGGCTCATTGACGTCGAATCAAGCCTCATTGGCGGGCCGGGTGGCTAACCCTTTTAATCCTTGATTGCGCGTTTTGCCGCGTGGTGGTGTCCATGGCCAAGGTGAAGCAGCGCGGTTCCCAGCTTGACGCGGCAAAGAGGGCGGTTGAGGAAACAATAGACGCGAAGGCGAGGACGCTTTCGGACGCCCGGAAGGAGTTGCCGGCGCTGCTTGACGCCTACGCTTCCAGCCTCGAGAGGAACGGGAAGCAGGCTGACGACCTGCCGGTCGCGGTCCGGACGCTCGACTGGTTCGGGCCCGAGGCCGCGGTGCGGGTTTAGAGGGATGCGGCCGAGGACGGGGGAAAGCTCGGGGGGCTGCAGGATTACGCGGCCGCGCTCCAAAGGCTCGGCGACGAGGCTTACTCGCGCGTCCTCGCGGACTGCAGGAAGGACGAAGGAAAATTCGGAGGCATCGGGGCTTATTCCGCGGTCCGCGAAAAATCCGGCGAGCCGGCGTACGGCGGCATTTTGGGCGAATGCCGCGCCGAGAACGGCGCGCGCGGGAAGCTCGCGGACTACGCCGAAGTGCGCTCCGGGGCGAGGAACGCGTTCCCGTTCGCGGTGAATGCGAGGGGGCGGAACGGGGTGCGCACGTCTTAAGGCAAGCCGTTCGCGCGCTTCCCCGAACGCGTTTCGCGCGCGCCCGCGCGCGTGGGATAGCGCGCGTTCGCGGGCGTGCGCCCCGGCGGGGCGCCGGAAGGCTTATAAACTCTTATACCCATAACTGCTGCTCACCGACTTTAACCAATCGGGGCCGTAGTCCGGCGGTCAGGAGCGCGAATTTTTCGTGCAATGAATCGAACCCTTCCACTATGTTTGCCCACGCGAGAGGTTGTCGGAGAGAGTTTGGATGATGGCCCGAGGTTTTCGGGCCAGATTTGAGGCTTCAAGAGCAAAGACAAGGAGCCGGCATCAAACCTTTGGCTCAAACGACGAGGAGGTTTCCTGTGAGGCGTCGTTCGGGACAGTTTGTGTCGCACTCCGCTAAATTCCGAAATGAAGTTTAGCGAGACCGTTACTAGTAAGTCGTGTGCCGCAGTCGACGAGAGGATGAAGCTGCAAACTCCAGTTGATCCTGCTGGAGGGTACCGCTATCGGAATCCGAATAATCCATGCAAGTCTACTCGCGGGGCTTCCCGCGGGTGGCGTACGGCTGAGTAGCACGTAGTCAATCTGCCCTGGGGAGGGGGATAACCTCGAGAAATTGAGGCTAATATCCCGTAGCATTAGGAGGCTGGAACGCACCTAATGCGATATGGTTGCCGAATTGCAGGCATTACCGCCCCAGGATGAGACTGCGCCCGATTAGGTAGTTGGTGGGGTAACGGCCCACCAAGCCGATAATCGGTGGGGGCAATGGGAGTTGGAGCCCCCAGATGGGCACTGAGACAAGGGCCCAAGTCCTACGGGATGCAGCAGGGACGAATACTTCGCAATGCGCGCAAGCGTGACGAGGAGATTCCGAGTGGTGGACCACGCGTTCACCTTTTCGCCAGAATAAACACCTGGCGGAATAAGGGCCGGGCAATATCGGTGCCAGCCGCCGCGGTAACACCGAAGGCTCGAGTGGTATCCACGAATATTGGGCTTAAAGAGTCCGTAGCTGGCTTGTTAAGTTCTCTGTGAAATCTTCCGGCTCAACCGGAAGGCGTGCAGGGGGTACTGACAGGCATGGGAGTGGGGGAAGTCAGGAGTACTCACGGGGTAGAGGTAAAATTCTGTAATCCTGTGAGGACTACCAGTGGCGAAGGCGCCTGACTAAAACATGTCCGACAGTGAGGGACGAAGGCTAGGAGAACGAATCGGATTAGATA
>JAQTMQ010000001.1 GCA_028714235.1 Candidatus Iainarchaeum sp. | reverse complement strand
GAGAGGAGGAATTCGCCCCAGTTGTCCGTGACGCCCTCAATCTGGAGGGATATCGTGGGGTAGCCGAAGCGCGCGGTCCACTCAAGCGGGTAGATGCCTTTCGCGTTCACGATGCAGTTCAGGTCGCTGTATCCCGCGTAGCCCGAGGGCGCGCGGGTCGGTGCCATTTTCTCGAGCGTGTCCCTGAAAGGCCTGGTCGGAGGAGACCAGAACGCGTTGGTCCCCATTTCGCCGGTGTTCGGCCCGATGTCGCCCGGAAACATCTTCTTGTGCTCGAAGTTGATGAACACCGGCGTCACGAACTCCTTCCCGTTGAAGAACGCGCCCACCGCGACCTCGACGCCAGCGACGAATTTCTGGATTTGGAAGCTGTTCAGCTTCTTCGCCCACCGCTTCTTGTAATGCTGTAGGATGTTGAGCACGTCGTTCCCGTCCTCCTCCTGGCCGATGAAGGACAATTCCTTCTCGTTCTGCGCCTTCCCGCTCGGCTTCACCACGTACCTTCCCGGGTTCGCCTTGACGAACGCAATCGCCTCGTCGAAGTCCGTGAAATCCCAGTGCGGCGCGATGAGCACGCCCGCCTTCTTGAGCTCGTCCTGCCCGAACTCCCTGTCGTCCTCCAGCTTGTCGGTGTAGGCCGAGCCCCCGATGACGGGCTTCCCTTCCTTCCGCAAGCCCTCCGCGGCCTCGCCGAAGCCTATGTCGTCGAAAACTATCAAGTCCGCCCAATCCTTTTCAGCCTTCCAGTCATCCGTTTTTGCGACAAAGCCGTCGCACACGTCCTTCTGGGGCTTGTCCCGGATGAAGTACTTCACCTCGTGGCCCTCCTTTTTCACTTCCCACGCGAGGTCCCCGATGAGCCCGTCAAGCGAAACGAAAAGGAAGCGGAGGGGCCTCTTCTCCTCCTTCTTCTCGGCCGCGGTTTTTTCTTCCGCTTTCTTCTCCGCCACGGTCGCCTTCTCCTCGGCTTTCTCCTTCCGCTCCTCGGCCTTCTTTTCCGCGGCCGCCTCCTTGGCGGCAAGCGCCGCGTCCCGCTGCTCCTCCTTCCCGCCGTTCTTTTTCTCGTCACCGTCTTGAGCGGAAGCGCACATGAGCGTGTTTGGTTTTCCTCTCGTTATAAATATTCCTGAAGCAAAAAATTGTGCCGTGCGCAAAAAAAGGCTGCCCGCGAAGCTCCCCGAGCTCCTCGCGTGCGCGCTAATCGAGGACGGCGGCAGGATACTCTTCATGAAAACCAAGTCCCCGGACGGGAGGGAGGCAATCACCCTCCCGTGCACGCCGGTGCCGAAAGGGGGCAACCCGGTCCAGCTGCTCGCGCAAGCCGTGAAAGCGCAGGCCGGAATAGACGCCCACGTGCAGGCGCCCGCGCTCAAGGGCAGGCTGAACGCCGGCACGAGGAAAGCGAAGAGGTGGATTCCCGCAATCGCGTTCTCCACGACCGCGAAAAGCTATCGCGCTCGCCCCGCGCCGCCCTTCACGGGCTCGGTCTGGCTCACCGCAATCGACGCGCTCGCGAAAAGGTTCACTCGCGCCTCGGAGTGGCTGCGCGACTGCGAAAACATCTCCTAAAAAAAGGGAAAGAAAAAGAAAAAAATCTGGGGCCGGTGGGCGGGATGCGGGAACGCGGAACTCATGCGTTCTTCATCTTCGCCTCGGCGACATAGCCCGCATCGTCAAGGTAATACAAGTATCCCTTCTTCTTGTCGACCTTCTCGCTTCCGACGCGCTTCTTCGAGCCGCGCGTGTTCGCCTTCATCGGCGTCCTCCAAACGTACCCGTCCTTTCCGATGAAGTAAAGGTATCCGTCCTCGCGCGCGATTTTCTCAGAGCCGACTCTCTTTCCCATGTGCACACCTCCAATTGCGGGTCAACCCGCCAGCTTTTTCCGACGAACCAACCCCCTCCCTATCGGTATTGCCGGCGGCAATTAATAAAGCTATCATTCCCCCCGACGTTAAACGCGCGCCCTCACGGCGGAGAGGTTCGCCGCCACGGGCCCTTCACGGCGCGGAAATCAGGGTAGCGCCCGGACTTCGCCCTCCACTCGAACTCCACCCTTTCCACGCGCGCGGAAGGCGGCCCGGAGTGAAGCCATGCGAGCAGCTCATCAAGCGCCTCGCGCCCGCCCTCGGCCTCAAGCTCCACCGTCCCGTCCTCGGCGTTAGCCACCCATCCCTTCAGCCCGAGCCGCCTCGCCTCGGCGACAGTCCCGGAGCGGAAGAACACGCCCTGCACCACTCCGAAAACCTTGGCGGAAAGCCCGGCCTCCAGGAAAGAGCACCCCGACAAGCTCATTTTTTCCCCCTCGCCGCCTTCAGCGCGCCCGCGTGCCAGGAAAGGTCGGCAAGCATCCTGTTCGCGCGCCGCGAAAACGACTCCCGGTCGATGATTTCGCCGTCCGCGTCGAAAAGCTTCCCGACCTCCGGGAAATACACGGCCTCCGGAACGTTCACGACCCTGAGCTGAATCAGGACGAGGCGCAGCTGCTCGACCATCCGCGCCCCCCCTACGGCCCCGGACGAAACCGCGCAAATCGCGGCCGGCTTCCCCGCGTATTCCTCCACGAGCAGGTCGACCATCATCTTCAATTCGCCCGGATACCCGTGGTTGTACTCCGGGGAAACGAAAATGAGCGCGTCCGCCCGCGAAACCTTTTCGGCAAGCCTTTTCGCGGCCGGCGAGCCCCCGCTCCTGTCAGTCGCGGGCACCCCGTAATCGCGCACGTCGAGAACCTCGGACTCGAAGCCGAATTTCCGCGCCTCTCCGAGAACGAAGCGCGCCACCTTCCCGGACTCCCTTCCCTCCCTCGCGGTCCCGAGGATTACCGGAACGTACACGAAACCACCCCGCCGGAAGCTCACGCCTTGAATTCGTGCCTTCCGGGCGCGTTGAGCAACACCCTCCCTTCCCGGAACCTGTGCTTAGCGACAACCTCCCCGATGAAGAGCGTGTGGTCGCCCGCCGGTTCCTCGCTTGCCACCCTGCACTCTATCGCGGCAAGGCATTCCTTCACGAGCGGCGCGCACACCTTTTCCGCCTTCACGGGCGTGAGCCCGGCGCGCGCAAACTTGTCCTTCCCTTCCCCCGGAGGCGCGCACGCCCAGACCTTTTCCGAGATGTCCGCGCCCGGGACGTTGAGCACGAATTCCCTCGTCCTGCTGATGAGCACGTGCGTGAACCTGTCGTTCGCCACGGCAACCGCGACCAGCTCGGGCGAAAACGAGGCCGGCATCGCCCAAATCTGGGGAATCACGTGCGGCTTAATCCCCCCCTCGTGCGCCGAGGTGAGCAGGAACACCTGCTGCAGGTGAAGCATCTTGTACGCGCGCAAACCCTCCGAAGACGCACCCATGGTCATTCCCTCCAATCCGCTCCGCGCGTGCTGACGACGTTTATGCAGTAGACGCAGAACGCGTTGCCGTTCCAGATGTAGACCTCGCCCGCGGAAAGCGCCCTTCCGCACTCCTTGCAATAATCAATCACGTCCGCCATCCCAGCACATCCCGCATACCTTCGCGCGCCACCATATTAATTATGTAGCGTCCGCGCGCGAAGCGGCCCGTCCCCCGGCTCCGGGCGCAACTGGAAACCACGCCTTTCCCGCGCTTTTAAACCGCCCGCGGAGAACCTTCCAGAAGAAAGGGTTAAAACGGGCGGCCGAGAAAAAGAACCGGAAACGCTTTTTCTCGCGCGCTTTAGGTGGTGTTAATGGCGAAAGAAAAGAAAGCCAAGGATCTGGAAGACCTTCCCGGCATCGGCCCGACAACGGCGGAAAAGCTGAAGAATGCCGGCTACGACTCGTTTGAAAAAATCGCGACGAGCTCCCCCCACGAACTCGAGGAAGTCGCCGGAATCGCGGTCGAGACCGCGAAGAAGGCGATTGCCGCCGCGCGCGACTCGCTTGAGATGGGGTACGAGTCCGCGGACGTGATTCTTGAGAGGAGGAAGAACATAGGCAGGGTTACCACCGGCTCAAGCGAGCTTGACGCCCTGATAGGCGGAGGCGTGGAAACGCAGGCCATCACCGAGGCGTTCGGAAAATTCAGCAGCGGAAAAACCCAGCTTGGCTTCCAGCTTGCCGTGAACGTTCAGAAGCCGGTTTCGGAAGGCGGCCTTGAAGGGAACGTGATTTTCATCGACACCGAATCCACTTTCCGCCCGGAGCGCATCAAGCAGCTTGCGGAGTCCTTGAAGATGGACCCGGACAAGGTGCTCAAAAACATCCAGGTCGCGAAGGCGGTGAACTCGGACCACCAGATGATTCTCGTGGACAAGATGGACGAGATGGTGAAGGCCGGAAACGTGCGCCTCATAGTCGTTGACTCGCTCACCGCGCACTTCCGCGCAGACTACGTGGGAAGGGGCGCGCTCGGAGAGCGCCAGCAGAAATTGAACAAGCACATCCACGCGCTCCAGAAGCTCGCGGACACATACAACCTGGCGGTCTACGTCACGAACCAGGTGATGGACAACCCGGGAATCCTCTTCGGGGACCCGACGACGCCAATCGGGGGCCACGTGCTCGCGCACGCTGCGACTTACAGGCTGTACTTCAGGAAGGGAAAAGAGGAGAAGCGCATCGCGCGCCTCGTTGACTCGCCGTCCATGCCCGAAGGCGAATGCGTGTTCCGCGTGACAAGCGACGGCGTGAAGGACTAGACCAAAGACGATTTAATGCGCCGAAAGTCGCGCGAGCGCATAAAGCGCGCCCCATGGCTCTACGAAATCGCATTGCGTGTCCGAATCGAAGAAAATGAGCTTGCCCATGCGCATCACGCCCTCCTTGCCTTGAGCTTTTCCACGAGCGCCGACAGGGCCGGGCTCAAGGCGACGCGGTACTGGGCGGGGTTGGAGAGGCGCCTGACCTGCTGGGGCAGCATGCCCAGGCCTTCCGCGGCCCTCGCGCGCGCCTCCTCAAGAGTTTCGGGGCTCTTCACGAGGGTTCCGTTGGAAACGAACTGCGCGAGCAGCGGGGCGCCTTCGACGTCCTCCCCCTGCAGCCCGATGGAATCGCCCGCGAATTCGCCGCCTTCCGCCTTCCGGTAAACCTGCTTCACCCCCGGAAGCGTGGCCTTGCCTTTCGAGAACTTCATGACCTCGACCTTCGTCCCAGCGATGGTCACCTCAGCAGGCTTGAAAATTATGTCAAGCGAAGGCGCGTCGTCGCACACCCCCACGGAAGTCCCGACCCCGAACGCGTCCACCGGCGCGCCGTTCGCGACCGCGGTCCAGACGGCTTTCTCGTCCAGGTTCCCGCTCAAGAAAATTTTCGCGAAAGTCATGCCGCCTTCGTCCAAGACGTGCCTGACCCGCCTCGCGAGGTCTATCAGGTCCCCGCTGTCAATCCGCACCCCGGCGAGCCTGTGCCCCTTTTCGAGGAGCTCCTTCCCGACCTTCGCCGCCTTTCGCGCGCCCTCCACCGTGTCGAAAGTGTCAATCACGAGGACGCAGTTGTCCGGGTTTTTTTCCGCCCACGCGCGGAAAGCCTCCTCCTCGTCGTTGAAACTCAGGACGAACGAGTGCGCGACTGTCCCGCTCAAGGGAATCCCGTACTCCTTGCCCGCGAGGACGTTCGAAGTCCCGGAAAAGCCGGCGAGGTAGGTCGCGCGCGCCGCCTTCATCCCGGCGTCCGTTCCCTGCGTCCTGCGAAGGCTGAAGTCGACGACCGGCTTTCCCCGCGCCGCGTAGATGACGCGCGCCGCCTTGCTTGCGACCAGCGTCTGGAAGCCGATGCAGTTAATCAGGAACGTTTCGAGGAGCTGCGCTTCCGCGATTGGCGCGGTGACCCTCACAATCGGCTCGCTTCCGAAAACGATGGTCCCCTCCGGCACAGCCCAGACGTCCCCGCTGAACTTGAACGATTCAAGGAATTTGAGGAACCCGTCGCTGAACCGCTTCTGCTCCCCGAGGAACGAGACCGCTTCCGGAGAAAAGCGGAGCCCGAGGACGTAGTCGAGCGCGTCGGCAAGCCCGGCCGCGACGAGGAACCCGCGCTCCGGGGGCAGCTTGCGCACGAACAGCTCAAACGTCGCGGGCTCGTTTTTCCCGAGGCCCACGTAGGCGTCGGCCATGGACAGCTCGTACAGGTCGGTGAGCAGGGCGGCATCCTTCAATCCGGCTTCGGCGCGCAACCTATCCACCCGCCTTCGCGCACAACGCGAGCGCGGCAAAACCAGCTAAAACCAGGCCGAGGCAAGGCGAGGAAGGCGCGGCGGGGGGAGGCGTTTCGTCCCCTCCGTCCGGCCCGGGTTCAAGGCATCCGGTGCCCGAGCAGCCCGACGGGCAGCTGTTCACGTCAAAGTACGTGCACTCCCCGCTGCCAGGGTCGCAGGAGCCGTAAGCGTACGAAACGTTGCCCTCGCACATGTCCGGGCAAGACACGTTGAAGCACAGGTCGCTCCTGCAGGCGCCGTCCACGCAGCCGCGCGCGCAGGCGGAGCGCACCCAGCCGTTGTCCAGGCAGGTTTCCACGTCGTCGTCACCAGCGCACCGGGTTGCGGACTCGTTGCAAATCCTCGTGCAGGCGGGAACGGTCCCGTTCATCTCGCAGCCATGCGGGCAGGCCGCGTAGAGGGAGGTGTAGAAGCCGTTAGAGCACGAGTAAATGCTTCCGTTCCTGCATGTCCGCGCCGTGCCGTTGCATTCCCTGCACTGCCCGCAGTCCTGCGCGCACGAGGCGCACGTTTCCCACCCTTCCGCGCAAAAGCGGTCGCCGCAGACGTCCGGGCCGGCGAGGTTGATCGCGTAAGACGCGTTCGCGGTCCTGCCTTCCGAGCCTTCGAGGAAAAACGAGTACGCCTCAAGCCCGTTCGGGCAGCTAGCGTTCGTGGGAATGCCCGTGAAATTGAATACGGCCGAAGTGCCCGCGGTCGGGTAGCTGTTCCTGCACCCGGCGTCGTTGCGCGGGCAAATCACCGCCCCGGCGATAGAGGCGTTCCTGCCGCCGTTGATGCAGGGCCCGGGGGCCAGGGTGACCTTTATCACGTAGACGCCGTAGCCGTCGCTCGTCCCGTCGTTTGAAACCTTCAGCGAAAGCGAGACGTTCCTTCCCTGATGGACGGCGTTGAGGTTTTCGCTTGACGAATAGGACAGGTCGTTCCATCCCGCGCAGGCGGCAAGGGCGAGGAACGAGAGGAAAAACAGCGCGGGAACGGGCTTCATGGCCTACCCTCTACGTCCATCACTTCAAGCGCGAACTTCGCCTCGTCGTAAGCCGCCGGCCTCGAGGCCTCCGGGACGCTGGCCATGCGCGCCACGAAGCCGCGCAGCGCGTCGGAGGCGCACGAGTATCCGGCAGCCGAAAGCCGCGCGAGGATGGCGATCACCGCCCTCAAAACGCGCTCGCGCCTCTCCCCGAAGTCCTTCTTGAGCAGGCTCGAAATCTTGGAGACCGCCTGGACCCTGTCAATCTGCAGCATCGCGTTTGCCGCAAGCTGCTGCACCTCGGTGTCGTCGCTTTCCGTAATCATGTCCAAAAGCACGGGCGTCAGGCCGCGCAAGCTCGCCTGCTGCGGGCCCTCGGGCACGGCCTGCGCAATCCTCCCTATAACCCAAAGCGCGCCGGTAACCGAATGCGGCGAAGGCGTTTTGGAGGAGGCGATGCGCGACATGGCCTCGATGACCTTCCCCGAATCGCCCATGGACGCGAGGGCGTAGCTCGCGGCAGCCGAAACCTGCAGGTCCGGGTCGCCGAGGGCGGCCACGAGCGCGGGGATTGCGCCGTCAAACTTGAGCGAACCGAGCGCTTCGGCGGCATGCGCCCTCGCCTCGCGCGCCCTGTCCCACGCGCCTGCGCGCGCGGGCTCCGCCTCGAGCAGCGAGACAAGCCGGCCGGGAACCCAGTCCGGCACGGTAGTGCAGGCGTCCGCCCTCCGCGAGCACACGCCGGAAATGACTTCCGCGGCTCCGGACGACAGGTCAACGCTCCCGCTTTCGAGCAGCTTGCAGACGAGCAGGAAGAAGGCGTCGTCCCGCGCGGAAATCTTCGAGAGGTAAATCACCGCGGCATCCCGCGAACCCGTTTGCGCCAGCCCCTTGCCCAACAGTTTGAGCACGCCTTCCCGTTCCGGTTTCACGAGTTCGGAAAGGTCTTCCTCGGAATCGTTGGCCCTCTTCAGCACCTGCACCAAGCGCGAAAAGTCCTCCTGCTCCAAGGCAGAGCGTAAAATCTCGGGGTCCCCCATAAAAACGCCGTCAGCAGCGAGTTAAAAAATTGGCGCGCCCAATATTAATAGGTTGCGGTAAAAACCCATACGGAAAACGGGGAAAAACGGAAATGGCGTTCAAGGAAGCCCTTGGCCTGCTCGGGATAGAGCTCGGGGAAGACCCGGATTACAACCGGAGGTACATTGCGGAGCTCGCAATCGCGTATTCTTTCGGCGCGCTGGCGCTGTACGTGCTCCTCACCTTCGCCTCGACCGCGATGATAGGCAGCGCAAACGCGCTCGTCCGCGGGACCGCGGCAGCCGCCTACATACTCAATTACTACATGTGCCACCAGATGCCCGAGCGCTCGCTCTTCCTTTTCGGGGCGCCCATGGGCCTCTGCTCGCGCTGCGCCGCGATATTCGTCGGCGCGCTTTTCGCCTATCCCGCGGCGTTCCGCAGGGACCGCCTCCCCCGATTCATGCAGTCATGGGCGTTCGTCGCGCTCGCCCTCCTCCCGATAGCGGTTGACGGAACGACGCAGCTGCTCGGGATGCGGGAATCAAGCAACCTGGAGCGCGTCGCAACCGGGCTCCTCTCCGGCTTCGCGGTCGTCTACTACCTAGTCACCGCAATCCTCGAAAAGTATTCCACAGGAAAGCCGCTCGCGCGCAAAGGCGTCCTGCTCCCGTCCGCCATCCCGCTCGCATTCCTGGTTTTCGCGCTCCTCGCCGCAGCCGTTTTCGTGGGCGGAAACTATAAGGGCGCGGATTACGCGCTCGCCTACGCGAAAGCGGCAAGCCCTGGCGCCGCGCACTACGCGGCGCTTTACATTCCCCCGCACGCGACGGCGTCGGTCCAAGGCGACGCGTACATAGGCTCCTTCCAGGACCCGGTCCTGCACGACTTGTACGGCTTCAGGAACCTATCCAGCCGCTCGCTCGGAGTGTGGGCTGGCCTCGCGCTATCCACCGAGCCTGAATACGTCGGAGCATACGCCTACCTTTCCAGTGCGAGCGGGGACTATTACTACATTGACGCGTGGGACGGGACGCTCTTGGCCCGCGCAAGGCACTAGCAGCCGGCCGGAACGGGTTCGACTTCCTCCGCGGCGAACACCCCGCCTTCAAGCCTCCCGAAAACGAGGAACTCGTTTCCAGGAAGGCGCGCGCCCTTCAGCGAAAAAAGCGTCCGCGAAGAAATGTCCGGGGCAACGCCGCGGACCATGAAAAGCGAGAGGAACGCGTCCCCCGCCAATTCGGCCCGGAATTCTCCCGAGCCGTCAGAGAAAACGGCGCGCGCGCGCCTTCCGCCCTCCGCGACAGAAACGATTTCCTTCAGCCGCGCCTTCACAAGCGCCTGCCCGCCTTCCCCGACCTCCCCGAAAAGCCTGGCCTTGCACCCGAGAATCTCGCGCTTCCCGGCAAAGCCCGGCGCACTCCCCAGAACCGTCACCCTGCCTTCCCGGCCCACGTGCAGCTCCATCGCGCCATTCCGTCCCAACCGGCCGACCCCGTCCTCAACCCGCACCACGGAATCCGCCCCTATTTTTTCCGCGAGCAAGGCCGCCGGCTCCCAGAGCACGAGCCGAGCCAAGCCGGTTTCGTCGCCGACCGTGAACGAGGCGAAAACCGAATCCTTGCCGCCGCGCGAAAACCCGCGCGCGCCGAAGCGTTCGAGCACGCGCACGTCCCCGTCAAAGCCGCGGCCCTCGCTTAAGCCGCTTATCCTGCCCGCCGCCCTTCCCATCTGCGAGACGCGCTTGAGCGAGCCGGCCATCCCGAGCTCGAGCTCCATTCCCGAAATCCCCTGCCTCGCGGTCGCCTCGAGCACCTCCACGACGTCGCCTTTCGCGAGCCCTCCGGCATGCGCCCTTTCCGCCTCGCGGTCCCATAACACGAGCTGCGCGGCCGCCCCGGAGTCCTCAATTGAGATGCGGACGACGCGGCCGGTCCTCCCGTTCCGCGAAAACTCCTTGAGCGCATGGACGCGCCCGACCGTCCCGCGGACGCTCGCCCTCATCCCGTCCGAAAGCCCGCTTATCTGGGTGAATTCGGGAGCCGGCTCGCATGAATCCTCTTCGACTCCCAGCCCCTTCGCAACCGCGTAAACCGCGGCGTCCCCGGAAAGCAGGCCGGCGAATTCGCCCTGCTTTTCACGCACGAGCCGCGCAAGCGCTTCCGCGCCGACCCCCTTCTCGCGGAGCAGGCGCCCGCGAAGCGCTTCCGCGCGCGAAAGGAACCCGAGCATGCAACGATTTTAATGCGCGCACAATAAAACGGTTCATGGAACGCGTTGAAAAGCTCGGCAAAAACGCCGTCGCAATCCTCGGGGAAGGCTTTTCCTCCAACGTCTACGTGCTCACCGAGGGGAGCGACGCAATCCTGGTCGACTCCGGAAGCGGCGCGGCCGCGCCGCTCATCGACGCCCTCGTAACGCAAGGCATCGCCATCAAAAAAGTCCTCCTCACGCACGGCCACGCCGACCACATCCAGGGCATGAACTACATTTCCGCCGACGGCTTCCTCCACAAGGCGGACCTCTCCCGCCTCCGCGAGCTGAACGCGTTCGCCGGCGACTATTCGCCCCCGAGCAACCTGCTCGCGCTCGGAAAAGAGGCGGTTGAGTTCGGCGACTTTGAGCTGAAGCCAGTCCATTGCCCGGGCCACACGCCGGGCTCGGTTTCCTACTTTGACGAGGCAAGCGGCTTCCTTTTCTCCGGCGACACGCTTTTCGCGGACAAGGGGGTGGGAAGGGCCGACCTCCCGCTCGGGAACGCGAAGCTCTTGGCGGAATCGCTGCGCGCCCTCGGAAAACTCGGGTGGAAAACCCTTTGCCCCGGGCACGGGCCGGTGGAGCGCGCACGCCGCTAGCCGAAGCCCGCGCCAAAAGCATCTTAAAAAGGCTCGCCATGAAATTAATTCGATGGTTAGGAGGGGGAGGACCGGCTCCGCCAAATGGAGGGGAATTCAGGAGGACGAGCGCGCCCCCGAAGCCGCGGAAGCCCAGCAGCCCGCCGCAACGGCTCCGCAGCCAATGGAATCCGAACCCGCGCCGGCCATGGGGCGCGGCGCCCAGGCCCAGAAGCCCGGGGTGCGCAGGCTCAGCCTTGTCACCGGCGCGACCGGGAGGCTTGGAAGAAAGCTCGTGGACGCCCTGCTTGCGAACGGGGAGCGGGTGCGCATCCTGCACCGCGAAGAGCTCGGGGAAACCGTCCCGCCGCGGGGATGGGAGGCCTTCAGGGGCGACCTTTCCGACAGGGCGTCGCTCGGTCGCGCCGTCGAAGGCGCGGACGTCGTCTACCACCTCGCCGCCCTCGTCGAGCGGGACGCGTCGCCGGCGGACCTGCTTCACGTCAACTATTACGGCACGAAAAACCTGCTTGACGCGTGCGCGTCGGCGGGCAAGCCGCCCAAGCGCTTCGTGTTCGCGAGCAGCATCTCGGTTTACGGCAAGCGAATCGCGCGCCTGCCCGCGGACGAATCCACTCCGGCCGACCCGTCCGACTGGTACGGGAAAAGCAAGCTGCTCGCGGAGGACGCGGTGAAAAGCTACGGCAAGTCGTTTCCCGCGACCATCCTCCGCCCCGCGGTGATATACGGGGAGGGGTTTGACGAGGCGTACCTCCCGCTGCTCGCGCTCCTCGAAAAGCGGAGGATGGTGCTCATAAACGGGGGGAGGAACTTCGTCCCACTGATCCACGCAAGGGACGTGGTGCGCGCGATGATGCTCGCAGCAGATTCCGGCGCGGCCGCGGGGAAGGCGTACGTGGTCGCGCCGCGGGAGCGCAGGACGCAGCGCGAAATCATGGAAATCGCGTGCAGGTTTTTAGGCGTTCCCCCTCCCAAGTACAGCGTGCCCCTCGCGCTCGCTTCGGCCGCACTCAAGCTCGCGGCCGCGACAGGCCTTGCGGGCCGGAAAGGCGGGCTCCTCGAGGAGCACGTCCTCACGCTTGCGGCGGACAGGTATTTCGACGTTTCGCGCGCGGAGCAGGACTTCGGCTTCAAGGCCGAGGTGGCGCTTGAGGACGGGATAAGGGAGATGGTGGAATACTACAATTCCAGAAAAGGTGGTACTCAATGAAAGCGGGCAAGACCGAAAAATTTGTGCTGGACAGGATTTCGCGCGAGGGCGCGCTCCTCTCAGTAGTCATAGACCCGATAGACTGGCCTTCCCCGCCCCAAGCCATAAGTGCGGCGGTTTCCGCTGCCGAGGCTGGCGCGGACGTCATCGCGGTCGGGGGAAGCATCGGCGCGCAGGGCGAGCTGCTCGACAACGTGACTAAAAGCATCAAGGAAAAGGTCGGAGTCCCGGTCGTCCTTTTCCCGGGGAACATCGCGTCAATCACGCGCTACGCCGACGCCATCTATTTCATGAGCCTGCTCAACTCGCGCAACCCGTACTGGATTTCGCAGGCGCAAACGCTTGCCGCGCCGCTCATCAGGACGCTTGGAATTGAGCCCCTGCCGGTAGGCTACATCGTTGTCGAGCCGGGAGGGACGGTCGGCTGGGTGGGCGACGCAAACCTCGTCCCGAGGGGGAAGCCGTCAATCGCCGCCGCCCTCGCGCTCGCGGGCGAATACTCGGGCAGCCGCGTCATTTTCACGGACGCGGGCTCGGCATCCGAGGAGGGCCCGGTGCCGCTCGAGATAGTCAAGGCGGTTTCGAAGGCCATCTCCGTCCCATACCTCGTCGCGGGCGGCATCGGCACGCCCAAGCAGGCGGGCGACATAATCCGCGCCGGCGCGGACTGGGTGCAGATAGGCACCGCCGCGGAAAAATCCGCGAACCCCAAAAAGACGGTGGAATCCTTCGTGAAGGCGGTCAAAGCGGAAGGGAAGGCGAAGCTCTAGATGGTGGACGTCGCATTCGAGTTCCTCAAGCGCGCTTTCATAGCGATAGGCATCGGCGCGATGATAGGAATAGAGCGCGAATACTCGGTCCGCCAGAAAACCGTCGGGATGCGGAGCTTCGCGCTCGT
Source organism: Candidatus Iainarchaeum sp. (assembly GCA_028714235.1). Taxonomy (GTDB): domain Archaea; phylum Micrarchaeota; class Micrarchaeia; order Burarchaeales; family Fermentimicrarchaeaceae; genus JAQTMQ01. The sequence goes on along the minus strand of JAQTMQ010000001.1, from coordinate 78,179 downwards.
CTCGTTTTTCGGCTGCATCGCCGCAATCCTCGCAAGCGGCGAACTCATAAGCGCGCCTTTCGAGCTCGGCCTCCTCCCATACATCGGCCTCATCACGGTGATAGGCTACTCGTTCGGAATCTACTACTTCATCGCCTCCAGGAAGGAAAAGCTCGCGGTCACGACGGTCCTCGTCCTCCCGTTCAGCTACGTCTTCGGTCTCCTCGTCGGCTCCGGCTTCGTCCTCGAGCCCGTAATCGCCGCGGTCGTCGTGACCGTCCTCCTCTACTCGCGCCGCTACACCCACGTGTTCGTAGAGCACCTGACCGAGGAGGAGATAACGGACGCCCTCCAGTTCGCGGTGGTCGTCTTCGTGGTCTACTGGCTCCTCCCCTCCGACCCGGTCACGCTGATGGGGATACAGTTCGCCTTGCGGCGCATAGTGGAAACAATCGTCCTGTTCTCGCTCGTCTCGTTCGCGGGATTCATCGCGGTCCGCCTCATCGGGCCGCGCGCCCTCCAGCTCACCGGCTTCTTCGCCGGCTTCGTGAGCGCGCTCAGCGTGGTCGCGAACTACTCCAACTTCTCGAAAAAGCGCGGCGCGGCCCAGCTCCCGCTCGCCTCAGGCATGCTTGCGGCGAACGTTGCGTCCATCCTCAGCGACGCGGCCATACTCGGCTACGTGAACGCGTCCCTGCTCTCCGCGCTCGCTTTGCCGCTCGGCGCGATGGCCGCAGGCCTCTCCGCTTCAGCGCTTTTCTTCACGCGCGGGAGCAGCCACCCGCCCATCAGGCTCACGCAGCCCTTCTCCGTCCCCCAGGCGGCGAAATTCGCGGTCGCGTTTTTTGCGGTGACGGTCGCGACGCAAATCCTGTCGGACGCGAGCGGCGCAATCCTCTTCATCTCGTTCCTCGGCGGCGCGGCAAGCGTGACGCCGGTCGTCGTTTCGCTGGCCCTCCAGGCCGGGGACACGCTCTCCTATTCCGTCGCCGCGCAGGCGGTCATGACCGCGGTCATCGGCGGCATGCTCGCGAAGTCAGGCGTCCTCCTCCTCTCGGCGTCCAAGGAGCAGAAGCGCACGACGCTTCCCCTGCTTCTCGCGATAACCGCGCTCGGCTCCGCGCTGTTCCTGATTTTCGGGCCCGCTTGAGAAGCGGCAGGCGCGAAGGGAGATGCGCGGGCGCGCCCGCAAACCCCGCCATCCCCCGCCTGCTTTGCGCCGTCCACGGAAGCGCACCATTAAATTCTTGGCCCTCGCGTGGGATGCAGGCGAAAAACCGGGGTGCAGGCGCGAGTGGTTTCAACTGACGGGCTTGTCGCAGGAGCGGCTTGGGCCGCGCTATTGGTAGTGGCGCTCGCGTTCGCGGCGGCAAGCATCCGCGTATACAAGGAATACGAGCGCGGCGTCAGGTTCCGCCTGGGCCGCTTCAGCAAGGTAATCGGGCCCGGCCCGGCGCTCGCGCTCCCATACATCGACTCCACCGTCCTCGTTGACACCCGCTCCGTAGTCATAGAGCTTCCCAACCTTCGCGCGCTCACCCGCGACAAGTGCACCGTCTTCATCGACGCAATAGTGCGCTACCGCGTCTCGTCGCCGGCCCTCGCGGTGACGCGCGTCGCGAACGCGCGCGACTCCCTGAAAGCCGTGTCCGAAACCGCGGTCAGGGGGATGGTCGGCGAGCTAGGCTTCGACTCGCTCATAGAGAAACGGGAGTTCATCTGCGCGCGCCTCCGCGAAACCGTCTCGGACGAAGCCGGGAGCTGGGGGCTTGAAATAGAGGCGGTTGAGCTTTCCGACGTCACGCCGTCCGAGCGCACCATGCAGCTCATCCGGCTGCGCGAAGGCGCACAAATTAATAAGCGCGCCGGAAATATTAGGGGGGCGCGGCGCAAGCCCGGCAAGCCCGGGCGCGCAAACCGCAGAAGGTGAATCACGTGATAGAGATAAACAGGAAACTTTGCATCTATTGCAACACATGCACGGGCGTGTGCCCCGTCATGGCAAACCGGCTCCGCGAGGTCGTCGTGGAGCACGACCCCGAAAAATGCGTGGACTGCGGCACCTGCGTGAAGGCATGCCCGGTGGCCGCGATAACGCTCCGCGCGGGAAAGAAGAATCTTTAGGCGGGTGACCTGCATGGCTTACGATTTTGACGTCATAGTCGCGGGCTGCGGCCCGGCGGGCGCGATGGCCGCGAAGGCGGCGGCGCAGGCCGGCTGCAGCGTCGCCGCGTTCGACAAGCGCAAGGAGCTCGGCGCCCCGGTGCGCTGCGGCGAGGGAATAGGGCTCCACTGGATGGACGAGCTCGGCTCCAAATTGCGCGATAAGGCGATTTCAGCCGAAATCAGCGGCTCCGTCCTCGTCTCCCCGGACTGGAAGAACAAGGTGACCATACGCAACGCGGAAACCAAGGGGGTCGTTGTGGACCGCAAGGTTTTCGACAAGGACCTCGCCATGGACGCGGGCAGGGCGGGCGCGCAAATCTTCGCGCACAGCGAGGTCGTCGGCGTGCTCAAGGACGGGAACATGGTCGCCGGCGTGAAGGCGTTCGTTGACGGCAAGCCCCAGGAATTCCGCGCGAAGGCGGTCATCGCGGCGGACGGCGGCGAGTCCACAATCGCCCGGCTCGCCGGCCTCAACACCGTTTCCACCCTGTACGACACAGACTTCGGAGTGGAATACGAGATGGTCAACGTGGAATGCGAGGACCTGATAGAAGTATACTTCTCGGTCGCGGACGCTCCCCGCGGCTACGTCTGGATTTTCCCGAAAGGGAAAGACGTGGCGAACGTTGGAGTGGGAATCGGCGGAATGCAGTCCCCGAACGCGAAACACTATCTCGACAGGTGGATTAAGGCCCACCCCGAGCGCCTCGGAAAAGCCCAAACGGTCGCGATAAAGGGCGGGCTCATTCCGGTCGGCGCGCCGATGACGGAAGGCGCCGTCGGGGAAGGCATAATCGTCGCAGGAACTGCCGCGCACCAGGTGGACCCGATTCACGGCGGCGGAATCTGCCTTGCCATGGAAGCCGGAAAGCTCGCGGGCGAGGTCGCGGCCAAAAACGCCCTCGCCGGCACCACCGACAGGGCGCACCTCCTCGAATACGCGCGCATCTACGAGAAGGGCCCGGCGCTCAAGCTCCTCAAGCGCCTCAGGATGCGCAAAGTCCTCGAAAAGCTGTCGGACGACGACCTGAACGCGATATTCTCGCACCTCGACGACAAGGACATAGACAACCTCCTGAAAAGCAATTTTGCGGCCGTCGTCGGGAAGATGGGCGGGCTCCTCATGAGCCGCCCGGGCCTCGTGAAAACCATTTCCGCGCTCGCGTGAGCAAACTTTTTAACGCGCTAGCTGGGGCTTTATTAAGCGCAAGCGGGAAAACTACTCTTCCGAATGCTTAGGGGTGCTATTGATGGCAGCAACAGAGTTGAACCGCTTTGAGAAGGCGAGGATAATCGGCGCGCGCGCCCTGCAGCTTGCTAGCGGGGCTCCGCCGCTCATAAAAATCCCGAAGGGGATGGTGAGCCCGGTCGAGGTGGCGTTCTTGGAGTTCGAGAAGGACGCGATCCCGCTCGCGGTCGTGAGGGACTAGGCTAGCCCAGCGGGAACGGCGCCCCGGCTATCGTCGCGTTGAGCCCGGAGGCGCCCGTGCTCCTGATTTCCAGCGCCACCTTTTTTTCAGCGTCCACCCAAATCGTCCGCGCCCCCACCGGCGTTTCCGCGGTCGAGCCTTCAGGGCCCGAAGCCCGGAAAGTCTCCTCCTCTATCCTGTACGCGCGCCTGCCGGAAACGGTTTCGGCGCCGGCAAACGAGTACCTTTTCCCTATCACGTCGCGAACCCGCATGACCTCGAGGATTCCCGGCTTCATCGCGCGCGAAAAGTTTTCGCCGCCGGTCCAGCCCTCGCGCGCGCACGCCATCCACGGCTCGAACGCGACGAGGGGCGCCTGCCCGGCAAGCGACTCGGGCGGAATCTCGATTCCCCTGCTTGACGCGTAGACGAGTAACCCGTCCGCCTCGGAAAAGCACGCGTCGATGCTCGCGTTGGCGCTTGACTCCTGGTGCAGGAGGCGGCAGCGGCGCGCGGCGTCGAAGCCGCCGGAAGACATTTCCACGCGCACGGTTTCCCTTCCGCTTGACGCGAGGTAAGAGTACGCGTCCCCGGGCGCAATCGCCGGCGGCCCGCACGAGACGTTCTCCCCGGTTGACCTGAACTCGACTCCGGACGGGTTCGCGAGCGCCGCGAAAACGAGGATGGCTGCGAGCGCTGCCCCGGCCACCAGCAGAAGCTGCTTTCCGTCAAACGGGAGGAATTCGTCCGCAGCCATAGCGCGTCACGCCAAAGCGAAGAACATTATGCCGGCAACCGGTATAAGCAGGTTGTCGTCAATCCCCAGGCCGATGGTTTCAACGAGCGCGCACGCGAGCGCGAGCGGCACCGCAACCGGGCCGGCGAGCGGGTAGGCCGCAAGCGCGCCGAAAACCGCGAACGCGGCGCTTCCCGCGACGCTTTTTCCCCGGTTGTGCGGCCACTCCGGCCCGCCGAGCGCCTTTCCGGCGACTGTCGCGGCGCTGTCCCCCCACGCGAGCACGGCTATGACCGCGAGCGCCTCGGGCGCGGGAAGGAACGAGAGCGCGAGCAGCACCCCGAACGCGTACATGAACGCGCCTTTCGCAGGGATTACGCGGGGCCGCTCAAGCAGGTCGAAAAGCCAGTCGAGCGCGGGCTGCGGGATGCCCCTCATCCTGTAATGCATGGAAACCATGCCGAGCACGAGAGCCGAGAAAAGCAGCGTCTCGGTCCACGCGACCCCGAAAGAGAGCGCCGCCAAGACGACCGCGCTCCCGAAGCCGGCGTGCACCGCGTTCCGCATGACTTCAAGCGCCAGGCCGCCGTCCTTCCTGCGCTCCACCTTCCTTCTCTCGTTTGGCGGGACTATCGCCGGGAAATGCTCCCGCAGCAGGGTTTCGACCGCGAAATACGCGGCAAGCGCGATGGCCGCGCCCCCGACGACGTCGCCAATCATGTGCGCGCCCGCGTACACCCTCGTGAATGCCACCATGAGCGAAAGCAGGAGGAAAAGCGGGAAAAACGTGGTGCCGAGGCTGGCGCCGGCGAAAACGAACGCGAAGGCGGCGTGCAGGCTCGGGAACGAGTAGTCGGGCGGGCAGTACCCCAGCTTTGAAAGCGACGGGAATTCGGCGCAGGGCCGCGGGACCTCGTTGGAATACTTGACGAAAAACACGAGCGCCGCGACGAGCGCGAGGCCAAGGAAGAAAGCGCAAACCCTCAGCCTGTTCCTCCTCACCTTGGGATAGCCGAGGTAAAGCGCGAGCGCGATAACCGGGAACACGATTGGAGTGTAAACGTCAACCAGCCGGCTCAGCGAAGTCAGCGCCTGCACGTCAAGCGACGCGAGCGCGTAGGTGAGTGCGTCAACCACGGCCAAGCTCCCCTGAAAGCTCCCTCATGCGCGCCCCAATCCTCTTCAGCGCCCTCGAAAGCGTTTTCCTGTTGTCGAACGCGCGCACCTTTTCGCGGAGCGCCTTCCTGTTCGCCCGCCTGAGGCCAGCCGCCGCGAAGCGAATCCCGGGAATCGCGCGCGTAATCTCGTCAACGACCGTGACCGTCGCCGCCTGCGAGGTGGCGGACAGCGGGTTCAGGTCGACCGCAACCACTTTCTTTCCCATGCGCACGAGCGCCTTCGTCCTGTCCCCGTCCTCGAGCGCGAGGAGGACCACGTCGGCCGAATAAATCCCTTTCCTGCTCACGCGCCTCCTCTCGCTGAAAAGCTCGGGGATTTTCACTTCGCCCCTCCCCTCGCCTCCCAAGACGCGTTTCGCCCCGGCTTCCGAGAGCGCCTGCCTCACGCGCTCGACGCGCTCGTCCGTCCTGTAGAAAAGGTTGACCTCGATTTTCGCGCCGACCTCGCCCGCGAGCAGGACGATTTCGCGCGCGCAGAGCGCGGCCATGTTGCCGTTCACCGAAACGACCGGGCTCCTCGCGAGAAGCAGCATCGCCGCCGCGGCTTCGGAGGCGTCCTTCGCGAAATCGTTCGTTTCCTCGCCAAGCAGGTAGTCGAACGCCTCCCCCCTCCCCTGCGCTATCAGCCCCTGGCCGCAGACCAGGCCTTTCTCAAAGCCGGCGACCAGCGCGTGCCGCGTCATGATGGACTTCCTGCGCGGGTGGGCTTCCGGAACGGTTTCCACGGGGAAAAGTTTTCTTTGGCATGGTTTAAATAGTTGAGTCGAGCGTAGTAAGCCGGAGGCATGCCATGTTTTCTCCGCGTTTCACGAAGCTCCTGCTCTTCTCGTTGGCCGCACTCGCGCTTTCCGCGCAGGCGGCGTCCATCCCGCAGCTTGACGCGACAATCCCGCAGGCGGCGTTCCAGGGCTGGAACTGCAACCCGGACGGCAACGGCCCGGCCATTTACGAGGTCCGCGCATTCATAAGCAACCCGTACCGTTCGTCCATGTCCGTCAACTTCACCTACCTTGACTACCCGACCCGCACCATCGCCGAGGGCGGGAGGGCGTGCGTCATCGGGCCGGAGACCGCGACCCATTGCACCTTCTCGATTCCGGTCAGGCTCGGCGGCGCGGGCAACGGCTCGACCGCGTTCTCCTTCACGCTTTACGGGACATTCCTCGGCGAAAACCTCGGCAGGCGGGAAAAGCAGTTCAACGTGACCCTCCTCCACTATTCCACTTACTACGAAACGCAGATGGGCGGCATCCTCTCCTCGGTCGAAGCAAAAATCCAGCAGGCGACCGCCCAGTCCGCCCCGCCGTGCAGCGGCCCGGCGTGCTGCAACACCTCGCGCGAAACCGCGCTCGTCTCCCAGGCGTCATTCAGCCTCGCGACCGCAAGCGATTACGTGAAGCGCTGCGACCTGGCTAGCGCCATAAGCCACTCGAAAACCGCGGGGCAGCAGGTAACCGAGGCAAACCAGTTCCACGACGCAACCATGCCCGGCTGCCATTACGCGCTCCAGCTTTACGGGTGGGCGGCGGGAAACATGACGGGCGCGCAAGCCGCGGTAAGCCGGGGCCAAATTTGCGGCGCGAACGTTTCCGCCGCAGCCGGGGAGCTCGCCCGCGCCGATGAGAACCTTGCGGGCGCGGCTTCAAGCATCGCCTCCGGGGCGTACGGGGACGCGGACTCGCGTTCAAGGAACGCGATAGCCGCCGCGGGAAACGCGTCGGCCGCCATCCCCCCGTGCCCCTCCCCGTCCCCTCCAGCGGAAGTGGTTGCCACTCCCTCCTCAATACCCAGCCCGACTTCAACGCCAGCCCCTTCATCCGGCCTGTTCTCGCAAATCTCGGGATACATAGGCTACGCATTCATCGCCGCAATAATCCTGGTCGCCGGAGCGGCGGCCTACATGCTCGCCATGCGGCCGCAAGGCGCGCCCGGAGCCGAAAGGAAGGCCGAAGCCCCGAAAGGCAAGCCAGTCCCGCGCGAAGTCCTCGAAGGGATGGAATACGACCAGGGCAGGCTTGACCGCGAATTCAAGGACTGGCTCGAGCAAAGCGAGGAAGAGCGCTACGGCCCGGGCCGCGGCGAGACCGAGGCCGACGAAGAGCGGGAGAAAAGGAAGCCCAGGAAAGCCAAGCCCAAAAAAGCGAAAGAGCAGCCGAAAAAGGGCGGCCGCAGGCGCTAAGCCGAGTTTGTTGACGGGTTAGCCGCTGCGTTATCGTCCGCCGCCCCCAAAGGTTCACTTGCGCAAAGCCGAGCGGAGAACGCGCTCCACCCTTTTGGCGCATTCCTCCTGCGACATGTGCTTTTCCGCCCACGCGCGCGCGCTTTTCCCAATCCTCTTGCCGGCTTCCGGGGTTGACTTCAGGAAGGCGAGCTTCCTTGCAATCGCTTCGGGGTCTCGGGGCGGGACGATGAAGCCGGTTTTGCCGTCTTCCACTATCTCGCTTGCGCCGGTTTCCAGGCACGTGATGACGGGCTTTCCGCGAAGCATCGCCTCCGGAATCACGAGACCCCACGACTGCTCGGCAGTGAATACGAGCGCGTCGCATTGGGCGTAAAAGGACTCGAGCTCGGAGTCCGAAAGCCGGCTGACGAAATGGACGCGCTCATCTACCCCAAGCTTCCTTGCCAGGGCGCGCAAGCCTTGCTCCTCGCTTCCCTCGCCGACGAGGAAAAGCTCGGTGCCCGGGACGCGGGAAACCGCTCCTACCGCATCCTGCGGGCGCTTGTAACCAACGAACGTCCCCACGAAGAGAACGATGAAAGCGCCTTCCTTTAGCCCGTACTTCCGGCGGATGTCCCACGCGGGCTTCGCTACGGGCGGGTCAGCGCCTATGTGGACCACGAGCGAGTCGACGCCGTAAGTCCGGTCCACGTATTTCTTGTAAAGCCGGCTCAGCGAAATGAATTTGTCAAGCGAGCGGGCCGCCTTCACGTCCCAAATCTTGTAAACGGGCCACCCGAAAGCCGCGAAAAGAATCCCCTTGCGTATGCGCGCATCGTGGTAGAACGGCGGCTCGTTGCAGTTCCAGACGACGGGGGCGTGCGTTCTCCTCTTCGCGAACCATCCCGCCCATTCGCTGGGCTGGTTCGTGCAGAGAATCGCGTCGAAGCCTGCCGGAATGCCGTTCCCGAGCCGCCTCATCATGAGCAGTTCGTAATACGGGCGCAGGAACCGGAAGTACTTGTTGAAGAAGCCCTTGCGCGAATGGATTTCCGCGTGCGCCGACCTGCCGCGTTCAGGGACAATGCTGCGGACCTTGACGCGTGCCATGAGGTCGCCGAAGCAGGTTTCCCTGTTTGCGGCATAGCAGAAAAGCTCCACCTCGTTCCCGAGCTTTCCGAGGTTGTACGCGAGGTCGAGCGCATGCCGCTCGCCTCCAGCGCGCCCGACGAGGTAAGGAGTGACGATGGCAAGCCGCAAGCGATTTCACCCCCCGAAGTACCCATTGGATTTCCTGCCGAAGACCCAGTTCACGATTATGGCCGGCGCGCGCATCGATAGCTTTTCCGCAAAGCGGCTTTTAAACGCGCGGGGGCGTGCCCGTCCGAAGGGTCGCCGGTGAAGCTCGCCCAAAGGAAGCGCGCCTGCCCCGAATTGCGCGTCGTTATTCCCACGGGGAAAAGCGGCCGGATTTCAGCACGGCGTGCAGTTGAGGGTTTCAAAGCAGGTCTGGTGTCCCAGCACTCCGCAAACGTTTCCGCCCAAGTCCGTTTCCAGCCCCTCGCAGTAAAAGTCTTCCACGTTCAGGCAGACCGTGTTATTCGCGAAAGCGCTGCCTGAGCCGGTGACGTGTATTCCGTATCCGGTGTTCATCGTCAGTTTGTTTCCGTAAACGGCGTTGTTGATAGAGTTCACAATGAAAATCCCGTTCCTGCTTCCGGTTACACTATTACCACTGATTTCATGCCCTTCGCCACCAACGACGTACACGCCGTATTCCCCGGTCCGGTTCATGCTGTTGTTCAGGGCCTTTACGTTTTGCGCGCCGATAATGTTGAGCCCCGAGAACCACGTGCCGGTGAACGTGTTGTTTTCGGCAACCGAGCCCCAGCCCGCACTGCTTATTGAAATCCCGACCCTGAACGCGCTTACCCTGCAATTCCTCACGGCGACTCGCGGCGCGTCAATGATGATGCCGTTCAGCCCCGCCGACGTCCCAATCATGTGCCCCCCGCAATCAAGCGTCGAGCTCCCCGAGCCGTCCCTGAAACGGATGCAGTAGTCTATTGCGGAGACGTCCCGGTCGACCACATAATCGCCCATCGTATAAATCTCGGCGCCGCAACTCGCAATCACGTTGCCTGGCGTTGGCGTCGGACTCGGGGTGTACAACGGAGCGGGAGCCGCGGTGGGCCTAGGCGCAGGAGTGGGGATGAATAACAGCGTGCACCTGCAACCGATTTCGCAGTAAAAGCCCTCGGGGCACTCCTTGCCGCGCTCGCATTGCTCGCCTGGGTCAAGGACTTCGTCGCCGCAGAACGGGGAAGGTCTCGGAGTCGCGGCCTGGACTGGAGGCGGAGTTGGCGTCGGAGTCGCGATATGGATAGGAGTCGGCGCGGGCGTAACGGAAGCTTCCGGAGAGGGCGTGGCGGTGGGCAGCCCCGGGTTCGAATTGCTGCCCCCGATGCACCCAAAAGCGAAGAGCGCAGCCAACGCGAAAACCGCCATCCAAGCGCATTTTGGAGACATAAGTATCCATACCCTTATGAAAATCCCCAGTTTAAAAGCCGTTGCCAGCCAACCGCTGGCTTCACGCCCGCACCCCGGCCGCGCTAGCACCAGACCTTTTCCGGCCCGCTTTCCAGGTAGCCGCCCTTTTCGAGTTTGGACTTGACGAGCCGGGCAGTCTCCGACGGCCTCGCCTTCCGCTCAACCAGCACCCGGATTTCAGAATTCTTCCAGTAAATCGGCATCCCGAGCTTCCGCTCCACAATCGCGTCGCAATCCACGAACCCGTACCCGAGCGCGCGCCAACTGCCTGCCGACGTTGCCCTTCCCCGCGCCAGGCATCCCGATGGGGGTTACGGTCATAAGCCGGAATACGCGCAATTCACACTATTTATTCAAATCAGCGGCCTTATGCCATGGGAGGGATTTGAACCCTCGACTTCCAGAGTGCACCGCAGCGAGCGGGCCCACGCCCGCTCAACTTTTGACACTCGCTTCTTATCATCGCCGCATGAAGCGGCTCATCACTCAAAAAGCTGGGCTTATGAGTCTGGCACTCTAACCAGGCTGAGTTACCATGGCGCGAGCATTACTTCTGAAGGCTTGATTTTAATACAGTTGCGTTGCCGCCTTTTCCGTCAACGCTTTTGCGATATGCGAGGGTAGCGAGCCCTTCCGGCTGCGAGCGACCGAGCATCGGAAAAGGGTTGTGTGGGTGGGAGGCCATAGCCTGCCTTTTGTTTGTGCGGCATTTTACTAAGCGGCCGAAACCGGCCTTGCGCCACGCAGGCTTTCGCCTGCCGCCCGGAGGGGCGCGTTTCATCCCGGGGAACGCAAGTCCGCCGAAGCGTCATCCCTTGAAGCGTTTCCGGGTGTCGTTTCTGTTCCCCTCCCGCGCCTTAAGCGCGGAAACGGCGTTTCCAGTGGCGGGCAGAACTTCCTCACTTCGGGGCAAGCCCGAAGCGTGAGCCGCGGCCTCCCGCCCGGCGTAATTTCGGGCAGGCGAAGTATTTAAATAGCGCGCGGCAAAACGGTTATTCATGGACCCGTTAACCATCGCGATTGCGGCGGCAGTCTTCATTGTGGCCGCGATTTTGTTCCTCGCCATCCTCTTCTCGGTCGTGCGGCACGCCTTCAGGTTCATCGGCGCGATTCTCGCGAACTCGATTGTGGGGCTCGTCGCATTGATTGTCCTGGGTTTCGTGGGCGTGAAAATCCCGCTCACCACGCCCGTCATCGTTTCGATTGCGCTGTTCGGGCTCGGCGCGCTCGGGACGCTGCTGATATTCTTGTTTTCAGGAGTGGCGCTGGCATGATGAGGAGGTCTTCGGCCGGCGCGACAAAAGTCGTGGTCGGCATCATGCTCATAGTGGTGGGGCTTTTCGTCACGCTTTTTTCCGGCATCTCGTTCATGTTCCGCTCGTTCGGGGGGCTCATGGACCTCGGGATGCTCGGCTCCGGGCTAATCTTCCTTTTCACCGGCATCTGGATGGTGCTCGACGCCTCGTTTTCCGACGTCGAGGTCAGGGTGGAGAACCTGGACGAACTCGCATCCGTTTTCGGGAAAAGCGTCCTCAAGTGCGGGAAGTGCGGCGCGCTGAACGCGGCGGCCGCGAACTTTTGCGCGCGGTGCGGGGCAGGCCTTTCAGGGAAGGCGTCCTGAACCCGTTTTCTTTGGGGCGAGGCAAAGCCGCCCGCGCTGGTAGTCACGAATCACCGTCTTAGCGGCCTCGTAGAGGTCGGGCTCTCCTCCCTTCAGGAGCCGCCCGCGCCTGAAAGCGATTTTTTCAAGCATCCTTGCCGGGTCGGATTCCCGGCCTGCCGGAATCCCGTAGCACTCCTTCACGGACGCGGGCCTGGCCTTGAGGAAGCGCGCGAGGATTTCCTCGGCAATCGGCTCCGGGTCCGGAATCCTGTCGGCGCGGACCGCGCCTTTCAGCGCAAGCCCTTTCCCGCTCTTCTCCGTCCGGGGCACGACCCCGGGCGTGTCAACGAGGAACATGAAGGGAAGGGACACCCATTGCACTCCCCGCGTTTCGCCGGGCAGCGGGGACACGCGCACGATTTTTTTCCCGGCAATCCGGTTCATGAGCGACGACTTGCCCACGTTGGGGTAGCCGACGAACGCGACGCGCGGCTTCTCGGTTTTCGCCGCGTCCCGGATGGCGCGCAGCAGCGCCTGGATTCCTTCGCCCGTCTTCCACGAGGTGAAGGCGACGCGGTGGCGGGGGAGAAGTTCCGCGATTTGCCGGCGGGCGCCCGGTCCGGCGAGGTCAACCTTGTTTGCCGCGACCACCATCTTGCTCTTGTAGCGCGTGAGCTCGCGGGAAAGCGTGCCCTTGGGGTCGCGCGCGTCCACCACCTGCACTACCACGTCGGATTCTCGGAGAACGCGTTTGTACGCGAGCCACTTCCTTTCCCAGTCGTCCATAACCATCACTTCAGTCAGACGAAATCCGGCATCCTCGCCTGCCCGGGCTTCATTCTTTGCCCGGGTTTCGCGGGCCGCGGGGCGGGCTTCGCCGGCTCCCCGGGCTTCCTGGCCTGCATTCCCCGCACTATCGACCTCATTTTCGCTTCCCTGGAGCGCGACGCGTAGTTGTACGCCTCGTCACGCGTGCCCTTGGTTATAAGGAAGATGACTTCCCCGCTTTTCGCGCGCCCCGCCCTTCCCCGGCGCTGGATGAGGCGGATTTCGCTCGGCACCGGCTCGTAGAAAACCACCGTGTCAACGCTCGGGACGTCGAGTCCCTCCTCGCCAATCGAGCTTGCGACCAAAACGTTGAACCTGCCTTCCCTGAACTCGGCGATGGCAAGCTTCTGGTCCCGGAGCTTCACGCCCTCGCGCTTGCCGACGAATTGGCGCGCCGGAATCCCGTTCTTGTCAAGCTCCTGGACCACGCGCGTAATCTGGTCGCGGAACTGGACGAACACGATTATTTTCTGGTCGGGCCGCGACTTCAGGATTTCGACGAGCTTGGCGAGCTTCGGGTGCTCGATTTTCGGCGCGAGCTCCCCTGCCTCGCGCAGAATCTCCCTGATTCTCCGGTCCTCCAGAATCCTTTTCACCGCCTTGCTTCTCGGCTCGCGCGCCTCAAGCTTCCTGAAGAACGCGAGGAAGGCGGAAAGCCCCTGGGTTTCAAGCAGCTCGAGCGCGTGCGCGAGGTTCATCGAGGTCGCGTAATGCGAGAGCATGACGAACTTCAGCTTGTTCGAGTCGGGCAACGCCATCAGCCGCTTCCCTGCGTCAAGTATCGCCCTTCTCGGTATGCGGGGGCTCGTCGTGCCAACCAGGCGCATGCCGTGCAGGGGGGAAAGCCGCTCGCTCACGACCACTTCAAGCTTTCCCTTCAGGTCGCTGAATTCCTGGGGAAGCTTCACCTCAACCCAGGTCACGGCGACCTTTTTCACGTACGGCGCCACGTCGGGGTCGGTTTCGGTGCGAATCTGGATGTTCTCGATGCCGAGCGCCTGCGTCACCTCCTCAATCCTCTCCCTTTTCCCTCCGGGGGAAGCGGTGAGCCCGAGGAGCTGGACCCCCTTGCCAAGGCATTCGCCGGTGACGGACGTGTAAGCGTATTTTTTCACGGAGCGGTGGCATTCGTCCACCACGCAAAGCCCGAAGCCGTCGAGCGAAATCCTTCCGGCCTGCAGGTCGTTCTCTATCGTCTGCGGCGTCGCGCACACTACCAGCGCGTCCTTCCAGAGCGCCGGCCTCTTCGCGGCTGGCGTGCTCCCCGTCAGCAGCACCACCCGCTCGGGCGGGATTTTGAGGAGCGACCTCATGCTCTTGTGGTGCTGCTCGGAAAGCGGCCGCGTGGGCGCGAGAAAAAGCGCCTTCCTCCCCTTAGATAGCTTGTCCGCAATCACGAGAAGCGCGACGATGGTCTTCCCGAGGCCCGTGGGCAGTATGACGAGCGAGTTGCCGTCCGCAATCACGCTCTCAGCTATCCTTGACTGGTATTCCCTGGGCTCGAGCTTCGAGGCGTCAACGATTCCCGCTTCCACGGCAGGTTTTCGAGCCGGCGGTTAAAAAAGCGCGCGCAAAGCCGCGCCGCGCGGCGCCCCGCGCCGAAAGGCCGGCTTGGTTCGGCTTGCGCCGAACAAAACAGGAAAAGTCTTATTTGGCCGTTCTGCACATAAACCAAACCATGAACCGTTCCCACGTGATGCTTGCCGCGCTGCTCTTGGCTGGAGCGGCGTTCGCCTGCGTGACCGCGCCGGTAATAACGGTAGGCGAAAAAAACTTTTCGGCAGCAACGGAATGGTTCGGAGGCGCAGCGTTGACGATTCAGGAGCTGGACAGCCGGATGGCGGCGCGTTACGGCTCGGCCTGGACAGGCCTAAACCTGACAGACTCCGAGAAGTCGGCGGTTGCCGGCTTCGTTTCCATCGGCTACTCGGCAAACAGGATGACGCCGCACGAGTACGAGTCCTTCCTTGCGTCGGCGCAGGCGACCAACGCGAACCCGGACGACTGCAGCTATTATGGCGCAGTCGCGTACAACAACGGGTTCGCCGGCTACCTTCTGGACGCGTCAAGCGACAAGACGCAGGCATGCGCGGAGCTGCCCAAGCCCAGGTGCGCTTCGGCCGCGGCGTACGCGAACGCCCCGAACGATTTGGCCGGGGGCGCGCAGGAGTCGGCCTCCCAGGACAAGGACGCGCCTTCCGGGGAAGGGACGCTTGCAGCGGGGCCGGCGGCGCCGGCCCCTGGCGGCACGCCGGCGCAGGACGCTGGCATTGCCGGCTTCCTTTCCGGCGCGGTTCCGCTCGCGCTTCTCGGCGCGGTCCTCGCCGCCTTCGTGGTGTTCACGGTGATGGCGCGCAGGCCGGGCTCCGCCTTCGACCTCGAGGACGACACGGACATGCACCGCGCGCTCTCGTCTTCCACGCGGATGGACTTGATGCGCGAGCTCGTGCAGCGCGACCTCACGCCCACGGACCTGAGCGCGAGAGTCGGAAAGAGCAAGGCGACCGTAGTCGAGCACCTTGACCGGCTGATTGACGCGAAGCTCGTGGAAAAAATCGAGCGCGAAGGGAAAAAATACGTTTTCTACAGGGCGACCCCGAAGGGAAGGCTTTTGGTGAGGAGGGCGGCATAGCGCGCTTCGGCTCATTTCCTTTTCCCGAAAACCCTGCTTCTCGCCTTCGCGAGCATTGCGGCGCCGCGCGCGAACAGGAAGTTGTGCAGGCGGCCGCCCGCCCGCGTTTCCCCGCTCTTCAGCGCCTTCCTGAGCCCCTCCTCGTCGCAGGCGTCGGCGGACGTGTAAGCCGCCCCGACCTCCCGGGCCGCGTGGGCGTCGCTTCCGCCGGTTTCGGAAAGCCCGAGCTCGCGCGCGAACTCCTTCGCCTTCTCGTTGTACGACGGCATCAGCGCGCGCGCGTTGAAGACCTCGACCGCGTCCGCCTTCACCGCGATTTCGCGGAGCTCGCCTTCGGGCAGGACCTTCCGCCACGGGTCGAACGGGTGGGGCAGCACGACGACCGCGTCCTGCCTCTTCAGGTCGTCGATTATTTCGGAGGCGCTTTTCCCGTTGCCGTCAACCCTTTCGTTCATGAACAGGCCGAGTATCTCCCCGACGGTCCTTCCCGCGGGCTTGACGCCGACCTCCTCGCCGCGAATCACGAGCACGCCGAGCCCTTCCGCCCCAGCGACGGCCTCTTCCCACCCGGAAACGCTCGAGTGGTCCGTGACCGCGACGCCGGCGAGGCCCTTCCCCTTCGCTATCCTTGCGAGTTCGCGCGGCTCAATCCAGGAGTCGGGCGACGCCCGCGTGTGCGCGTGCAGGTCAAACCTGCTTAAGCGGCGTTCATTCGGCATTCCGCACCACGAACCAGACCCTCTGCGCGAGGGTCACGAGTGAAAGCGCGCCGGCGAGTATTATCGCGCCGTTAAGGTAAGCCGGGCTGAAGCGGAACAGGGCCATGCCCGCGAAAACGAGGACGAGGCGCTCGGCGCGCTCTAGGATGCCGCCCATCGCCTTCAGCTTCTTCGCGTCTGTAACCACTTTCCTGTGGTCCGCGTACGCGCGCGAGAAGCTCACGAGCCCGGTTCCGACGAAAAGCAGGAGCGCAATCCACGCCCACATGGGAATCGCGAGGCCGAGCAGTATGGTGTCCGGAAGCCCGAAAAACATCAGGCCGAAGAACAGGAAGCCTTCCACGAGGCGGTCGGCCATGCCGTCAAGGTACGCGCCAAGGTTGGACACGCTTCCGGTGACGCGCGCGACGCCGCCGTCAACCGCGTCAAGCAGCGCGGACAGGACGAAAAGCAGGAGGCCGAGAGTCATGTCGTGGTAGAACGCGAGCGCAACGAACCCGAGTATCGCGGGAATTATGGATATCACGGTCCACTGGTTGGGCGAGACCGGGAGGTGGGAGAAAAGTATCCCGAGCTTCACGCCGATTTGTTCCGCCGGGCCGGGAAGCGAAGACTTGACGACCATGAAAACCACCCATGCCTATCTCTTGAGCGCGGAGAGGAGCTCCGCGTGCAACTCCCTTGTTCCCGCGGCCACGACCGCGGTGCATTCCCCGACTTCGAGCTTGGAGCGAATCGGCTTCCCCTTCTCGTCGGAAACGACGCACGTTTCCGAGAGGATTGCGATTCCGCTCGCGTGCACGAGGGAAAGCGTCCTCCTTGCGTCCGCGAAGCCGTCAAGCGAGCCGCAGGCAGCATAGCACATGTCAACCAAATCCGGCCCGAAGCGCCTGTAATCCGAGCATTCCAAAAGCGCCGCCTTCTTCGCCGCGGACAACCGGTTCCCCTCCTCTTCGTCGTTGAAGTCGAGCGAGACGATTGCGTCCGCGAGCGACTTCACCTTGGACGCGTGCGCGCGCACGCGGTTCCGGAAGACGCCTTTGCCCTTGCGCGCGTAAAACTCGTCGCCGCCAGTGAGCTCGGCCACGTACGCCTCGCGCACGTCCCCCATCCTCCCCCGGATTGGCGCGTAGCAGAGCCCGAGCGCGTACGGGGGCATGCCGCGCTTGTAGTTCTCGGAGCCGTCAAGCGGGTCAAGCACGAACTTCCATTCCGGCTTCCGCGAAATCCCGACGAGGCCCGCCTCCTCGGTGACGAGCACGCACGGGATTCCGGACGCGCGCAGCTCGGAAACGGCCGCGTCCTCAATCCGCTTGTCGGCGAGGATGGTCGTCTGCCCGAGCGGGTTCCGCGAAAGCTTCCGCCTCCCGCCCGGAAGGGCCGCGGCCTTGACCGCCTTTTCCGCAACCCTTCTCGCAAGGGCCAAAAAATCGAAGGAATGCAAGCGCACCAGCTCACTCGACCTTGTAGCCGACCTGTCCCACCATCATGTGCTCTAGGTTCGTCTCCTCGTCCGTGTAATGCATGTAGACCGTTCCGTGGAAGTAGTCCCCGGTGCCCGGGACCGAGACCGGGCTTGACGCCGAATTGTAGCACGGGAAGCTCAGCGGTTCCACGTTGCCGCTGTAGACGCGCAGGTCCGTGTAATTGGAGTAATGGGAGGAATCGTTGTAGTCCGCATCGTTAGCGGTGCACAGGATCCTGTTAAGCGATATAGGGTGGCCCGTCGTCTGGATGAGGTTGAGCGTCATGGTCGCCACGCCCCCGGCCGCGGTTATCTTGAAGCCCCTGCACGCGAACCCGGCCTGCATCTCGCAAAAAGTGGGGGCTGGCGGGCTGAAGGCGCCCAGGTAAAAGAGGATTGCGACCACGGCAAGCATGATGGTTATGGCCCAGCCGTAAGTCATCAGGAACTCAAGCGAAATCTGGCCAAGCCCGCGCGCCCTCATCGCATCACCCACACCAACAGTTTGGCTTTCCGCGTTTATAACCCTTTATCGGCGGCGCCCGCGCGCCTCCTCCATTCCGCGGCTTCCCCGCCTTTCACGCTCGGCCTGATTCTTGAAAGCGCAAGCGAGAAATGCCTCATCGCGACCTCGCGCGCGCTCTTGTCCTCCCTGATTGCGGAAAGCCCGGCGTCCTTGCAGGCGGCGGAAATGTCGGCGCCGGAAAACCCTTCCGTCGCCTCGGCAAGCGCGTCAAGCGAAACGTCTTTTGCAAGCGGCATCCGCTTCGTGCGCGCCCAGAAGATTTCTTTCCTCGCCTTCCTGTCCGGAAGCCTCGTGAAAACAATCCGGTCAAACCTTCCGGGCCTGAGGAGCCCGGGGTCAACGAGGTCTAGGCGGTTCGTCGCCGCGACCACGACCACGCGGTTCAGCTCCTCGAGGCCGTCAAGCTCGACGAGAAGCTGGTCCACGATTCTCGACGCGACGCCGGAGGAGCGGTCGCTTCCCCTCCTCGGGGCAAGCGAATCCAGCTCGTCGAAGAACAGTATGCACGGGGAGACCTGGCGCGCCTTCCTGAACACCTCGCGCACCGCGCGCTCGCTTTCCCCCACCCATTTGGACAGGAATTCCGGGCCCTTCACCGGAATGAAGTTCGCGTTGGACTCGGTCGCGACCGCGCGCGCGAGAAGCGTCTTCCCGGTTCCCGGAGGCCCGGCAATCAGTATCCCTTTCGGGGGAGACGCGCCAATCCTCTCAAACGTCTCCGCGTATTTCATCGGCCACTCAACGGCCTCCCTGAGCGCCTCCTTCACGTCCTCGAGGCCGCCGACGTCGTCCCAATGCGTCCTCGGCACCTCCACGTTCACCTCGCGCATCGCGCTCGGCTCCACCTTCCTGAGCGCATCCACGAAGTCGGCGCGCTCGATTGCGAGCCTCTCAAGCACGTCCCTGGAAATCACGCCCTCGCCAATCCGCCTCACGTCCGGAAGCGCGCGCCGCAGCGACCTCATCGCCGCCTCCCTGCAAAGCGCGGCGACGTCCGCCCCGGTGAAGCCGTGCGTCACGTCAACGAATTCCGAGAGCCGGACGCTTTTCGCAAGCGGCATCCCCCGCGTGTGAATCTGGAAAATCTCCCTGCGCGCGTTCCGGTCCGGCACGCCAATCTCGATTTCGCGGTCGAACCTTCCCGGCCTCCTGAGCGCCGGGTCAAGCGAATCCGCCCGGTTCGTCGCCGCAAGCACTATCACGTCGCCGCGCGCCTCAAGCCCGTCCATCAAGGTGAGGAGCTGCGACACGATCCTCCTCTCCGCCTCGCCTCCCGCCTCCTCGCGCTTGGGGGCTATCGCGTCAATCTCGTCCATGAAAACGATTGAGGGCGCGTTCCCCTCCGCCTCCTCGAAAACCTTGCGCAGGTTCTCCTCGCTTTGACCGTAAAACTTGGAAACGATTTCCGGGCCGTTCAGCACGGCGAAGTGCGCGTCGCTTTCGCTTGCGACCGCCTTCGCGAGCAGCGTCTTGCCGCAGCCCGGCGGCCCCTTCAGGAGCACGCCCTTGGGCGGCGAGATGCCGAGCCGCTTGAACACCTCCGGGTGCTTGATAGGGATTTCAACCATCTCCCGGATGGCGTCCGTCTCCTCCTTCAGGCCCCCGATGTCCTCGTACCTGACGCCGACGGATGCCGCCTCCTTCACCGGCTTCCCGGAAACGGAAAGCTTCGTCCCCGGCGCGACCTGCACGACCCCCTTGGGCGCCGTGTGCGTGACCGCGAACGCGAGCGCGCGCCCCATCAAGTCTATTATCACGCTGTTGCCCTGGGCAACGGGCCAGTTCAGCATCCTCTCCTGCAGGTAGGGGATGAAATCCGGCTTGAAGGAAACGTCCTGCAGCGGCGCGAGCCGCACCTCGCGCGCCGGCTTCACGTCCGCCTTCCGGACGCGCACCTCCTCGTCAATGCTCGAGCCGGAATTGTG
This sequence comes from Candidatus Iainarchaeum sp., assembly GCA_028714235.1. Lineage (GTDB taxonomy): Archaea > Micrarchaeota > Micrarchaeia > Burarchaeales > Fermentimicrarchaeaceae > JAQTMQ01. Next base: position 58,302 of record JAQTMQ010000001.1, on the reverse strand, counting down.
CCTCAGGGTGCCGTCGAGCCGCACGCACTCCCTCGCCTCGTCCTCTGCGCGGGAGCGCCACGCGATTGCCGCGGCGAGCTTGCCGCCGTTCCCCTTGAGCTCGACGACGTCGCCGGTTTCCACGCCGAGCGCCGCCATCGTCTTGTCGCTGATGCGGGCGATGCCCTTCCCCACGTCCCCCTGGAGGGCCTCCTGCACCTTGAGAAGCGCAAAATCCTTTTCTGCCACGCGGAAACGTTTGCCCGCGCTGACTTTAAATACAATCTGGCGGCGGCCGGGCCGCGGCTCACGAAAGCCCGGGCACGCGCACCCGGATTCCCTCCCGCCACAGGTAGAGCGCGGCGCCCGTGAAAAACAGGGTGGACGCGAACGCGAAAGCCATCGGAGGGAAAACGCCCGCCCCGGCGGGAAGGTACGGGTGCAGGTTCGGCCCGAAATAATCCACTAAGTCGTTAAGCAGGAACCACGCGAGCACGAGCGCGGCCCCGGCGCGCGAAACGTTCCTGAACGGGAGCGTGAGCCCCTCGAGCATCATCCCAACGTGCATCACGAAAAGGAGGGTGCTTTCAAGCGCGAGCACCGGAGTCGCGTAATACTGCGGGCCGTAAAACGCGAGCACGAACATCGTCCAGGCCGCGTACTTCATGCACCCGACCGACACGAGGAGCCCGAACAGGTCGCTCCTTATCCCGAAAAGCGAGAAATATGCGAGGACCGCGAACAATCCCACGTAAAGCGGGCAGTCCGGGACGAACACCCACCACGCGAGGCTCGTCTCGGAAAGCTGCACGTAGTAGGTGAGCAGGTAGCCAAACAGCATTCCCCCGAGGCTCCCCAGGATGATGAGCGCGAGGACCGCCTTCCCCCGCAAGTCTTTGCTCCACGCGGGCAAGCGCCTCACCCCTGCACCCTTGCCGGGACGCCAGCCGCAAACGCGCCCGCGGGAACGCTTTCAGTCACGACCGCTCCCGCGCCCACCACCGCGCCGTCTCCGATTTCCACTCCGCACAAGACGATGGCGTTCGCGCCCACGACCGCCTTCTCCCCTATCCTGACTCTTCCGGTCCGGTATCTATCAATCAAAAACTCGTGCGCGAGAACCGTCGCCCCATAGCCGACGATGCAGTCCTCCCCGAGCTCAATCAATTCGGGAAAGAATATGTCGAACTGCGCGTCGAGGCCCACCGCCGCGCCCCCGCCCACCCTCATCCCGGTGAGGCGCAGCAGGAAGCGCTTGGCCGAAAGCGACGGCATGACCTTGCACAGCGAAACCAGGATGAAGTTGAACGTCGTGCGCAGCGGGCTCTTCACCTTGTGCCATTGCTGGAGCGAGTTGCCGCCCGAAGTTTCATGCTCCTCGAATTTTCGCATGCGCACCACTTTTTCGGAAAACGGGGCAAACCGGCTTCAGCCTTCGGCCAGCTTTCGCCCCTTACCATCCAATCCCTTGACCCACTCCGGAACGGGCCGGGGAGGCAGCGGGCCCGGAAGCGCCGGGTTCTGCTCGAAAAGGGGGTTTTTCACGAACCTGAGCCTCTCCACGTCAACGTATCCCGCGATGTATTTGGGCGGGAGAACCCAGTTGGCGGAATCCGCCGTGTCCTTCTCGTGGCCATGGATCCACAGGTGCTCGTCAAGGGAGCGCCTGTTGTTTTTCCGCCTCTCGCGGCTCGTGGCTTCCTTCGGTATCTTTATGACGACGACGGCTTTCAGCCCCTTGTGCGGCCAATTCAAGAGCTCCGCGTAGCCCGCCGTGGTCCCGCTCTCCCGCTTTTCCTTGTCAACGAGAAAAACCGTGGTGGTCTCAAGGCTCGGGATTTTCGCGCGCAACCCGCTCTTCAGAGCCGATTCCGCCGCTTCCCGGACGGTCCCGTGCCCGAGTATCATGAATCCCGAGCTGTTTTGAAAAACCGGCGCAAGCTCGCGCTTCAATTCCGCGACCGCTTCAGCCCCGCCTGCCCTCGTTTTCGTAGCAGCCATCCGAAAAGACCTCAGAAGTAATCCTTCAAGAGCCTCCTCGCCTTCAGGTTGTCCTTGGGCTTAACCTTGAACGCGACAAGCGCCTTCCCCTTCTCCTTCCCAAGATAATAAACGTTGAGCAGGTTCACGCCCGCGTCCGAGAGGATGCGCGCGGCGGTTGAAAGCCTGCCCGGCCTGTCGGAAAGCTCGACTACGACGGTGTCCGAGGAAACCGTCCTGAAGCCGGCGGCGCGGAGCGCCCTCTCCCCCTTCTTCGCGTCGCTGACGAGCACGCGCACCACCGCCTTCCCTGCCACGGCGTCCGCGCTCACGCTCTCGATGTTGACCCCCTTCTTCCCGAGCGCCTCCGAAACGTCGGCGAGAAGGCCGACCCGGTCCGCTTCCACGACCACGAGCTCCCTCATACGCGCCACGCCCCTTCCTTCTCCACGCCGATTATTAACCCTTCCCAGGTTTTGCTCACCTGAGCACGCTGTCAATCTTCCTCCCCATCTCGACCGCCCTTTTCCTTGAAAGCGAATGGCTTCCAGGGTTCTCCTCGAGCTCGGAGAGGTAGATGAAGTGCCAGCCAATCCTGTCAATCTTCCACGCGACCATCGTGGTGATTCCGGTGTTCTCCTCCCACGCGCGCAAGGCGAGGTAATGCCTCCTGTCGATCGCGACCCTTTCCGCGTTCCACGCCTTGCACTCGAAGGCGTACTGCGCGCCCCTCCGGAAGGCGAGCAGGTCCGGGCAGCCGCCCGCGACCCCGCTTCCGGCCGCGCGAATCACCGAGTAGCCCTTCTCCGAGAAAAGCCGAATCAGCTCGCGCTCGCTTCTCGCGCCCTTGACGTAGTTCGCCACGGAAACGGTTTTGCCTTTAAGGCCTATTATACCCCCCGGATTCCCTTCCCCCGCTCCCCGTTGCGCGGGCGAACCGGCAGCCGCCTTCCGCCCTCTCCCGGAGCGCAAAGGCATGCTTTTTAAGGGCGTCCTGCGAAAAATAGGCGTCAGCGTCGGTAGGTCCGATTTTTGGGCTTTTACCAGCAATGCTATCAGGTGATTAATCATGAAATACCCTTCAACTTCAAACACGTACTGCCCGTACTGCCGGAAGCAGACGCCGCACAAGGCGAAGCTTTACTCGAAGGGCACCGCGCGCACCATGGCGTGGGGCCAGCTCAAGCACGCGAGGAAGCTGACCGGCTACGTCGGCAAGGTTGCGGGCGAAAAGACGGTGAAGAAGCAGGGGAAGAGGCAGAAAGTCGTCCTCAACTGCACCGTGTGCAACAAGAAAATCGAGCGCACGATAGGCACGAGGACGAGGAAAAAGCTCGAGGTCACGGCTTGAGGCAAGCCGAAGGGGTGTGTCCGGTGTCAAGGTTCCTGCGCGTGAAATGCGAGTGCGGAAGCGAGCAAAACATTTTCGGCAACGCCGCGATGGAAGTGAAGTGCCTGCGCTGCCAGAAGCCGCTCGCCGACCCAAGGGGCGGGCGCGTGAAGATTCTGGGCAAGGTAATAAAGGTCCTCTGAAATGGCAAGGGAAACAGGCCAGCAAGCGAAGCCCGCTGCGGGAGGCGCAGCGAAGGCGGGCCTTCCGGAGCTGGACAGCCTGACGATTGCGACCGTGAGGAAAATCATGCCTTACGGCGCGTTCTGCACGCTTGACGAGTACGGGAACAGGGAGGCGTTCATCCACGTGAGCGAGGTCGCGTCGCGCTGGGTGAAGAACATCCACGAGTTCCTGAAGGAAGGCCAGAAAATCGTGGCGCGCGTCCACCGCGTGACGCCCGAAAAGGACCAGGTGGACCTCTCCCTCCGCAGGGTCACGGAGGCGGACAAGAAGCTGAAGATGGAGGCGTACAAGCGCGAGAAGCGCGTGGCAAAGCTGTTCGAGCTCTGCGCGAAAAAGACGAAAACCGAAATCGCGAAGGCGCACGCGAGCGTCGGAAGCGCGCTCCTCTCCAAGTACCCGGACCTCTATTCCGCCCTTGAGGCAATCTCGTTCAATGGCGAAGCCGCCTTCGAGGGCCTCGCCATTCCCGGCGACTGGAAGAAGGCGCTCTCCGAGGTCGCGGTCGCGAACATCCACCGGCCCGAAGTCGTGATAACGGAAACCGCGATGGTCACGGTCTACCTGCCCGACGCAATCGACGTGATAAAGGCGGCGTTCAAGGACGCCGTCGCCGTCGGCAAGGGCGAGGCCGAGGTCACCGCGCACTACATCGGCGCGCCCCGCTACCGGCTGAGCGTCAAGGCCGGCGAGTACAAGGCGGCCGAGAAGGCGCTCGAGGAGGCGAACGCGGCGGTAATCAGGCGCGTCAAGAGCGCGGGCGTGGTCGAGTTCGAGCGCGAGGGGGCGAACCCGAAATGAGGAAAATCCTCAAGTGCAGGGAATGCGGCGCCTACACGCTTTCCCAGAAGTGCGCGAAATGCGGCGGCGCGGCCGGAACTTCAGCGCCCCCCAAGTATTCAAGCGAGGACAAGTGGGCGGCTTACAGGAGGAGGTACAGGTTCCCCGAAGGCAATGCTTCGGCCTCATAATGTTAGGATGGATTCCGAGTGGTTGAAATGAAGGAAACGCTCATCGTGTCAAAAAAAGTCAGGCTCAAAAGCCCGGTCCTAGTGGAAGGGCTTCCGGGAATCGGGCTCGTCGGCAAGCTCGCGGCGGAGCACATGATAAAGGAGCTGAAGGCCGAAAAGGTCGCCGAGCTCTACTCCTCGCACTTCCCGCACCAGGTCCTAATGCTCAAGAAAGGAATCCTGCGCATGCTCAAAAACAAGTTTTACGTCATCCGGGGGAAAAGGCACGACATCGTCGTCCTCGTGGGCGACGTGCAGGCGGTGACGCCAGAGTCGCAGTTCCAGGTCTGCGGCGAAATCCTGGACTACTTCGAATCCCTCGGCGGCAAGCGCATCTACACGCTGGGCGGATACGGCGTGGGCCGTGCGGTAGCGAACCCGAAAGTGTACGGCTCGGCGACCCACATGAAGGTCGCCGAGGAGCTGAAGCGGTACGGCATCCAGTTCGGCGAGGCGAAGGGCTCGATAATCGGCGCGGCCGGCCTGCTCCTCGGAATCGGAAAGCTGCGGGGAATGAGCGGCGCGTGCCTCATGGGCGAAACCCACGGGGGATACGTTGACGCGAAGTCCGCGCAGTCGGTCCTCGAAGTGCTTTCGAAGATTCTCGAGTTCAAGATTGACACGAAGAAGCTCGAGATGCGCGCCAAGGAAAGCGAGAAGTTCATGAAGCGCATCGAGCAGGAGGCCGCCAAGCAGAAGCAGGTGCAGGAAGGCGCGCTCGCAGGCAAGGAGCTCACGTACATCCGTTGAATCCCTTTTCGAGCGCAGGAGAGCGGCCGGGGTTCCGGTGCGGCTGTAGTCTAGCCTGGTAGGACCTGGGCTTCCCAAGCCCGTAACCCGGGTTCAAACGCCGGTTTGCTTGCGCAAACGCGCATTCAGCCCGGCTGAATATCCCGGCAGCCGCATACCCCCGCCATCGCGCGGAAAGGTTTCAGGGGTCTCGCATGGAAAGGTCGGCTAGGCTTGGGCGCATCGCGTTCTTCCTAGTCCTGTTCGGCGCCGTTTCGCTGGCCGCGACAGTCACCATGCTCGTCCCGGCCGTCGCCCTGGAAGGCGGGGGGCAGGCGGGGCAAAACGGGCAGATGATCCGCATGAACCTCGAGGCGAGGAACGGGACAGGCCTCGTCTTCGTCGCGACTTCGCCGCTAATTGGCTCGGACACGCAGTCATCCGCGCGCACCGCGGTCGCGGCAGGCATGTCCGCGGCGGGAATGAACGCCTCATCTTACGACATCCTCGTCTCGCTTGACGCGGACAAGGCGAGAACCGTTGACGGCCCTAGCGCCGGAGCGGCGATGGCGCTCCTCACCATCTCCGCGCTCACGGGAAAACAGATTCGCGGCGACTTCACCATCACCGGAACGGTCAGCGGCGACGGCTCGGTCGGCGGCGTCGGAGGGGTCCCGAGCAAGATCGAGGCGGCGGCAAAGGAAGGGATAACCGTGGTCGCGGTGCCCGCGAGCTCAAGCATTTTCGACAAGATCCTGGTTGCCTCCGAGCGCAAGCGGCTCGGAATCTCGGTTTACGAGATTTCATCCATACGCGAGGCGGAAGCCCTCGCTTTCTCGCCGCCCGGCTCAAGCCCCGAGCTTCCGCCGCAACGGGCCGGCGGACCCATCTCCGGGCTTCCCGCGTACTCCTACGAGTGCGCGGCATGCGGGATTGACTCGTTCAGGCAGTTCTCGCAAGGCATGATTTCCGACATGGACGAGGCAATCGCGGCCGCCCAGTCCGGGGCCGGGGACAATTCGGCGCTCATCCCGTACCTGCAGAAAAGCGCGGCGGACAGCCACGAGATGTTCGACAAGGGCTATTACTACACCGGCGCGAACAACGCCTTCCTCGCGTACATAGACGCCAAGCTCCTCGCGAATGCGGCGGTCACGAAAGACGGGCTCGACCTGCTCCTTTCCCGCGTGGACGCGTGCACGGGCGGCCTTTCGCGGCCCGCGCCCACGGATTCAAGCGTGGAGTTCGTCGCCGGAGGCGACATGCGCGCGACCTGGGCGAGGCTGAAGCTTTCCGAGGTCCGCTCAAGGGAGGAAAACGAGTCCTCGTCGCAGGAGGGGCTGCTCGGCCTTTACGAGGACGCGCTTTACGCGCAGGGCTGGTGCGAAATCGCGCAAGGCCTTTACGCCGCCGCCTCCCCGCTCGGGGGCGGGCGGGTGAACGAGTCCGTGCTCGAAGCGTTCGCCGGAAGCCGGGTCTCGGGCGCGCGCGGGATGCTCGACTCCGGCCTCGTTTCGGGAAGCGACGCGGAATGGCACGCGCTCGGCGCGAAAACCGCGCTTGAATCCGGATACTATCTTGCGGCGCTCCTTGACGCGGACTACGTTCTCGCTTTCGCGGACGCGGAAAATGCGTCCAACCTGAGTGCCGCGCAGGCGGGCGAGCTTGGAAGCGGGCTCGCGTCAACGAAGGGAAGCACGCTCTGGTCCGCGCTTTTCTTCGCCCACTCGAGCTTCTACAGCATCGCTGACGGCAATCCGGGCTCCCGCAACACCGTCACTATCGGCTGCATCGCAAAACGTTTCGGCGAGGACGCGACCCTGGCCAAGGAGTACCTCGCAAACCCGGGCACGGCGCCGGCGGCGCAAGCCACGCCGCAGGCGACGGCCGCGCCCGCAAGGCAAGCCGCTGGCCCAACGGGCACGGACACGGCCCTGATTTTCCTGCTCGCCGCGATGCTCGTGGTCACGCAGGCGGTCAACGTCGTCGTCTTCAGGGCGATGGAGAGGCGGCTCAAGGAGGCGGGCGGCGGAAGCCGCGGCCAGGCGGGCCGCAAGGCGGCCGCGGGGAAAAGGGGCGGCTAGCATGCACTCGTCCAAATCCATAACCGGCTCAAGCGGGAGAGCGCTTTCAGGCAAAAAAATCTGCCTTTGCGTCACGGGAAGCGTCGCCGCGGCGCGCTCGGCCGACCTCGCGCGCGAGCTCATGCGCAACGGCGCGGAGGTCCATTGCGTGATGAGCGGGTCCGCGCAACGCCTCGTCGGCGCGGAACTCCTCCACTGGGCCACCGGAAACCCGGTCGTCACCGCGCTTTCCGGCGATTGCGAGCACGTCAATCTCTGCGGGGAGGCCGGCGGCAAGGCGGACCTTCTCGTGGTCGCGCCGTGCACCGCGAACACCCTCGGAAAAATCGCGAACGGGATTGACGACACCACCGTGACGACGTTCGCGAGCACGGCGCTAGGCTCCAGCACCCCGGTCATACTCGTTCCCGCAATGCACGCGAGCATCTACCAAAACCCGTTCGTTTCCGAAAACGTGGGGAAACTCCGGGAGAGGGGCGTTACCGTCATGCAGCCCGAGCTTTGCGAAGGCAAGGCCAAGTTTCCGGACGTCCGCGACGTCGCGCTCGAATGCGCGCGCGCCCTCTCGCGCCTTCCCCTGAAGGGAAAGCGCGTCCTCGTCACCGCCGGCGCCACGCGCGAATTCTTTGACGACGTGCGCTTCATCTCAAACCCTGGGACCGGGAGGATGGGCGCCGCTCTCGCCGCTGAAGCGTACGCGCAAGGCGCGGACGTGACGCTCGTCGCGGGCCACCTCGAGGTCCGCGTGCCCGGCCAGATAAGCGTCGTGAAGGCGGAAAGCGCGCAGCGGATGCTTTCCGAAGTCAGGGCGCGCGCGAAAAAATCGGACGCGGTAATCCTTGCGGCGTCGGTCGGCGACTTCACCGCGAAGAAATCCGCCGGGAAAACCCCTTCCCTTGCCGGATTCGGGCTCGGCTTGTCCCCTGCGCCCAAGATTTCGGACAAGGTCAAGGGCTGGAACCCGCGCGCAAAGCTCGTCCTGTTCAAGGCGGAAAGCGGGGTGGGCGACGCCGAGCTAATCCGGAAGGCGAAGGAAAAAATGGCTTCCTGCAGGGCGGACGCGGTCGTCGCAAACGACGTGTCGCGCGAAGGCGCGGGCTTCGCGGTCGACACGAACGAGGTCATCGTCATCACCAAGGGCGGCGGGCAAGCGAAGCTCTCCGGCAGGAAGTCGGGGATAGCAAGGCTCGTAATCCGCTCGGTCCTCGTCCCCTAGCTTTTCCTGAGCGAGTTCCTGTATTCGGCAAGCTTCCTCGCGTACGCGCCGTCCGCGAGCGAAAGGATTTCCGCTGCAAGAATCGCCGCGTTCTTCGCGTTCCCGACCCCGACGACCGCGACGGGAACGCCCGCCGGCATCTGCGCCATCGAGAGGAACGCGTCAAGCCCCTCAAGCTTCACATCCACCGGCACGCCGATGACCGGCCTCGCCGTCCTCGCCGCGATCGCGCCGGGAAGGGCCGCCGACAGGCCCGCGACCGCGATGAAGACCTTGGCCTCCGAGTTCGCGACGAGGCGCTCGAGCCTTTCCGGGTCCCGGTGCGCGCTCGCGACGTCAACCGAATGCCCTATCCCAATCCTCTTGAGCACCTCGGCCGCATTTTCCGCGTGCTTCATGTCGGACTCGCTTCCCACTATTATCGCAACCTCGGCCACAACATCACCTTACGGCAAGCTTTTTTTCCGTAACCATCTCGTACGCCTCTACGTAGCGCCTGGACGTGCTCCCGATTATTTCCGGCGGCAGGCGCGGAGGGGGAGGGCGCTTGTCCCACCCGGTTTTTTCGACGTAGTCGCGCACGGCCTGCTTGTCAAACGAATCCTGCGGCTTTCCGGGCGCGTATCCGGCCTTGGGCCAGAATCGCGACGAGTCGGGCGTGAGGAGCTCGTCAATCAAAATCACCTCGCCGCCAACCCTGCCGAACTCCATTTTCGTGTCAGCGATTATTATCCCTTTTTTCTCGGCCTGCTTCCTCGCGAACTCGTAAACCTGGATGGATTTCTCGCGCACGAACTCGGCGTCATCCTTGCCGAGAAGCCGCGCAACCTCCCTGAAGCCGATGTCCTCGTCATGGCCCTCCTCCGCCTTCGTGGTCGGGGTGAAAATCGGCTCGGGAAGCATCCCGCTTTCCTCAAGGCCGGAAGGCAGCCTGATTCCGCACGCCTCGCCCGTCGCCTTGTAGGACTTCCACGCGCTCCCGGAGATGTAGCCGCGCACGACGCACTCCACCTTCAGCGGCACGCTCTTCTCGACGAGCATGCTGCGCCCGTCCAGCACGTCCCGGAAGCCCTCAAGCCCGGAGGCGAAATCGGAAAACTCCGCAGAAATCATGTGGTTCCTCACGATTTTCCCGGTTTCCTTGAACCAGAACGCGGACATCTGCGTCAAGACCACGCCCTTGAGCGGAATCCCCTCCCCGAACACCACGTCGAACGCGGAAAGCCGGTCCGTCGCAACCATGAGGAGGGAGTCCCCAAGCTCGTAAGTGTCCCTCACCTTCCCCCGCCCATGCAATTTCAGCGGAAGCGCCGTCCGCGTTACCGTGCCTTCCACCAAACCATCCCCCAAGCCTTCACGCAAACCTGAAAACTCCGGCCAAAAACGCGAGGGTTCCAAGCGCCATCGCGAAAAGCGAGAGGTATCTCGCGCGTTTCAGGAATTCGCGGGAGCCGGAAAGCATCCCCACCGCAACCCATGCGAGAATCGCGTCGCACGCGCCCACGAGCAGGAGGTAGGCGGGGTTGCCGGCGTAGCCCGGAATCGCGAGGAACGGGACGATGCTCAACGCAATCGCCACAAAGTAAAGGATTGCCGCGAAAACGAGCGCAGGCCCGCTTCCCACGAGCATGGGAAACGTTTTCGCGCCGGCGCGCTCCCGGTCCCCTTCCACGTCCCTCACCGCGCCCATGACCTCGCGCGCGAGCCCGGCAAGGAACGCGATGATGGCGAGCAGCGCGACCGATTCAAGGAGCGCGGGGCCGACAGAAAGGTTCCCGTAAACGAACGGGACAGCCATCGTCCCGGCAACGTACGAGTTTCCGACCAGGCCCATGTCCTTCAGCCTGAAGCTGTAAAGGAAGGAGGCGGCAGCGAACGCGAGCGCGATTGCGAAGCACGCCGGGTTGACGAACCACGCCGCGCCCGCTCCCACTGCCGCCGCCCCCATGGACAGGTAGAGCGCGGCTTTCCTCGCAATCTCGCCAGAAACAAGGGGGCGGTCAAGCCTCCGGTTCCTCCTGTCCACCTCAACGTCAAAATAATCGTTGATGGAGAAGGCCGCAACCTCAATCATGAACGGTGGGATGAAACTCAGGAGCGCGAAAGCCGGGTCGGGAAAGCCATGCAAGCTCATCACCTGCCCGGCGAGCACGGCAACGCACAGCATGAGCGCATGCTCGATTCGCGTAAGCCGCGCAAAAGCCCTGAAGTTCACCTTTCCACCCCTTTCGCAATCAGCGCGGCGCACGCCCCGGCCGCCACGCCGTTGTCTATGTTCACGACCGTTAAAAAGGAGCAGCTCTGGAGCATCGACTTGAGCGCCGCCTCCCCTTTCCCCCCGAAGCCGTACCCGGTAGAAGTCGGGAGGCCGATTACGGGCACGTCAACGAGCCCGGCGACAATCGCCGGAAGCGTCCCCTCCCTTCCGGCCGCGACCACGAGGGCGCGCGCCCCCGCGCCCCTCATCCCGCGAAGCGCGGGGAAAAGCCGGTGGATTCCCGCGACGCCGACGTCAAACGCGCGGAGGACCTTGCACCCCATCTCTTCCGCGACCACGGCCGCCTCCTCGGCAACCGGGATGTCGCTCGTGCCGGCGGTCAGCACGCCTATGGCGCAGCCGTCCCGCAGAAAGGGCCGCTTTCCCTTGCGCACGACGATAATCCTCGCGTCCATCCTCGCCTCCGCTTTCGGGAACGCCTTCCTGACCTCCCTCAAGTGGGCGGGAGAAAACCTGCTGACAATCACGGTCCCGCGCGCGGCCTCGGCAATGCGCGCGACCTGTGCGGGCGTCTTGCCCTCCGCAAGGATTATCTCCGGGACGCCGGTCCTCGCGGCCCTCGCCTCGTCAAGCCGCGCGAAATCCCCCACCTTCCTGAAAGAGAAGCTACCTTCCACGCACATACCCTTCCGCGTCAACGCACACATGTTTGAACCCCAGCGCTTTAAGCTTTTTTGCGGCGATGGAAAGCCGCCCTTTCCCGAGAATCCTCCCCAATTCCCCTTTGCCGGCCTGCACGCGCGCCAGGTCCCCGTGCGACCTCACGCGCACGACCCTCAAGCCGAAGCGCCCCCGCAAAAACCTTTCGGCGGCGTCAACCCGCGCGAGCCGCTTTCCGGTAATCCTCTCGCCAACCGCAATCCTTGAGGCGAGGCACGCGGAGGCGGGCTTGTCCCAGGCCGGGACCCCGAGCATTTTCGCGAGCCTTCGCGCCTCCCTCTTCCCGATTCCCGCCTCTACGAGCGGGAAGCGCACGCCAAGCTCCCTTCCCGCCTTCATCCCCCACGCGTGGTCGGCCAGGTCGTCCGCATTCGACCCGTCAACGACGCAGGCAAGCCCGCGTTTTTCCGCCTCGCGCGAAACCATGGAGAAAACGGTTTTTTTGCAGTGATAGCACCTGTCGCCCAGGTTTTCGTAGTATCCCGCGGGAAGCCGCGCGGCCTTCAGGACGACGTGCCGGATGCCGACCTTTCTCGCGACTCTTCGCGCGCCCAAAAGCTCGCCTTGCGGCAGCGACCCCGCGTCAACCGTGAACGCGACCGCGCCCTTTCCCGCCCCCGCCGCCGCGGCGGCCACGAGCGAGCTGTCAACCCCTCCGGAAAACGCGACCGCGGCGGGCGAGCATTCCCGCATGACCCGCTCAAGCGCGCGAAGCTTCAACGCAAGCCCGTTTTTCGCCACGCTTAAATAATGCGTGCGACACTTTTTATTGCATGAAGAAAAACCTGCTCGTGATAGACCCGTCGCGCGGCGCGGCCGGGGACATGCTCGTTTCCGCGCTCGTCTCCCTCGCAGGAGAAAGGGAGGCCGCGGCCTACCTGAAGGAAAGAATGGCGAAAGCCGGGTTCAGGCAAACCGTCTCGTTCAAGAAAGTCGCGCGCGGCCACGCGACCTGCCTCCTCATGTCCGTGAAGGGCCCGGACGAGGAATTCCAGCCGAAAGCGCTCGAAAGGAAGCTCGCGTCATCGGCGAAACGGGCCGGGCTCTCAAAGGAGGCGCGCGCGTTCTGCGCAAACGCGCTAAGCGCCCTCGTTGAAGGCGAAAAGAGCGCGCACGGCCCGAAAGGCGCGCATTTCCACGAGCTTTCCAGCGCGGACACGGCGATTGACATCTTCTGTGCCGCCGCGATGCTCGAAAAAATCAACGCGTTCAAGAACGCGGAATTCAGGCTGCTTCCCGCAGGCGTCGGGAGCGGCGCCGGGCAGGCGACACTGCACGTCCTGAAGAGGGCGGGCATCCCGGTCGTCTTCTCAAGCGAAAGCCGCGAGCTCTGCACCCCGACCGCGTCCTCGCTTTTTTCCGCCCTCTCCCGCCTCCCGCAGGCAAGCGCTTGGCGCGAAGCCAAGATTTCCTCGGTCGGCTGCGGGACCGGAAGGGAAAACCCAAAGCAATCGCAAAACCTGTTGCGCGCAATCCTCTCGGCGCCCGGCGAGCCCGGGCCAGGGGAAGGGCAGCTCAAGGGCTCGGCAATCCTCCTCGAGGCGAACATTGACGACATGACGGGCGAATCCCTCGCCTTCGCGGCAAGCGAGCTCATGAAGGCTGGGGCAGACGACGCCTGCCTCGTCCCGGCGGCGATGAAGAAGGGGAGGCCCGGGTTCATCCTGCGCGCGCTCTGCGGGGAAGAGGGAAAGGAAAAGCTGCTTGAAGCCATTTTCTCCCTCACAACCACCTGGGGCGTGAGGATAAGCCCGGTCGAAAAGCGGATGCTGCGCCGGGAAACGTTCGCAGCCAAAACCCGGCTCGGGACCGTGAGGATGAAGCGCGGGGGCGGCAAATGCAAGCCGGAATTCGCGGACATAGAAAAAATCGCGCGCAGGAAAAAAATTCCGCTCGAGGAGGCCGCGTTCCGGGCGCGGGCGGGGGCGGCCGATTTAAATCCCGGAAACGAAAGGCATTGAGCCCAGCGAAGGTGGTTTTTACATGAAGCTTTTGCACAGCCTCCCTCCATACAACTTTTGCGGAGACGAGGAAAACGATTTCGGGACCTCGAAGGCCGTGGTGCTGCCCGTCCCGTACGACTCCACGACCTCCTACGCCCCAGGCGCGCGCAACGGCCCGAACGCCATAATAATGGCGTCGCGCAACATGGAGCTTTACGACGAAGAGCTCGGCACGACGCCCGCGGACGCGGGAATCTTCACGCTCCCGGAGCTCGAGCCCTCCATGAAATCGCCGGAAGACAACTGCGCGCGCGTGGAGAAGGCCGCAGCGGAAATATTCGGCTCCGGGAAATTCCCGCTCGTGTTCGGCGGCGACCACTCCGTCTCCATCGGCGCGGCGCGCGCCGCGCACGCCCACGCCAAGCGCGCGGGGGAAGCGACGTCAATACTGCACGTGGACGCGCACGCGGACCTGCGCGACGAGTTCCAGGGCACGAAATTCAGCCACGCCTGCGTGGCCCGCCGGTTTTCCGAGCACAGCAGGGTCGTCCAGTTCGGGACCCGCTCGCTTTCGCGGGAGGAAGCCGAATTCATCGCAGGAACAGGGAAAGTGAAAACCGTTTTCATGCACGAGATAAGGCGGGCCGGGATGGGCGAGTCAATCCGGAAGGCGGTTTCCGCGCTCAGCGGCCAGGTTTACGTCTCGTTCGACATCGACGCGTTCGACCCGAGCGACGCGCCGGCAACAGGGACGCCGGAGCCCGGCGGGCTCCGCTGGCACGAGGCGCTGGAGCTCCTGCGCGCGGTCTTCGAGGAAAAAAACGTCGTCGGATTCGACCTGGTCGAGCTCTCCCCGGTCCCGGGCAGCCACGCAAGCGACTTCCTCGCCGCGCGCCTCGCATACAAGGCGTTCGCTTACAAATTTAAGGGCTTGAAGCCAAAAGCTCGCGCATGAGCGCGCACGCCGAATACGTGGAAGCCCTGTCCTACTCATTGTCCCACCTTGCAGGGTCCGCGCTCTTCGCCTTCAACTCAAACGCGGATTTCGTGACGAGGGTCGGCCCGGCTTTCGCGGCCGCCGCGCGAAACCCGGCTTCCGGCTTCAGGCCCGTCCTCTCAAGCATCCTCAAAGGCGAAAGCCGCGAATTCCGCGTCTCAAAAACCACCGCCGGCTGGATTGAGAAGTCGTTCGACTGGCGCGACAGGAGGATGGGCGGCCAGGCGGGAATAATGGCGAACGCCGCGTCCGCGCTCGGAGTTGAGGCGTCCGCCTACGCAATCCGCCTCTCCCCTGAGCAATGCTCGCTTTTCACGGAAAAAATCACGCCCTGCGGAAACAAGTCGGCCCTGACCTCAAAACACTTCGTCTTCGAATTCGCGAAAGGCGCGCGCATCCTCGGAAAAACCATCCCGGCAACGGACCGCGTCATCGCGTCCCACGACCCCGCCCACTCATCGCTTGCCATCTCGGCCCTGTTCAAGCGGCAAAGCGTGAGGCTCGCGCCGTCCCTCGACTGCGCCGTCGTAAGCGGCTTCCAGGGCCTGAGCCCCGGGTTTGCGGGAAGGCGCATCCCGGAAGCAACGCGGCTCGTCCGCGCCTGGAAGAAGGAGAACCCCGGATTGCGCGTTTGCCTCGAGTTGGGCGACTTCGCAAGCGGGAGCGTGCTGCGCAAAACCCTTGAAACGCTTCTTCCCGCCGTCGACTCGCTCGGAATGAACGAGCTCGAGGCGTCCGCATCGCTCCGGGCTCTGGGCCTCGCCCGCATCTCGCAGCTCTCCGCCAAGGTGCCCGAGATGGTGGTGCACCAAAAAGAGGGCTCCCGCATCTACGGCTTCAGCCCGAGGGAAGGCGCGCGGAAGGCGGCAATGTTCGGCCACATGCTCGCCGCGTTCAAGGCGCGCACCGGAACGGACGCGGCAATCCCGGCAATAAAAAGGTTCATGGGGGAAAGGCACGCGTACTCGAAATTTTCAGGCATCCCGTCAATCCGGGAAAAGCCGAAATTCACGGTGGGGCTCGGCGATACGTTCGCCGCGGGCTTTGCGCTTGTCCGGTAGCCGGCTTCGCCTTGCCCTTCCTCGCCCGCCCGCGCGCCTTCGCCCGCTTCCTTTTCGCCGCCTTCGCCTTCTCGGGCCTGAACACGCTGAAAACCATGAGCACCCAAAGCCAAAGCATTTCAGAAATCGATTTCTCGCCCGGCTTCGCTTTTGCCGCCGAACCCGGCTTGCGGGCCGCGCCTGACGCCTTTCGTTTCGCCATAATTTTCGTCACGCAGGCTGCTTATTAAGCATTGTGCCCAAGGCCGTATTTTGCGCCAAAAACCGGCGGGGACAGGAAAAGAATGCGGCGGCCGGGATATTCAGCCGGGCTGAATGCGCGTTTGCGCAAGCAAACCGGCGTTTGAACCCGGGTTATAGGCTTGGAGGGCCTAAGTCCTACCAGGCTAGACTACCGCCGCACCGGAACCCCGGCGAATCCGGCTTCCCGCTCCCGCTATGGCGCGCAGGCCCGAGGCGTCGGGCCCCAACGGGAGAACGGGCTCGATGCGACCGCCGGGATTTGAACCCGGGCCACTGCCTTTTTGCGTTTTTCCGTGCGCCTTTTTGCCGCGGCAAAAAGCGCGCTTGGCAAGGCAGAGTCCTACCAGGCTAGACTACGATCGCAAAAACGCCGCCCGCTCGCGCTCCCGTTTTCGGTGGTGATTTGGACAGCCAGGTTTAAAACTGTTGGAGATTGGCGCGCCTCCCTACGCCTGCCTCAGGATTGAAATCATTTGCGCGATTCCGGGCCTCTGGCCGTACATGAGGATGGTCGCGCGGAAGAGCTTTGCCGAAACCCAGACGGCCAGCACCACGGTAAGGAAAAGCATCGCGAGCGACGCGGCGATTTCGGCTGCCGGGACAGCCGTCATCCCCATCCTCATGATCATTGAAAGCGGCGCGCTGAACGGGAACAGGGACAGGAATTGCGCGATTTGGCCGTTTGGCTCCACCATGAAAACGGTGATGAACCACAGCGGGGCGGCAGCCGGGAGCACGACGATTGCGGAAATCTGCGAGCTTTCCCGCATCGAGGTCGAAATCGAGCCGATGCACGCGAGAAGGCTCGAGTAAAGCAGGAACCCGCCGATGAAGTAGAGCAGGTAAACCGCGAGCATTTCGGGCGAAATGATTTCAAGCGGGTTTATCGTGCCGACGAGCGACATCACCGGCCCCCCGAAATAAGCGATTCCCGCGACGCTAATCAGCAGCCAGGCGATTATCTGGGTGAGGGACAGCGCGCCGTTGCCGATAATCTTCCCCGCCATCAGGTCCCTCGCTGAAATCGATGAAAGCAGTATCTCAATCACGCGGTTCTCCTTCTCCTCTACGACGCTCTGCATGAGGAAGCTCGAGCTCATGAAAATCGTCAGGAGGAGAAGCAGGCCCACGCCCGTCGCGATGATTGATTTCATCAAGTTGCTTTGCACGACGTTCCCCGAAGCGTCGAGCTCGATTGTCCGCATGGCGGGCGGGTTTTGGATGCGCGCCCGCACGTCCGGAGGCAGGTCCTTCACGAGGCCGCCGACGAGGAACGCCTGCATCGCCTTGTCATTCAGCGTGCGCGTCAAGTCGCCTTCCCTCACCATCACCGTAACCGTCCCGTTCGCGAGATAATCGGGGCCGACCAGCATCACCGACCCCACTTTCTCCGAGAGCAGCGCCGCCTTCGCGTCCCCAACCGTCGCATACCCTATAGTCGTATTCCCGTTTCCCTGGAATCCAAGGCCGCTCGCGTCAACGAAACCTACGGGCGTGTTGAATTGCAGCGACGTCATCTGCGAGCCGAAGGACGCCTGGACGGCGAAAATTATCCCCATAAGCAGCGGGAGCCCGAACACCACGTAAAGGAAGCTTTTCCGCTTCACGTTTTCCAGGTAATCCCGCTTCGCGACCTTGAAAATGTCGGCCATTTCAGGCACCGCTCCCGCTTCCCGGGCCGACCGCCTCGAGGAAAATGTCGTTGAGCGAGGGCTCGCTCGCCTCAAACCTGCTTATCTCGATTCCCGGCTTCACGAGCGCGCGCAAGACGTCGCCGGGCCTCGCCCCCTTGTCAAGCTTCATTTCCGCGTACGCCCCGAAATCGTCTATCGCCGAAACGCCCGCGACCTTCCGCGGGAGCTTTCCCGAGTATTCGACGCGCACGCTTCCCTTCCCGTATCTCGCCTTCACTTCGGGAACCGACCCGTAAAGCACGCGCGCCCCCTTGTTAATCATCATCACGCGGTCGCACATCCTTTCCGCCTGCTCCATCATGTGCGTGGACAGTATTATCGCGGTCCCGCCCTGCTTCAAGCCTAGAATCAGGTTCTTCACGAGGTTGGTGTTCACCGGGTCGAGGCCCGCGAACGGCTCGTCCAAGACGACGAGCTCCGGCCCGTGGAGGACGGTCGCGATGAACTGCACCTTCTGCTGCATGCCCTTTGAAAGCGCGCTCAGCTTCGCCTTCTCGTATCCGGCGAGCCCGAGCCCGGCAAGCATCCTCCCCCCTTCCGCCGCGGCCTCGCCCTCCGGCATCCCCTTGAGCGAGGCCAAGTAGACGAGCGTCTCAAGCACGCGCGCCTCGCGGTAAAGCCCCCGCTCCTCGGGAAGGTAGCCGACGCGCTTCTTCGTCGCCTCGGAAAACATTTCCCCGAAAATCCTGACGTCGCCCGAATCCTGCCCGAAAATCCCCATCAGAATCCTGATGGTCGTCGTCTTCCCGGCGCCGTTCGGGCCCAAGAGCCCCAGAATCTCGCCTTTCCTCACGTCGAAGGACACGTCTTTGAGCACGCGCGTGTCCCCGAAAGACTTCGAAAGCGCGGACGCAACTACTACCTGGTCGCCCATCGCGACAGTTATCGCGCCCAATCCTTAAAATAACGACGCGAAACGTTCGGGGGCCCGGGAAGCGGCTAGCGCCCCATCGCGCGCCCCGCAATCCCGTACGCGCAGAATTCGCCGCACATCGAGCAGGCCCGGCTTCCCGTCGAGCGCCTCCGCCTGTATTCCGCCGCCCTCCTTCCGTCAAGCGCGAGGCGGAGCTGCCTCTCCCAGTCCAGGCGCCACCTCGCCCTGGACATCTCCAGGTCCGGCCCGGACCTGCCCCTCCTCGCTATGTCCGCCGCATGCGCCGCAATCCTGCTCGCGACCACGCCTTCCGCCACGTCCTCCGCTGTCGGCAGCGCGAGGTGCTCGCTCGGCGTGACGACGCACAAGAAGTCCGCGCCGGCCGCCGCCGCAATCGCGCCCCCTATCGCTCCCGCGACATGGTCATGCCCGGCCGCGATGTCCGTCACGAGCGGGCCCAGGACGTAATAAGGCGCGCCATGGCACACCCGCTTCTGCAGCCGCACGTTCTCCGCAATCCCGCCCATGGGCATGTGCCCGGGCCCCTCGCAAATGATTCCCACGCCCTCCGAAAACGCTATCCGGGCAAGCCTTCCCTGGAGCTTGAGCTCGTGCAGCATCGCCGCGTCGCCCGAATCGCTTATCGCGCCCGGGCGCAGCGCGTCCCCGATGCTGATTGCCGCGTCATGCTCCTTCGCCAACTCAATAATGTAGCCGAAATTCTCGTAAAGCGGGTTTTCCAGGCCGTTCTGAATCATCCATGAGGAAAGGAAGCAGCCCCCCCTGCTCACCACTTTCAGGACGCGCCCGCGCGCAAGCTCCACGCCGCGCCTCGTAATCGCCGCATGCACGGTGACGAACGAGGCGCCCATCTCCAGGTGGCGCGCGACGCTTTCAAGCATCTCGTCCCCGCTCACGTCCGAAAGCCTCCTCTTCCCCCTCATCGCGCCGATGAACGCGGAATAAACAGGCACGCTTCCGACGGGCACGGGCGACTCCTTGAGCACGCGCGCGAGCATGGCGTAAGGGTCGCCGCCGATGCTCAAGTCCATCACCGTGTCCGCGCCCGCCCCAACCGCGGCCCTGAGTTTCGCCATCTCCTCTCCCGGCTCGTCGTAGTCCGGCGAAGTCCCGATGTTCGCGTTCACTTTCGCGCGCAGCCCCTCCCCAATTCCTAGGACGGACTCCCCTTTCCTCAAAACCACAATCCTTCCGGCAGCCACCCCCCTGCGCACGAACTCGACGGGCACCCTCTCCGCCCTGGCTACCGCCTTCACCTCGCCAGTGGCGATGCCCCTCCCCGCCTCCAGCATCCGCGTCATGGAAAACACCACAGCAAAAAAGCGAAACCGCGCGACTGCTAACCATTCTTTGGCGCATGATTTAAAAGGTTGGCGAAAGTTGCCCGCCCACTCAAAGAAAACGCGCGGAGCGCTCGTGCCCCCGCTTTTCTAACGCTTCCGCGGCTCGCCCTTCTTCCCGGCTTCGCGGCGCCACGCCGCCAGGGACGTGGCGACGTGCCCCATCTCCTTCTCTCCGGCCGCCGCCTTCTCCGCCGCCGAAGTGGTGTCCTCATTCCCGTAGCGCGCGAAATTCAGCAGCACGTCCGCGTCCTTCCTGAACCGCTCAACGTCGGACGGCTTCGCGCGCGAAAACTGTTTGCGCAAGTAGCCGCCGACCTCCTCGGAGCGCCTTTCCGCGCGCCCCATCATGTTGCCGAGCTCGTCCCACCTTCCCGCCTCGATTGCCGCTTCGGCGGCAGGCCTCGCCACCTTGAGGGACTTCGAGCGCTCAACCGCACCGGCCGCCTTTTCCCAGTCCCCTTTAGCAAGGGCGGAATCAAGCTTCTTGAGGTAATACGCGTCCGTGAAATGTCCCATGGCCCCCCTTTTCTCCGCAGTTCCCTGTTTCTTCCGACCAATCATGCAAAAACCCCGGATGACGCCTCGCGAAAAATCATGCCGTGGGCAAGCAACGCTTCAAACTTCAAGTTTCGCCATCCTCCCCGAGTCTGGCGTTTAAATGTTCTTGCACGGATTACCTATAAGAAACTTTATGGGGTTGATGGTATGCCGAAAATCCAGAGGGGAAAGGACGTGCACTTCCTGGTCCTCCCGGCCGGCATTATGAAGCTCAAGGGCTGGAAGAAGGGCGACGAGCTCGCGGTGCTCACGGACCAGCGGACGGGCGACGTTTACTTACGAAAAATCGAGCCCAGGTAGCTCGATGTGGTTCATTACGGTGGGGACTGTTTTGGGACGAGCAAGTCGCTGCGGTAGCTGATTGTTTCACGGTTGCGGAGATTCTCTTTCAGGTTCTTGCGGAAGCCGTGTCCCTCCCAGAAGTCGATGCTTTCCTTGAATTGTTTTGCGTCAACCGTAAGGAACCGGCATCCGACGTATTTTTGTGCTTTGTAAGCCAAGCCTTTAATGACTTTCAAGGCTAGTGTACCGATGCCGTGCCGTTTATAGTGCACGTCAACACCCAGTCTGCCGATTTTCACTGCAGGAAACGATTTGTACCGTATGCCTCTTTTCTTGAAACATTCTACTTCATCGTCGCCTAAGTTTATTGCGTCAGTCAGCAACGAAAAGAAGCCGATAAGCTTTCCGCGGTAGATGACAAGCATGGTCTGCGTTAGGCTCTCCTGGTAATGCATGTCAACGTCCTCTTTCAAGAACTCGTTTAAGTCCGCGTTGCCGCAGTCAAAATTCGATTCCTTAATGAACGGCAACAGCGTCGGCTCGTACTCTTTAAACTCTATCTCGTCAAGATTGACTGCTTTATCTTCTGGCAAGTTACCGCCTCTTCTTGATGTACTTTTCGTAAGCGGCCATCGCCTGCCTTTTCTCTTCGGCTTTCTCAGGGCTGAACCTAGCGTGCTCTATCTCTTCAAGCAACGCTTTTGCGTCCTCTCCCTTCAGAACCGGAGTCGGCTCAATCGGTTTTGCCATTCGCATCCCTCTCGCGACCGTGATATTATCCGCTCGGAAGTGGTATTTAACTAAACGGGTAATTAGCTCTCCGTCGAGAGCTCCGTCGAAGGTCTCCATACCCCCACTCCTCAGCCCCCCTCCCGGGTCGGCAAACGCAAGCCAGTGCACTTTTTCAGGCGCTAGCGACAGGTTCTACGACGTAATAATAATCTTTCCAAATGCCCGCTTAGCCGGTGGGGAGCCTCCGCGTTGCATTGTGAACGCGCTGGAAACACCGTTACGGTCATAAAACGACCGTTTTACGACCGTTTAACGGTCGTGTAATTCGCTTCTCACCTCAAACCCGTTTTTTCTTGCAGAACGTGTCGAGCCGTCTTTCCAATTCGACTAGGGCTTCGAGGCATTTTAGACGTTTTTCAAGGTCCTCCGTTTTCTTGTCTTCTTTCGTTTCGACGAGCAGTTCACCTTCCGCGGTCAGCGGTTGACCACAGTTGCAGACGAGTTCGGCGTAGCCGTAAGGCCGGTTGCAGGATGGGCAGTTTCCGGAGGCTTGCTCAGCATCCTCTGCGATTCCGTAGGCCTTCATTATCCCTTTCTCAGCAGCGTCCTCCCCCAAGTGAAGGTAGCGCTGAATCATGCGGGAGCCTGACACGTGCCCGATTTGCTGGCTGCCGAGCGGGCCTCCAACCTTGCTGTACGTCCACGTGGCCGCGCGATGGCGAAACCTATACGGCGTCAAATGCTTTTTCACGCCTGCCTTGCGCGCGAGTTGCTGCACAAGGTTGCAGCCGTATACGAGACTCCACGGTCCGCCGAAACGGTTTGCGAAAAGGAAGTCGCTAGGCTTCAACGAAGAAACGACGGATTTCAATAAAGAAAATGACTTCACCACCGTTATCGGGCGTTCGCCAAGCGTTCCCCGAGTTTTCCCTGAAACGTAAATTTTGGCGTGCAGGGCTTTCAGTTTCACATCCCGGGCGCGAATGGACATTGTCTCCCCAGGCCGCGGCCCGCACTCAAAAATAAGGGACACGAAAAGCTTTTGCCTCTCGCTTCGCGCGGCCGAAATCATTCGAGCCACTTCTTCCTCAGTCGGCAAATCTTCGTTACGGAGCGTGCTCGGCGGCCCTTTCGTTCTAAACCAACGGATGCAATCCGGCAGACGCTCATCCTGTTCAAGCTCGAACAACCATCGATAGAAGGCGCGAATGCAGGTGCCATGAGTGTGCATGCTCCACGCGCCTTCATGCTTCCGCATGCGCTCGACAACAGCTTCCATCTCGCTGCGGGAAGTTGTACGGAAAGGAGTTTTCAGGAAACGGGCGAACTTACCCACCCGCTCCACGTAAATGAGTTGCCGCGCAGGAGAAATTCCTTTCGCCCGTAAGTGCGCAACAAAGCGCTCGAGCTCACGCGCATTGTCGGGGTGAGCTGTTTTATGGAGCCCATTAATCCTTCGATTGAGTGTCACTTCAAGATGCCCGTAAAGCGCCTTGTACGCTTGCTCATCCATGAAAATCCCTTCGTTGCACTTCCAACACCTCCGCAAACGCCTCAGCGCGAGCCTCCAAAGCAACTTTTTCCATTCCTGTAGCCGTGCGTGCCCGCAACTCAGCATCCTTCAACCGCTCACGAACTTGCAAGTAATTCATTGACATACCAAATACCATCTGATAGCTTGGAAAACTTGAGCCCGGGGAGACCGCCCCGGACCTAATATCCGCTACCCTTTCTTCCTCTCGGCACGATTCATCTCCTTGCCGATACTAGGGGAAGTTGAAGGCGTTTCGAGTTCAGCAAGCATTCCCGCAGCCGCGAACTCAACCTCCATAGGACCGCGACCCCGCCGCAACGCTTCCTGCCGCGCCCACAACACCGCCTCTCGACTAGACGGAAGAGTACCCCAAGATTGCATTAGGCAACACCTCCACTAGGCGAACCGCCTTGATGCTGTTGCGAGCCGGCGTAAAGAAGGCCGACGACCCTGCCACTTTCTTCGGGGCTAACTGGAAGTTCGCTCAATACTTTTAGCACCGACTCCTTCGGATAGCGCCGCAGTTTTTTAATCATTGCGCGTGCAAGCGGCGTAATGACCGCCGGTCGTTCTCGTCGAGAAGTTGGGCAGTAAAGCACAGCATTCCTACGCGTACGAGCGGGTCCACCTGATGTACTTTGCTGTACTTGCAGCTCGGGTGAACTCGGCACCAGCTCTTCGGCCCGAACAATACCACGCAGCATTTCTTCCTCAAGGAGGAACAACTCGCCGTAAACCATCAAGTCGTCCCCGTCAAACTTTCCCTCCTCGATAAGCTTCCAGTGACGCCCGAGCTCGGAAAGCCACTTCGTTGACTCCTTTCCAGACAACAACCTCTGGAAATTCCTTTCCAACCTGGTCCGTGCGTAAGACGCCACCGTCTTCCGTTCTTCTTTCGATAGCCGCCGCGACAATTCCTCTTTTACCTTGCACTCGACTTCCTTTTTGGCTTTCAAGGCAAGCTCTTCTTCTGTCGATACACTGTTTCCCCTCATAGATTTCACCCCACGTTAGGCTTCTTTTCCTTCTTGCCATCGTTGAGCATTTTCCACCACTCGTCAGCTAGGATAATCGTCGCAGCAAGCACAAGCGCTAAAAATGCTTCGTTCGTCATGACGATCCCGCCGGGTCCCCAATTCTTTTCCAGTTACCTTCGCTCGTCAATTCACCAATCTCGCTTTCCCAAGTACGATTCGGGTCCTTACCCGTATCCAAGGCCTTCTTCCACCGTTGCACGCGAGTGAACACGAAGCGCGTTTGGGATGCGCAACCTCCCTCACTCCATTCTTCAACCTGCTTCGGGGTCAAGCCAAGAAGCCATCCAGCTCGAACCTGCAACCTCTTCATGCCCGCCTCGCCATTTGCCGTAATGACCCTCATTGTCCCTTCTTGACGAATGCGAATCACTTCCGACATTGCCAGCAAGTAAATGGCTTCCCGAGTGTAAATCGCCTGATAGCCAATTCTATTCGAAAAGTACTGCCTGAAGCGTTCAAACGTCAAATACTTCCCAGGCATGCGGGGCAACAGCACTGCGAGCACAGTCGACACCGCAAACAACCTTCGAAATAGGTCAATATCGGCCCTAAAATCAACTGTACCCAAGCTATTTCGGACGAAAAAGTCACCTTCCGCCATGCACGCCACCCCAAATCCTTTTGCCCTCACCATTTTCAACTTTTCCCGACGAAAAAACACAAAGTTGGCAGGAGAGACAAACGTTAGACGGTATAAAGACTAATAAAGTCAGGAAGGGGGTAGCAGGGGGAGGGCCCGTTTTTCTGCAATTTTCCTTAATAACGACGGAGACACGCCCAATACCTCCCATGAACCCTAGAAATTTGGAGTTAGTCAAAAGCCCACCCGTCGTATACCTTCAAAAATGCCCGGGCACAACATACCCACATCATCCTGGAAGCTCCGGTTAACGTCAAGCAAGTAAGTTTTCAAGCGGGTGAATCGAGCCAATTCAGGGACCATCGTCCCCTCTCTCTGCAACTCCTTCCTCGCCAAAATGACCCGCATGCTTGCCTCCGTCAACGCGCCCAGTGCTGTCAATAACGCAATTTTGACCTCCAGCATCTCCAGACTCTCCTCCTCAACTCTCCTCTCATCAACGCGGATGCAAGCGCAAACCCCGGTGACTGAAACATCCGAGGGAATCATCTCATGGAACAGAAAGGCCACATCAATAACCACAATGCCTGCAGCTCGAGCTCGCGCAAAAATACCGCCCCGCCGGGATGAGTTCATTCTCCCAAGAACTTCTCCAGCCTCCGGTGTCACGAGCAAGCCCAGCCGCAGGGCCAAAACCGCCACTTCACGCGGGTCAAGCATGGCCGCCCACCCCGCAAGGGTAGCAGGAACGCGCTCCGCTTACCTGCACCAAGGCAGAAAGTGCAGTCCCCCCGCACCTAACCCTCTTAACCTTACCTAACCCTCCTAACCAATTTTGGATGAATGGACCCACTCCTAACCTGATAGTATTACGATGTAAATGTAGTGTAGTCAAGTTAGGTGGGTTAGGATAGGTGAGGATGGGTGATAAGGGTGAAGATAAGTGATGAAGGTGAGGAAGGATAGCGTCATAGAACATCTTGAAGACCTCCTTGTTCCCCTTCAGAAAGGGCAATTTTGCGGGACCGGATAAACCGAGCTAGCTCTATACGATTGAATGTGAAATGAAGGAAATTTTGCGGTCTTGTAATCTTGCGGTACGGGACCTTAGCCTTGATTTCCGCAGAAACCTTGCGGCATTCCTCCTGCAACTTGCCAGAAAAGCCGCGAGTCGGCCTGCCTGTTTCGTCCGTGTCACAGATGCCTCTTTCAGCCAGCGTCTTGGCTGCAATTTCCCGGACTCCAACTGAAACCTCAGGGTCCTTTGCTGTCTTAACTTCGTTCCAGATAGCTAGAACGAGCACAGCCGTATCTGAATAATCCTCCTCGCAATGATGCCGCGCAAAGTTGTCGGTGAGGAATGCTTCAATAGTGGAATAGACCCCCTCGCCAGCCAGTTTTGCGACGCTGAGGAAAGGCAGGGCAAGGTCGCCATCCCGATTTGAAAATTTAGGCTTGATCGTGGTCGAAGTGGCAGCAACAGCTTCAACGTTTTCCAGGGCCCAAATCCTAATCAAGTGCTGCAGGTCCACGAATTCCTGGGTGGGCACGTCCTTCAGCTTTACCAGTTGCGCGGTCATTTCTTCATCCGCGCGCACCATTTGAACGAAAACGGTCCGAAGTCGCGATGATTGCCTCATCCACGCGAAGCTTTCAGCATTAACGAGCCCGGGGCTATAAGTCCGGAAAACTTCGATTTTTCCTCGCTTTTCTTCCCCACAGCGGCGGGTCTCACGCCCTGCCTCGAAGCTCGTGTCGTAGTACTGCGTGAACTCGGCGCGCTGTTCCTCGGTCCCGTTGTCGTAGTTATCATTGAACACGAGTCCGGCTGCAACCTCAACGTCGCGTTTCAGCGATGCGGGCGAAGCGTCCGCACTTGCAATACTGTTCGGGCATAAGCGGGCCAAAACGTCACCCTGAACGCTTTTTCCCGAATCTGGCATCCCGGAAACGGCCACGCGAGCAAATTGCTTGAACATGACGAAGACGGCGGATGCCAACGTGAAAACTGCGAAGAAGTCATGGGCTCTTTCGTCTGAATGGAAAACAATTTTTCTGTTAATATCGCGAATCCGCTTGAACAGTTCTGTCGTAGTGGGCGCAGCTTCTTCTGTCGTCAGATAATGGTAAATTCGTTCGCGATTCCATTCGCAAACCGTTTTCGGCATGAGGACTTCTCCAAAGTTAAGGCCTATTGATTCCAGGGCATCCTTGCCCAGGAGAAATTGCTTATTCGTGCCGACGACTGCCGGAAGTATTTGTCCCTTCGTGTTTGCAACGAGGACGCCGTAAAACAAGGAGCCGTTTTTGTAGGTCGCGCCAAAGCGGTCTTTTTCCGGGAGAGGATTTAGGAGGGCGTCGGCGCCGTGCGCGAACTGGCTTTGCCGCATGTCCTCCGCTTTCATGCAGTCCATTTTTTGTTGTGCGTCGCAGAATCCCGCGGTCCGCAACTCCTTGCACGGAATAATGATTGAATCGTCCGAATCCATGCGTTCGGCAAGCTTGGCATATTCGTTTCCAAGCCCGAGCTTCTCAGCAGCTCGCCGGAAGCACGCTTTGTACCGAAATTCGTCGGAAGGCAGAATCATGGTCGGATTCCTCCATTAAGTCGAAAACGTCCGAAGCCACAACGTCGAACGCGGTTAGTTTCAACGAAAACGAGTAGTAACGCAAGGGCCTCGCCCTTCGTCAAACCGAGCCGCTGAGATGCCAGGAGCCGAAAAGTTCGGAGGTCAAACGCCAATGGCAGTGCGGTCAGCAGCTCGAGCTCGCCGCTAGGTGCGTGGGTTTTAAGTCCAGAACATGCATAAATATTTCTGCAAAGCACAATCTCACCCACATTGGCGCGACGGCTGAAACGTCGCGCCAACGAACACCATCTATTCGTCGATTTTTTCTTTTGCCAAACCTCCAATCTCCTAACACAACCAGCCCAGGTTTTCGCAAATCCAGTTCGCAATGAACCCTAGTGGATTACTCCAATCAATCCCGCTTCCGGTTGGTTCTTCGGGCGTAGTGATTGGTGGGGGCGTGGCCCGTGGTTGTTCGTCACATACCATCGTGCAAACAGCACCAGCGGGGCACGGCGTGCACCCTCGTGGTGTTGGCGTTCGGGTTGGTGCCACTATCAGTCCGGGCGTTGGAGTTGGCGTAGGAGTTGGTGTTGAGGCTCCCTCGACGTTGACTGTGGCTGAAACGTCTGCCGAACTCGTTGAAGGGTCACCGACTTGCCAGGCGCAGAAGTACTTTTGCTCCTCCGACGTGAGTGGTTGCAAGGTGTTCGCATACGCGGCAGAGTAAATAACCCGAACCTTTACCGTGTGTGGCCCAGGCGCCAGATTGACCAGCGTGAACCCGAAAACGTCAGAGTCGGTAGTATACGACGGGGCGTTTTTCGAGTTGTAAGCCTCCGCCCGCAAGCATTTTGTGTTTACATTCGACGTCGCCAGTCGCCAGTAGTTCGTCGCGCTGCCCGCGGAGCCAAAGCCCATCGTTGGGTACTCATCAACAACCAGCGCGTTGTCAACGTAAATTCGGATATGTTTTATAAAGTAATAGCTAACGACCTCCGCGGACGCACTTCCGTAGACTTTCCGGTCGACATGAAGGGTAAAACTTGCCCCGTTCGGGCCCGTCGATGAACCGGTCAGGGTCGGATGGCTTAAAAAAGACGGGGCGCCTACGTAAAAACCGTTTGAATGAGTTGAAAAATAGTATCCAGCACCGATTATTGCGAGCAGGCACACGACGCCGATTACCGCTTTTTCAAAGTTTTCCATGCAATCACTCCCGCCGCATAAATTCTTTCCTGCTATTGTTAGGGGGTAGTTCTTGGCGTGCCGAAGAAAATTTTTCCAATGCCGCGGCTAATCGCCCGTAAACGTCATTAAGTTCCACTTGGTTCCCCCCTATCAGATTTTTTCCACAAGTCGTAAACCTGCCGGACGATAGGAATTCCAGTTTCCACCTTGCGTCTCCGTAAGTCTGCAATCATTTCAACCGGAAGGTCCAACGTTGTCGCCTTTACTTTTTTCGTCATGGACGCACCTTGTTTTGCTTATTTTTGCTTGTTATTGCTCTACAATGCAATTTATTATAAGCTGGGGTTTAAAAGCTTTTTGTTGGTTAATACTGATAGTGGTTGCTGGTATGGAACGACGAACCACCCCGAAAAATGAGTTCAGCTGGCGGGGTTTAACCGCGATAGAATTCTTGATAATGAGGGACCTTTTGCGTCAAGAATACGCCGTAAATGGATTTTATATCTTTAAACAAATTCTACTCGGTTTTTTAGGCCCGGTGAAGGAAGACATGAGCAATAAAGAATTCAAAAGAGTACTTTCAACAATCTGGTCAAGAGAACCCGATAAGGCAGCGACAATAATGACGAAATATAACCCCGGAGTTCCGTCCTACCAGCGTGTCCAACGTGCTTTAATGACCCTAGAAGAATATGGATGGGTACACTCAAGAAAAGTAGAAGGAACAAAGGCGAATCTTGTTTGGTACATTTCTGAAGATATCATAAAGTTAACTAAGAATCAGCTCAAGACCGATGAGGTACTGCGAACTAGATTAGGGGTTAATCCCGGCGTCGATTACGGCTTGATTTATTAGTACGCATTAGCCTTTTCGAGGAGTTCCGCCAGGCGTTCCGCTTTTTTTGGATTATCTAGAACTTTAGAGAATAATCGCATAATTTTCTCCTTTAGCGTTTCATTTCGAAAGACGACCTCGGTAGCAAGACAAAACCCGCACCCGCCGCATATTTTTTCGGAATAGCCGACTGCTTTCCCGCATGAGGAACATTTCGCGAACTCGGTTTTCTTATCCTGAAGCAAACCGTTTTCGCGCATGATCGCGCGCTCAACGTCCTCGTCGTTCAAGTGCGTGTACACGCGGGCCATGCGGCTGTCCGCGCTGTGGCCCATAAACTTCTTCGCGATCTGCTCGCCGGCATCCCGGTAGAGCTGCGTCCCCCGGGAGTGCCGCAGCAGGTACGGCGTAATCTTCTTTTTCACGCCGGCTTTCCTTCCGAAGCGCTGCAAGGCGTGGCAATATTCCGACGGCGTTATCGCTTTTCCCTTCTTGTCAATAAAAAGCAGGCTTTCGGTCGAGGCGAGGGTTTCCACGTGCGTTTTGAGAAAGGAATAACTCCTTACGACCGGGACGCTGCGCTCGCCCATCTTGTTGCGCATCTTGCCGCTCACGTAAATCTTTGCCAGCTTCCCGTTGAATACGACGTCCTTGCCGCGAAGCGAGAGAAGCTCTGCCGGTCTGCACCCGGATTCGTAGGCAACAGAGATGAGCGTCTTCCAACTCCAGGACGGGCTGGCTGCAACAAGCTTCCCTATCTCCACTTCACTTAGCAGGTCCTCGGCCCGCAAGCTGTTTACGGGCTTCTCGGGCTTCCACCATTTGATTGCATCCGGAAGGCGGTCTTCGCTCTCGAGTTCGTACAACCAACGGAAAAAGGCGCGCAGGCATGCGCAGGCAGTGTGCAGGCTCCATCCGCCTTCGCTCTTCCGCAACTCAGAAACAACGCGTTCATAGTCCCTGCGGCCCGCTTTCTTGAACGAGGTTTTCCCTAAAAGGCGGCCTATTTTGCCAACTCGGTTCAGGTACTTGAGGCGCTGATGCTTGCTCACTCCTTTGGCGTCCAGGTAAGCCATGAAGCGCGTAATCGCTTTGCTGTTCTCGGCGACGCATTCTTCCTCAATCCTCTTTGTTGCACTGATGAGCCTGTTGTCGATGTCTGCGTAGATTTCGGCGAAGCTTTCCTCGTCCACGGTTTCCCTCCTGACGCGAAGACTGGAGAGGAACTACCCTTAAATACCATGGCGAAACTTGAAGAATGAGAAAGTGCCGTGGGCAGGAGTTGAACCTGCGACCCTTCGGTGCCGAAACCCGCCAGCGGGGTTTCGGCGCATCCTCGCAACCCGCTGGCGCGTACTTCAGCCGAATGCTCTCCCAGCTGAGCTACCACGGCGCGTGCTATTTTTGTGATAATGCGAATTAAAAAGGCTTCTTTGCCTACGGCTTGGGGCTATCCGGCTCGTCCTTCACCGTGTTCAGGACGATGTGCGTGATGGTGCGCTCGATTCCCCTGACCTCCTGCAGGCTTTTCACGAACCTGTCGAGCTCCGCGCGCGACTTGAACCGCGCCACCGCCATGCAGTCCGTTTCGCCAGTGAGGTCGTACACCGCGAAAACGTTTTCCAGCTTCGCGACCTTCGCGGCCGCCTCCCTGATTCCGCCCTTGCGCGCGATTATCTCAACCAGGACGACCCATTCGTATCCGAGCTTCCCGTAGTCAATCCTCGCAGCGTAGCCCTTGATGACGCCCCTCCTCTCAAGCCAGGCCATGCGCGCGGAAACGGTCGAGGTCGCCGCCCCGATTTTCGAGCCGAGCTTGCGCGCGGAGACCCTCCCGTTCTCCGCAAGCCCGCGCAAAATCCTCCTGTCAAGCTCGTCCAACGTTTGTTTTCCAGCCATGCGGAAATCACCCAAAATTCGAAATGAAAACCTCGTTTTCCAAGAAATTCAAAACATTCGTTTCGCAAATCAATGCTTGGTGATGCTATTTATAACCAAACTTAAATAACTAGCTGCCAAAC
The DNA here is from genome assembly GCA_028714235.1 of Candidatus Iainarchaeum sp. Lineage (GTDB taxonomy): Archaea > Micrarchaeota > Micrarchaeia > Burarchaeales > Fermentimicrarchaeaceae > JAQTMQ01. The sequence continues at coordinate 27,277 of JAQTMQ010000001.1, read as the reverse complement.
GGCGTCAAAAAGGGAAAATCATGATAAACCCCTACAAGTCAATCGGCAAGTCGGACGGGGAGATTGCGGAGGCGCGGTTGGGCTTCAAGCGCCTTGAGTTCGAGCGCGCGGTCTCGGCGCCGCGGCTCGCGGACGGCGTCTCGAGGGCGATACGCCTACTCGAAGACTTTCGCAGGAGCGGGGACGGGGCGAGCGTTGAGAAGGCTTACCGCATACTCACGGATGCCGCAGGGCAGCGGGGGCATCCAAAGGCAGGGGATTCGGGGGGCGGTTTTGGTGGCGGAAAAGGCTGACGGGAGCATGAAGGCGGGCGTCCTGAAGAGGATGGATGACGCGGGAATAAAGTTCGTGAACCTCCAGTTCATCGACATCCAGGGGGCGGCGAAGGCGACCGACATAACCCCCAAGCACTTCGAGGGCTCGATTGACGACGGCTTGTGGTTCGACGGCTCGTCAATCGAGGGGTTCGCGCGCATTTTCGAGAGCGACATGCTGCTCAAGCCCGACCTGCGGACCTTCGCGATTCTTCCCGCCTCGCCCGACACGGCGACGGTCATGTGCGACGTCTACTCGGACGAGGGCACGCCTTTCGCCGGCGACCCGCGCCACGTCCTGAAGCGCGCCCTGGCGAAGGCGAGGGAGGCGGGCTTCGAATTCAAGGTTGGTCCGGAGCTCGAGTTCTTCCTTTTCAAGACTAACGGGGACCCGGCGAAGCCGGCCGCGGCCCCACATGACGCCGCGGGCTATTTCGACTTGAGCCCCCTGGACCTCGCCGTTGAAGTGAGGAAGGAAATCATTCCCATGCTCGGCGCGGTGGGAATCGAGGTCGAGATGGGGCACCACGAGGTCGCGGCGGGCCAGCACGAGATTGACTTCAGGTACGGGGAGCCGCTCGCGACCGCGGACAGGGTGATGATGTACAAGGCCCTCGTGAAAACGGTCGCGATGAGGCGCGGGCTTTTCGCCTCGTTCATGCCCAAGCCGATTTTCGGCGTCAACGGCTCGGGCATGCACGTGCACCAGAGCCTCTGGAAAGGCGGGAGGAACGCGTTTTACGACGAAGGCGATTCGAGGAAGCTTTCGAAGGCGGCCTACTCGTTCATCGCGGGGCAGCTTGCGCACGCGCGCGAAATGTCGGGAGTCCTCGCCCCGACCGTGAACTCCTACAAGCGCCTCGTTCCCGGCTACGAGGCCCCGGTCTACGTATGCTGGGGGACGACGAACCGCTCGGCCCTCATCCGCCTCCCGAAGTTCATCAAGGGCCGCGAGCACGCGAGGCGCGCCGAACTCAGGTGCCCAGACCCCTCGTGCAACCCTTACCTCGCGTTCGCCGCGATGCTTGCCGCGGGGCTGGACGGAATCAAGCGCGGGCTCGCGCCGCCCGAGCCGGTCGAGGAGGACGTTTACGAGCTTGACGACAAGATGCTTGCCCAAAAAGGAATCAGGACCCTCCCGGGCTCGCTCATGGAGGCGTCGGACGAGCTCGAGAGAAGCGGGCTCATGAAGGAAGCGCTCGGGGAGCACGTGCACTCCAAGCTCCTCGCCGCGCAGCGCAGGCACTGGACGGAATGCCACATGCGGGTTTCGCAGTGGGAGCTTGACAGGTACCTTCCAGTTCTCTGAGCGGGGCAAGCGCACGGGAAAAACGGTGGTTTGGAATGGTTTTGGATAGCGGGGCGACCGCGTGGGTGCTTGCGTCAACCGCGCTCGTCATGCTGATGACGCCGGGCGTGGGGCTTTTTTACGGCGGCCTTTGCCGGAAAAAGAACCTCATCTCCATAATCGCGCTTTCGTTCGTCGCCCTCGCAATCGTGAGCGTGCAATGGGTCCTCTTCGGCTATTCGCTCGCGTTCGGAACCGACATCGGGGGATTCATCGGCGGCCTCGAATTCGCGGGGCTTAACGGCATAGGGATGGAATCTTCAAGCCACGCGCCCGCGATCCCCTCGCTCCTCTTCATGGCCTTCCAGCTCATGTTCGCGGCCGTGACGATGGCGATAGTGATTTCGGGCATGGCCGAGCGCGTTAAGCTTTCCTCGTTTGCCGTACTCGCCCTTCTCTGGACCACGCTCGTTTACGACCCGCTCGCGCACTGGGTTTGGGGAGGAGGCTGGGCGATGCGGATGGGCGCGCTTGACTTCGCGGGAGGAACCGTCGTCCACATAAGCGCGGGCTTCGCCGCGCTCGCAATCGCGCTGGTAATAGGCAAGCGGTCGGGCTTCGGCAAGTACGCGATGGAGCCCTCCAACATTCCCCTCGTCCTCTTGGGCGCCGCGCTCCTGTGGTTCGGCTGGTTCGGCTTCAACGCGGGAAGCGCGCTCGCGGCGGAGGGCCTCGCGGCAAACGCCCTGGTGGTCACGAACACGTCGGCCGCCGCCGGGGCGCTTTCATGGCTCCTCGTTTCATGGGCGAAAGGGAAGCCGAGCTCGATTGGAATCGCGGGCGGCGCGGTCGCGGGGCTCGTCGCCATCACTCCCGCCGCCGGATTCGTGGGGCCGCTTGAGGCGATTCTCATCGGCGCGGTTGCCGGAGCCGCATGCTTTTTCGCGGTGGCGATGAGGACGAGGAGCGGCTTGGACGAAAGCCTTGACGCGTGGGCGGTTCACGGGGTCGGCGGGCTTTGGGGCGCGCTTGCAACCGGACTGCTCGCGACCCTCGCGGTGAACAAGTTTTCCGGCCTCGTCCACGGGAACGCAAACCAGTTCTTCGTGAACGCGCTGGGAGCGTTCGGCGCGATGGCCTACGCGTTCATCGTGACGCTGGTTCTTGCCGTCGCGGTAGACAAGGCGATGGGGCTCCGAGTGTCCGAGGACGAGGAATACGTGGGGATGGACTTGGCGGTTCACGGGGAACGCGCATGAGCGGGGGGTGAAAAAAATGAAGATGATTACGGCTTTGATTCGGCCCGAGCAGGCGGGCGACGTCAAGCGCGCTCTCGAGGCGAAAGGCTTTGCGGGAATGACCGTGACCGACGCCATGGGGCGCGGGGAGCAGAGGGGATTGGAACTCAAGTCGGGGAGCTGCACGACGCGGATAGACCTGCTCCCGAAAACCGAGCTGATGCTCGTCGTGGACGACAAGCGCGAAAAGCTCGCGCTCGAAACGATCGTCTCCTCGGCGCGCACCGGAAAAATCGGGGACGGGAGGATCTTCGTTTGCGACGTGAAGAAATCCATCCGCATCCGGACGGGCGAGGTGGAGGCGTGAAAAAAAGCGATGGGCCCGGCCGGAATCGAACCGGCGGTCTTCTGCGTGTAAGGCAGACGTCTTGACCATTCGACTACGGGCCCACGCGCTAGTTTCTCCGCGCCAAGGTTAAAGAATCAGGCGACTTCGGACGAGTTTCCGCGCTGCTTCACGTTCCCGAAATCGCTTTCCCCCGCCTTCCACCACGACTGGAAGCGCGCGCCTATCTGCTCCTCAATCGTAACCGCCTTTTTTTTCGCCTTTCGCACGTGCTCGGCCGTGATGAGGGGCGCGCCCTCGAGGGAAGCGAGGTCGCCGGCAAGCTTGACGAGGCCGGACAGCCCGCGCAGGCGGAGGGTGAGCGAGTTGTGCGCGTCGTCAATCGCTTTCGCGCGCACCCTCGCTTCTTCCACGAGCGCCTCGACCGCTTCCCCGGACGCGTGCGGAATCTTCCCGTCCTTCCTGATTTCCTGGGCGATGAACTGCGCGAGCTTCATCCTGTTCTCCCCGTTGTCCGGCATCGTCATCGCGAGCAGGACCTCGTAGCCGTCCCCTATAATCCTGTTCCGGAGCGGCGGAAGAAGGGAAGACATGTCGTTCGTGTTCAGCGCCGCGACGAGAATGAAGTCGCATGGGACCCCGTCCACCCGCACGGACGCGCCAGAGCTCGAAGGGTTCCTGCCCGTGATCGGGAACTTTTTCTCCTGCATCGCGGTCAGGATGAACCTCTGGAGGTAGCCGAGCGTCGAAATCTCGTCGACGAACAGGACGCCCTGGTGCGCCTCGTGCACCGCGCCGGGCACGACCCTGAGGTAGGGAAGCGTTCCGGCTTCCGGGTGGCCTCCGTAGGGGTCGTGCCTGATGTCCCCGAGGAGCTCGGTTTCGCTTGCGCCGGTCGCCTGCACGAACGTGTTCCTGTCAATCGGCAGGATGACTTTCCGCGGGGCGGCCCGCCTGTCCTTACCGATTTCCGAAAACTCGGCTTCGGTCAGGACGCGGACCATTCCGCCTTCCCCGCGCTCGAAAACGACGATTTCCTCCCCGCCGCCCGCGGTCCTCCACTGCCCGCGGACCCGCTCCTTCCTCGTTTCGCCGGCTGCCGAATAGATGAGGTCGTCAAACGGGCTCGAGGAGCTCCTGTACTTGTCCGCCCCGCACACCGGGCAGACCGAGTCGCTTGACGCGGAAATGGTCGCGCACCTCCTGCACCTGAAGCCGAGCTCTTCGGCGACCCGGACCGGCACGGAGTTGACCGGCACGAACGTGCCCAGCGGCTTTTGCCTCCTCTGCCTCGCGTGCGCGCGGTCCGGGGCGGAAACCTCGACGAACGGGCGCTCGGGGTTCTCGGGGTTGTGGAGCACGGCGACCTCCTGCGTCGGCCGCGGCAAAAGCGACGCTACCGCCTGCGCTATCATGCTTTTGCCGGTCCCGGGCGCGCCGACCAAAAGCAGGTGGCGGCGCTGCATCGCGGCAATCCTGGCAATCCTCACCGCGTCGTCCTGGCCGATGACGCGGTCTAGCGGGCTTGCGGGAATCGCGACTTCGGCAGTGCTCGACTGGACCAGCATCCGGTAGCTTATTGGTTGCCGCTGATTTTTTAGCTTGCGCCCCCCCGGCGCCCCGGCCGGGGGATGGCGGAAAAAGGGAAGAAAAAGGAAAAAACGGGGGGAGGCGGGGGCCGCGCGCTCACGCCGACTTCGTGTAAATCGCGATTCCCTTCGGCCTCCTGAAGATGTTGCCGAGCTTCACCCCGAGAAGCATCTTGGCGCCGTTCGACTCCGCGAGGTCGAGGAGCCTCTGCGTGATGATGCCGTCGAGAACCACCGCGCCGATACCGCCCGAATCCTGCATCGTCTTGATGAGGTCGCGCACCGGCACCTCGGACTTGAGCGCGCCGTCCGCGCCGTAAATCCTCGCGCGCAGCGTGTTCTCCAGCTCTGCCAGCCCCTTCTTCATCTCCTCGGGAACTGCAGGCTGCGCCTCAGGGGCGGCCTGCGCCGGTTCTGCCTGGGGCGGCTGGGGCTCTCCGGGGAGCGCCTGCGGCGCGCCCCCCTCAATCCTCTGCTCGAGCGTCGGCTGCGCCTGCACGGCCTGCTCCGCCGGAGGCGCGCGGTATTGCTGCTGCGAGCGCTGGGGCCTTTGCTCGCGGTATTCGCGCCTCTCCCCGCCGCCGTTCCCGTTCTGCGCGTTCCTCTCCCTCATCACGCCCTCGACCTGCTCGGCCGGGACGCGGGACCTCAGGCACTTGATGAGCTCCTTGCGCGTCAGCTCCTCAACCTCCTTTCCGCGCGGCGCGCGCGCGACGAAGTCTATGTCGCACGCCTGCGAAAGCTCGCGGAGGATGATGTCCCCGCCGCGGTCGCCGTCGAGGAAGACGGTCGTCTCCTTTTCGCGGCATAGTTCCGCAATCGTTTTCGGGACGGTCGCGCCGCCCACCGCGACCACGTTCGGTATGTCGTTTTTCAGGAGGTTGATTACGTCCGCCCTGCCTTCCACCACGACAATCGAGTTCTGCTGCGTGAGGTTGGGGCCCGCCGGAAGCTTTTCAGGGCCGTATTCGCCCACTTCCGCGGTCTTCACTTCCTGCCTGACGAGCTCCGAGATTTCCTTGCTTTCCGGAATCTCGGTCGTGAGCAGCTTCTTCAGGAGGCTTTTCGCCCTGTCGACGACCTGGCGCCTCTTCACGTTGCGCGTGTCCTCAATCTTTTCAACCTTGATGGTGGCGTCGCAGGGGCCGACCCTGTCAACCGTCTCCAGCGCGGCCGCGAGAATGGAGGTCTCGACCATGTCAAGCGACGAGGGGAGCAGGATCCTTCCGAAGGACTTTCCGCCCCGCGCCTGCAGCTCGACTTCAATCCGCCCAATCCTCCCGTTCTTCTGCAGCTCGCGCAGGTCGAGTTCGTCGCCCACCAGCCCTTCGGTCTGGCCGAAGATTGCGCCGACCACGTCCGGCTTCTCAACAAGCCCGCCTATCTCGAGGCCGGCGTAAACAACGTATTTCACCGTGTCAATGTACGTCTTTCCCATGCAAATCACCTTCTGCTGTTCCTAATCCGCAGGTCAAGCTCTATGGCCTTAGCGGCCGCCTCCTCGAAGAACCGGAGCCCGAGGATTGCGTTGAACCTCTTCCGCAGCTCCGTGTCCGGGGCCACGTTGTATCCGTTCAGTTCGGACGCGAAGTCTTCCACGAGGAGCTCCCCCCTCCTGTCGAAATCGGTTAGAACGGCCGCCTTCGCGAAGCCCTTCCTGGACACCTGCTCGGCCGCCCTCTGCGGCGAGCCGTTGGGCGTGAAGATGATGTCCGGCCGGATTCCGACGCGCTCAAGCGCGTCCCTGTCCCGCATCCCTTCGACTACGAGCGCCATCTTCCCCGAGTTGAGGTCCTCGACCAGCTCCCTCAGGGCATTAGCCTTCTTTTCCAGCCTCTCGTATTCGCTTAAAGACTTCGTCTTCATCGAGCCCAACTCCCAGCGTCTTCCGCTTCGAGGCCGCGCCCCTCGCGATGGAAACAGGGGCACCTAAGAGCTCCGAAAGCTTTTTCACGAGCTCAAGGTTCGCCTTGTTCCCTTCCGCGCGCTCGGTGAGCCTCACCCGGAGCCTGTTTTCCGGGTCCAGGCTGACCTCGAACTTGCGCGAATTCGGGGCGACAACCGCCTCAATCCTTGCCATGTTTCCTTCCGATGAAAGAACGAGCGGGAACCCGGGAGGAAAGGTGTACTGTGCATTGTTGACCGCTGTTCATAGCCTGTCATACTCCCGCGGCCATCCATGCACAGCATCGAACGTTACTCATACCCGGTATTAAAGCATGCCCCGCAATCACGGCGCTTCGGCGCACTCCTCGCAGAGGAGCCGCCTGTCAACCCGCTGCAGGTTTTCCGAATAATTGGAGCATGACTCGCAAATCCCCGTGAAAACCCTTTCCCTCGCGAAGCGCCCCCCTTCGATGTCCGCCCTCTCGCGGATTATGTCGAAGAGCGCCGGGCTCACGTTCACTATGTCGGTTTCGCTTATTATGCCGATGAGCTCGCCCTTCTTGTTCAGGACGGGCAGGCGCTTGACGCGCTCGTCCCGGATAATCTGGGCGCACTCCTCTATCCCCAGCTCCGGCCCTACCGCCTTCACCGGGGCGCTCATAACCGACGCTAGCTTGACTTTTGCCGGGTCCTTCCCAGCAGCAACCACCTTCGAGACGATGTCCCGCTCGGTCATTATCCCGGCGGGCTCGCCCTTGTGGAGCACGATGACGCTCCCGATGCTGTTCTCGGCTAGCGTCTTCGCCGCATCCATCACGGTGGCCGTCTGCTGCAAGGTAACGACGCCTTTCCTCATGACGTCCCCTACCCTCACTTCCTTCATCGCACAGATTATGAAAAAGCGGGTTTAAAAAGCGCTCGTTCGCCCTGAAGCCGCGCCCCTAGAAAACGAGCTCCATCCCGTCCTCGGCCGCAACCGTTTCCGGGAAAACCTTCCGCGCGTCCAGCAAATGGAGTTCGGGCGTCTTGTACCTGCCGCTGATGTGCGTCAGGACGAGCCTTCCCGCGCCCGCCTTCTTCGCGACTGCCGCCGCCTGCGCTGCGGTCGAGTGGAGGTGTTCGCGCGCCTCCTCCTCCTTGTCCGAGGCGTACGTCGCCTCGTGCACGAGCACGTGCGCGCCCCTTGCCGCGGCGACCGTCCCCTTCCCGGGAACGCAGTCGCCGCTGTAAGCGAATTTCGCGCCCCTCTTCGCGGTGGAAACCGACTCGTATTTCACGGTTTTCCCGCCGACCCTGATTTCGCCCTTCGCTTCAAGCTCGCCGAACATCCTTCCCTTTATCCCGAGGGCCGCGCACTTTTTTTCGTCAAAGTTGCGCCTCCCCTCCTCCTCAAACACGAAGCCGAGCGAGGGCCGGGAATGCGCGACCTGGAACGCTTTCACCGAAAACCCGTTCCCCTCGAGGACGGCGCCCTCGCCAATCTCGCTCACCACTGCCGGGTAGCCGTACTTCCCGATTGAAAGCAGGGCTTCCACGTCCCCTGCCGCGCCCTTCGGGCAGAAAATCCTGAGCGGCTCCCTTCTCCCGGAAAGGTCAAGCGTTTGCGCGAGCCCCGCAATCCCCACGATGTGGTCCGCGTGCGAGTGGGAAACGAAGATGGAGTCCACCTTCGCAAACGACATGCCGAACCGCATCATCTGCCTTTGCGTGCCCTCGCCGCAATCGAACAGGTACACCCTGCCGGCGAAGCGGAGGCCGACCGAGGAAAGCCCCCTCTCCTTGGTCGGAATCGCCGCCCCGCTCCCGAGAATCACCGCCTTGAGCATCGCCTCACTATGGGCGGAAACCCTTATAAAAAGCCGGAAGGCAAGGCCGGCCCGCCCAACGGATTCTCACCCCCTTTTTAATTTGAACTCCCCAAAAAAGCCCGATGGCGAAAAAAGGCCGGGCTGACGGGGCGAAGCAGCCGCTCAAGGCGAAATCCACGGCGGAAGTGGAAGTCCCGGAAAAGCTCATCGACTGGATTATCGGGCAGGAGCGCGCGGTCCGCATAATAAAGAAGGCGGCGGCCCAGCGGAGAAACGTCCTCCTCATGGGCGCGCCCGGGACCGGCAAAAGCATGATAGCGCAGGCGATGGCCGAGCTCATGCCCCGCGAAGAGCTCGAGGACATCCTCGTCTACCCAAACCAGAACGACGAGAACCAGCCCGCCATCAAGGTGGTCAGGACATTTCCCGACGACCTCGTCGCCAAGTACGCGAAGGAGGGCAGGCCCCCGGAAAAGTGGGACGGCCAGGGAAGGGTGATAATAGAGGGCGAGCGCATGGCGTCGCGCATGCGCGGCAAGGGAATTTCGCCGATCCTGCTCCTCCTGGTTTTCGCGATAGGCGTGATGTTCGTGCTTTCCTTCACGGACTACGGCTCGGGCAACATGAGCTGGATTTTCGCCGCCACCATCCTCGGCTTGTGCGTCTTCGGCTCCGCGTACATGGTCGCGTCCGGGATCTCGCGCAGGCTTCCCGCGGGCGAAGGCAGCGAAGCGAAGCTCATAGTGGACAATTCCGGGAAGACGACCGCCCCGTTCATAGACGCGACGGGCGCGAGGGCCGGCGCGCTTTTCGGCGACGTCAGGCACGACCCGCTGCAATCCGGGGGCCTCGGCACGCCCGCGCACCTGAGGGTTGAAAGCGGCGCGATTCACCGCGCAAACAAGGGCGTGCTCTTCGTTGACGAGGTTTCCTCGCTCACGCCCAAGTCGCAGCAGGACCTGCTGACCGCGATGCAGGACAAGAGGTTTTCGATTACAGGGCAGAGCGAGATGAGCTCCGGAGCGCTCGTGAAGACGCAGCCGGTTCCCTGCGACTTCGTGCTCGTCGCCGCGGGAAACCTCGCGGACATGCAGAACATGCATCCGGCGCTCCGCTCCCGCATCCGCGGCTACGGCTACGAGGTCTACATGGAGGACTCAATGCCGGACACGCCGGAAAACGCGGGGAAAATAGTGCAATTCATCGCGCAGGAAGTGAAGAAGGACGGCAAAATCCCGCACTTCAGCCGCGAGGCGGCGGAACTCATCGTGGAGGAGGCGCGCAGGAAGTCGGGAAGGAAGGGGCGGCTCACCCTCAAGCTGCGCGAGCTCGGCGGCCTCGTCCGCGCGGCCGGGGACGTCGCGCGCGAAAACGGGGATGCCGTCGTCACCCGGGACGACGTCATCGAGGCCCGCGACGCCGCAGCGTCGCTCGAGCAGCAGATCTCAAAGCAGGTCATAGAGCTGCGCAAGGATTACAGGATTTTCGTGACGCGGGGGTACCGGATAGGGAGGGTGAACGGCCTCGCGGTCCTCGGCGGGGAGGCGAGCGGCCTCGTGCTCCCCATAGTCGCGGAAGTGACGCCCGCAAGCTCGCGCTCGGAAGGAAAGCTCATCGCCACGGGAAAGCTCGGCGACATCGCGAAGGAGGCCGTGGAAAACGTTTCCGCAATCATCAAGAAGCACATAGGCAGGGACGTCTCGAACTACGACATGCACGTCCAGTTCCTTCAGACTTACGAGGGCGTCGAGGGCGACTCCGCCTCAATCTCAATCGCGGTCGCGGTCCTCTCCGCCATGGAAGGCATCCCGGTGGACCAGTCCATCGCGATGACGGGCTCGCTTTCGGTCAGGGGCGAAGTCCTGCCCGTGGGCGGGGTAACCCCCAAAGTCGAGGCGGCGATTGACGCGGGCTGCAAGACCGTCCTCATACCGAGGGCGAACGAGAAGGACGTCTACATAGACAGGAAGCGGCTCAAGAAGGTGAAAATCGTTCCGGTCGCGACGCTTGAGGAGGTCCTGTCAAGCGCGCTGAAGGGCACGGAAAGGAAGAAGAAGCTCGTCGAAGACCTGGCCGCGCAGCGCAAGGCCGAAGCCAGGGCGCAGTAGGAAAAACGAAAAAAACGGAAGCCGGCGGAAAACAAAAAACCTAGGCCGCCTTGTCCTTCTCCGAGACCTTGGGGTCGGGGCCCTGCATCTGCGCCACCCCGGAAAGCTGCTTGAGCCTGATTGGCATGAGCATCAGGGGCGCGTTGAGGCCGAGCGCCTGCGAGAAAAACGTCCCGGCCACGCCTCCGGCGTACGAAACGTAGTTCATCAGCATCTCGGCGAATTCGTCGTTTAGCTTTTTCTCGTCCTTCCACTGCCTCGCGATTTCCTTCGCCTTCTTCGGCTCCTCCTTCGCCTGCATTATGCCCGTGATTTTCATCGTGGCCACGTTCTCCTTGTACTGCACGGTGTAGGCGAACTCCACGCTCAGCTCGTCCTTGTTCGCGGAAACGTCGCGCACCTCCACGTTCATGTTCATGCCCCGCGGGACTTCGGTCTTGTCGCGCTTCGCCTCGACCGCGATAATCCTTCCGCCCGTTATTGTCGCCATACGAAACCAGCCTCCAAAAGAAACGCAACCACCGCGAGCCTTACGGCGTCAGCTCCCGCTCTTCCCCGAACTTCATGATGACTGGCTTCACGCGGGACGAGCGCAGGGTCTCCTCGAATTCGCGCGGGCTCTGGGAAATCTTGTCCCACGTGGAGTAATGCATCGGGACCGCGTACTTGCAGCGCATCTCCTTCGCCGCCTTTTCCGCTCCCTGGATGTCCATCGTGTACGTGCCGCCGATTGGCAGAAGCGCCCAGTCGCACTTCAGGTCGACCATCTGCGCGTACTCGTACGTGTCGCCGGCGTGGTACACCCTGACGCCGTCCTTCGCAATGATGTAGCCGACCGGGTAGACGCTTTGCGGGTGAATCGCCCTTATGACCTCAACCGTCATCCCCTTGAGGGCGAAGGCGTCGCCCGCCCGGACCTCGACCTTGAACTTGTCGGGTATCCGCAGCTCGCGGAGCACCTGCTTTGGCGCGACCACGCTTGCCCACGTCCTCTCCGCAATCTCGGCGACGGTTTCCGGCTCGAAGTGGTCGTGGTGCTCGTGCGTGACGAATATGGCGTCGCACTTCTTCACCCAGCCCGCGCCCTTGGCCGCGGACGGGTTGTCCCTCCCTTCCGCGGCAAAGAACGGGTCGATGAGGACCGACGTGCCGTCGTCGTAAAGCAGCTGGAAGCTCGAGTGCCCGAAGTAGCGGATGCGTGCCATTCTTACCGGAGGAATCTTTGCCCCGCAACATAAATATAACTATCCCTCCCACAAAACTTCCGTCATGCAACGGCAGTCGCGCGCCCTCCTCGTTTCCGTCATCCTGGCAGCCGCGGCATTGGCCGCTTTCGCGCAGGAAAGCTCGACGGGCTTTGACGACCTCTCCCTGACGGTCACGATTACCGTGAACCAGAACGGGACAGCGCACGTGCGCGAGCACTCGGAGATGGCGGTCTCGTTCCCGGCAATCAGCACCTACCAAAGCAGCGTGATTTCCGCCCCAGCGACAATCGAGGCGTGGCAGGGCATCACTGGCTCGGGCAACCTGCGCTACCACGTTCTCGGCACCCCGCTCAACACGCGGGTCTACCCCCAGCAGCTCACCCGTCTGCAGTACATCAACAAGTCCATCGCAATCATAAGCATAGAGTACGACACCTCGTCCCCCATCTTCTTCATCAGCGAGATAGGCCCGCGCAAGTCCCGCTACACCCTCAAGCCGGTCGGCAGCGTCTTCTCCTTCACGAACGCCGCCGGGGCGAACGCGACCCGGCCCGAGCAGATTCTCCCGGAGAACACCGCCCTCAAAATCAACGTGCTCCCCGACTCGGAGGTGGACCTTTACGCGACCTTCCCCAAGCCCACCAGCCCGCAGACCGACGCCCAGCTCGCCACGGCCAGGTATTACGCCTGGAACGCGACCGGGGTGGGGATACGCATCACGGAATTCGAGTTCTCCTTCGTGACCGAGGAATCGCTTGACGACGAGGTGAGCGCGTATTTCGCGAGCCTCCAGGGCTCGCTTACGGGAATCGTCTTCTCAAGCTACGGGGCGGTCGCCGCGTTCGTGGCCGTTTCGCTCGCGCTCCTGTTCCTCGCGCTCAAGAACTTCAAGGTAATCTGAGCCGCTCACTCCACGCGGTAGCTGATGGCGCCGGTTACCGAGTGGCTGATGCCGGTGGCCGGCTCCTGGTATTCGACCGCCAGCTTTCCCGAATAGTATTCCCCGCCGCTTATCCAGCCGCCGTCCGCCTTTCCGCACGCGTGCAGCCCGGCCAGGTTCGCCGACCCGCCGTTCGGCACGAGGACCGGGGCCGGGAGGTCGAAGGGGGTCGCGTTCGTCTCGTTGCAGCCGAACGCCGTCACCGTGATGTCGTAGCCCGTGTTCTGCGCGAGGACGAGCGTGATTTCCCCTCCCTCGGAAATCTTGTAGCCGGCGCACGAAAGCGCGTTGGGCAGGCTGCATTGGTTCGGGGAAAGCGCCGGCAGGCGCCCGAGCCCGATGTACACGAAGAGCGCGATGACGGCCATGAGTATCGCCAGCGCCCAACCGTAAGTCATCAGGAACTCGAGGGCCGTCTGCCCGCGCGCCCTCGCATCCGGGGAATCCATGCCGCCGCCTCCGCGAATGATTTCCCTGCAACTGTTTAAATATTCCCTTGCAGGCAAATAGTTGCGGCTCATCAGCCCTGCTTGAAGGTGCGTTGATTGCTTCACCAACACGAAAAACTGGTTGCCTCGGCCCTGCTCTCCGGCGCGAAGACCGTTGACGAGATATGCTCGGCCTCCAAACTCGGCCGGGATTCCGCCGTCCGCGCGCTCTACTGGCTGAAGGGGAAAGGCGCGGTAGAGTTTTCGGAGGAGGCGCGCGCGTCCCTCGAGCTCGGCGAGGAGGGGAAGCGCTTCTGCAGGGAAGGCTTCCCGGAAAGGAGGCTGCTCGCGAAGGTCGCCGCGAGAGGGGAAGCCGACTTCTCGCTTTTGGACGGGGAAGAGCTTTCAATCGGCCTGCCTTGGGCGAAAAAGCTCGGCTGGATAGAGATTTTTTCCACGCAGCGGATGAAAGAAATCCGCGCGACCGGAAAGGGGAGGGCGGAGCTCGCGGCGCCGTACCCGCCCGAGGAGGCGTGCAAGAAACTGCTTGCCGGAAAGCCGCTTTCCGAGGCCGAGTCCCGGGCGGCGGAGGCGCTGGCCGCTCGCGGCGACATCGTTTCAAGGAGGGAGAGGACGGAAATCGCGAACCCCCGCATCACCCCCGAGGGGGAAAGGCTCGTCGCGCAGGAGGGGCCTTCGGGCGGGAAGGCCGAGGTCAACCAGCTCACCCGCGAGCTCATCGCGACCGGGAAATGGAGGGACGTGGCGCTCCGCGGCTACGACCTGGGGGCGCCCGTCGAAAAAATTTATCCGGCAAAGCCGCACCCCCTCAAGAGGATTGTTTCGAGGCTCCGCGAAATCTTCATAGAGCTCGGGTTCGAGGAGATGGAGGGAAACGTGATTGAGTCCTCCTTCTGGAATTTCGACGCGCTCTTCCAGCCGCAGGACCACCCCGCGCGCGAGCTCGCGGACACGTTTTACCTCATGAGCCCGGACCGGATGGAAATCCCGGACCCGGCGGTCGCGAAAAGGGTCGCGAAGGCGCACGAGAAGGGCTGGAAATACAAGTGGAAAAAGGAGGTCGCCGAGCAGCCGGTGCTCCGCACGCACACGACCGCGCTTTCCGCGCGCTACGTGGCCGAGGCCGGGAAAGGGGAGAGGAAGGCGCCAGGAAAATACTTCGCCGTCGGCCGCGTTTACAGGAACGAGGCGACCGACTTCAAGCACCTTGCCGAGTTCCAGATGGTGGAAGGAATCGTCGTAGACGAGGACGCGACCTTCCCGCAGCTCCTCGGCGTCCTGCGGGAGTTCTACCGGAAGCTCGGCTTCGAGAAAATCAGGTTCAGGCCCCACTATTTCCCCTACACCGAGCCCTCGCTCGAGGTGGACGTTTTCTACGAGCCAAAGGGCGAATGGATGGAGCTCGGCGGCGCGGGCGTATTCAGGCCCGAGGTGTGCCTCCCGCTCTGGGGAAAATACCCGGTGCTCGCCTGGGGCCTGTCCCTCGAGCGGCCCGCGATGATAATGATGGGCCTCGACGACATGCGCGCCTTCTACAAGAACGACTTGGGCTGGCTTCGCGAGACGCCCGCGAGCGGCGCGGGGCTCGGGTGAAAAAATGGCGCTCACGAGGATTTCAAAAAAAGAGCTTTTCGCGCTTCTCGGGAAAGAGCTTTCGGACGAAGAGCTGAGCGAGCGCGTCACGAGCCTCGGCACGCCGGTCGAATACGTCAAGGGGGACGAGGTTGGAGTCGAGGTCACGCCCAACCGCCCCGACATGTATTCCGTCGAAGGGCTCGCGCGCGCGCTTTCATCCTTCCTTTCCCTGAAGCGCGGCTTCACCGATTATTCGGCAAGCGAGTCCGGAATAGAGCTGGAAGTGGACGATTCCGTGAAAAAAGTGAGGCCGTTCATCGCAGCGGCGGCCGCGCGCGACGTCAAGCTCACGGACGAGCTCCTGGTTTCGCTAATCAACCTGCAGGAAAAGCTGCACGACACGCTCGGGAGGAAGAGGAGGAAGGTCGCGATAGGATTCACGGACCTCGACAAGCTCAAGCCGCCCTTCAGGTATTTCGCGACCTGCCCGGACGAGAACGCCTTCGTCCCGCTCGGCGAATCCGAGCCCTGGACGCCGGGGCGGATTCTGGGCGAGCTCGCGCAGGGAAAAGAGTACGGCTACATCCTGGAAGACCACGCGAAATACCCGCTCATCGCGGACTCGGCCGGAAACGCGGTCGCGCTCCCGCCGATCATCACGGCGGAGAAAGTGAAGCTCACCCCGCAGGCGCGCAACATCTTCATCGACGTGACCGGGACCTCCGAGCACTCGGTGAAGGACGTGCTCACGATAATCTGCAGCGCGCTCTTCGACAGGGGGGCGAAAATCGGCTCGGTCGCAATCAAGCGGAAGGCCGGGACGGAAGCGACGCCCGACTTCTCCCCGCAGGTTTCCTCCCTCCGCCTGCGGAACCTGAACAGGCTCCTCGGGCGGGAGTTTTCCGGGGAAGAGGCGAAAACGCTTCTCGAGCGCATGGGCCACTCGGTTTCCGCAAGCGAAAAGAAGGGCGTCCTCTCCGTCCGCACGCCCGCCTACAGGGTTGACGTCCTCCAGGAAGTTGACCTGATAGAGGACGTTGCAATCCCGTTCGGCTACAACAACTTCGAGCCCGCGCTTCCCGCCTTCAGCTCAATCGGGAAAAGGAGCGGGCGGGAGGAGCGCTCGGATTTCGCGCGCGAAACCATGCTCGGCCTCGGCTTCACCGAGGTGCTGCACTGGTACATGACGAACAGGCAGGCGGACTTCGAGAAGCCGCTTGCCGGCGAGCGGCCCGCCGTCCACATCAGGAACCCGCTCACCGAAAACTTCACGATGGTGAGGACGTGGTGCATCCCGTCCCTGCTTGAAACCATAGCCGGAAACAAGGACGAGAAGACGCCCCAGAAAATCTTCGAGGTGGGCGAGGCCGCGACCATCGACGGCGGCAAGGTCGTGGAGGAGACGAGGCTCGCCGCTGCAACCTGCGACCCGAAGGCCTCCTTCTCCGAAACCCGCTCCTGCCTTGAAGCCGCCGCGCGCGAGCTGAGGCTCGAAATAGGGTTCAGGGAGTCCGCGCACCCCACGTTCATTCCCGGGAGGGCCGCCGAAATCCTGGTTGCCGGGAAAAGCGTCGGCATCATCGGCGAAATCCATCCCCAGGCGCTCAACAACTTCGGGATAGAGCAGCCCGTCGCGGCGTTCGAAATCAGGATTTGAAGTCCTGAAGCCCGTTTTGCCCGGGCGCCTTTCTCTTCGCCGGCGCCTTCTTCGGCTCTTTTCTCTCCGCTTCGCGCCCTGCCTCCCTTGCCGGCGAAACGAGCTTTTCCGCCTGCTTCTCGCTTTTCCCGGTGATGAACGCGACGTCCTCTATCTCAAGGCCGAAGTATTCCGCGGTTTCGCGCGCGCTCGCCCTGCCTTCTAGAAGGGTTCGGACGAGGGGAAGGTAGATGCTTCCCGCCTCGCGGGTGGACGAGTGCGTCCTCGCGCCAATCTTCCGGCCCACCTCCCTCATTTTCGCGCGCGACGACTTGGTGCCCCCCATCTTCCGCAGGTACGACGGGAACCGGTATTGCACGTAGCCGGGGTAAGGCCTGCTTTTCGCGAGCGCGACTCCCGCGGTCGTGAGGACGCTTGAGTAGCGCAGGAAGCCCCAGTACTGGCGGGACCTTATCCGCCCGTTGAACACGTCGGCGCGCGAAAGGCTGTTGAACGCGCGGGCGAGGTCGCGCGCGTCCGAGTATTCGAGCGGCACGTTCTCCTCCACCCAGAGCGCGAACGTGTCCGGGTCCGCGTCCACGTTCCACTGCGACCTTTGCGCGTCCTCGTAAGTCGTCGCCTTCAGGAGCGCGCGGATGGCGTCGAAAATCTTTTTCTCGCGGTCGCGCCCGAAAGAGCCGGAGGCGCGGTCCGCCTCTTCGGCCGTGAGCGTCTTCCTTCCTTCCGCGACCGCCTGCAGGTCGTTCACCGCAGAGCGGAGGTCGCCCTTGCTCGCGTCCGCGATTTTCGTGGCGACCTCCTTCGGCGCCGCGATTCCCTCCCCCTCCAATATTTTCGAGAGCACGGAGGCGATGGTTGAGGAGTTGACTTTCCTGAACTCGATTGCGGCGGCGAGGGGGCGGAGGCCGGAAATCTTCTTGTCGTAGTAGTCCCCAGCGGTCGCGATGACCGGGTTTCGCGCGGTCTTGAGGATGTCGGCCACCGCGCTCATTCCCCCCCGGTCCGCGTTCCCGGAGAGGGCGTCGACGTCGTCGATGAAAACCAGCTTCCTTGCGCCGGAAAGCGAGCCGGAGGAGGCCGCGGAGCCGATGACGCGGTTGACCCCGTCCCGGTTGCGCTGCTCGGAGGAGTTCGCCTCGACCATCTCCCAGCCCATTTCCCGCGCGAGGGCGCGCACGAGCGCGCCCTTCCCGACGCCGGGCGGGCCGAAGAGTAGAAGGGGCTTGCCCGGAATCCCGCGCTCCCAGTCAAGCGCCCACGTCCTGACCGCGTGGCAGGCGCTCGGGTTGCCCGCGAACTCGGAAAGCTTTTTCGGCGCGTATTTCTCGTTCCAGAGCATGGGAAAACCAGCGCGGATAAGATTCGGGCCGCATGGATTTAACGCTTCAGTCCGCCTGCCCGCAGCAGGACGCAACGGAACCGTTTCAGTAGCGGGCTATCACTTTCTTGTCGCTGACGCCCACGATTTTTTCGAACCCGATGTCGAGCTTCTGGCCGAAGGCGGTCTGGATTATCAGGACGCCCTTCCTCTTGTCCACGCCCACCGCCTTCCCGAGGTACGCCCCGAGCTCGGTCAGGACCTCGCGGTTCTCCAGCTTCATCCCCTCGATTATGCGGAGGCGGACCCAGTTCAGCACGTTCACGGAGATGGCGATGAGGGCCACCCCGTAAACCATCGTGAACACGAGCTCGCTGAAATACGCTTCCGCGAGAATCCATCCGCTCGCGACCGAGAAAATCAGCCAGAGCACGAGCACGGACACCGCGTACATCCCGTATTTCACTGCGTCGTACCTCCTCTTGTCGGCAAGCACGTCAAGCGCCTTCCCGATGAGGATGAGGAGGAGCGCCCACGGCAGGAGCAGCAGGAGCTTGTCCATCGCGTAGGCTATCACCTTCAGGCCGCTCTCGCCCTGCGAGGCCTCGAACGCGTACCCCTCGTACGCCTGCGCGAGCGCGACGAGGAGCAGGGGCACCGCGATGAGGTAGAACACGAAGCTCAGCCGGTCCACCGAAATCCTGAAAGTCGAGACGTAGTTCACGATGGACTCCTCGAACCCGAAGCCTTTCGCGAAGAGGTAGAGGCCGAGGGCGAGCACGACCAGGCGCCAGCCGCCGTAGCCGAGGTAGTCGCCGGCGAAGAAGAGGATGAAGAGTACGGCCGGGATGCCGAACACGAAGCGCGCGTAATGCGGCTCCTTGAGCTTCTCGAGGAGGACGAAGTAGGTCTTCTCCAGCTCCTTCGCCTGCTTTATGACCACGACGCGCACGGACTCGATTTTCACCATGGACTGGATTATCGGGACCACCTGCGCGTCCGCCTCCCCGTCGCTCACGAAGATGCAGGAGTCGCACTTGAACTCGTTGAGCACGCGCTCAAGCTGCTTGAGGACCTCCCGGTCCGCCACGTAGCCGAGGCGCGGGCTCCCGGTGAGCGTCGCAACCTGCGCGTCGCCCTCCTTCGCGAGCTCGTCAAGCATCTTGACTGCCTCGAACATCGTGTTTGAGTCGGGGTCCTCGGGGTCGGCGAGCGCTAGCTTCGTCGCAGCGTTGATGTTTTCCTCGCGCCCGACAATTGGCCCGGTCAGGCCCGCCTTCGACTGGAGGTCGCCATCCCGGTCCACGCAGAGCACGAGAACCCTTTTCTTGGCCATGATGAATCCACCGGCGGATAGTTTTGGCGTCAGGTATATAAACAATTATTGAGCAGGTTAAACCTGCTTTGCAAGGGCTATTTTTTAGTCCGAAGCGCGGGCAATTTTTCATGTCAGGCAACGGCTACGTCCTTCCAGGCGCGCTCCTCGGCGCAGAAGAGGAGTTCGTCGCCGGGCAGGGAACGTTCATGGACGGGGACGGGGGCATACGCGCAGCGCTGTGCGGAATCGCGCAGGTTTCGCCGGGCAAGGTGGTTTCGGTCCGCCCAAGCGCCCCGGCGCCGCACGCCCTCGCGAAAGGCGACGTGGTCGTCGCGCGCGTGGAGGCGATTTACGAGCCGGTGGCCCTCCTCCAGGTCGAGCCGTCCGGGGACGCGAGGGGCAGGCAGAGCCCCACGCAGGGCTACAGCGTCATCCACGCGAGCCGGATAAGGAACGGGTACGTAGAGCTCGTCCACGACGAGCTGCGCATCGGCGACATCGTGCGCGCCGCGGTCGAGGAAATCCGCGCGGACGGCGAGGTTTCGCTTTCCACGAAGGGCCCGGGCCTGGGAGTGGTCAAGGCGTACTGCTCGCGGTGCAGGAACCCGCTTTCGCTCAAGGGCGGAAAGCTCAAATGCGGGAGCTGCGGCAGCGTGGAAAACAGGTATCTTTCAAGGGATTATGCCGTTTCAAGGTGAGCAGAGGAGTTTTGGCGGTGGTTTTGTGAACATCAAGGTTGACGCGAAGAGCGACAAGCACTGGGAGGTCACGGTTGTCGGCGAGGACCGCGCGATAGCGAACATGGTCGTGGCGCAGCTTCACGAGAACCCGGACGTGGAGTTCGCGGCGTGCGTGGTCGAGCACCCGGTGGTCTCCGAAGGCCCGAAAATCGTCGTGCGCACGAAGGCGAAGAAGGCCAAGGCGGCGCTCGTCAAGGCAATCGAGGCCGCGGCGGAAGAGGCATCCGAATTCAAGGCGAAAGTCAAGCGCATCCGGGAAAAGGAGAAGTAGGCCGCAGCAGTTTAAAGCATGCCCGCCAAAACGTTTCCCGCCATGACGTTCAAGAGCGGGGCGCGCGTCCTAGGCGTCGACGACTCGCCTTTCACGGAAAAGGATTCCCGCGTGCTGGTGGTGGGCGTCGTCGAAAGGCAGGGCAAGGTCGACGGCGTGCTGTCAACGACGGTCGAGCGCGATGGCGACGACTCGACCGAACGCATTTCCTCCATGGTCCGTGGGTCGCGTTTCCTCCCCCAGATAAGGGCGGTTCTCCTCAGCTCCATAATGATGGGCGGCTTCAACGTCGTGGACATCGCACGCCTGAGCGGGGAAACCGGCCTCCCGGTCGTCGCGGTCGTCCGGAGGAAGCCGGACATGGCGCGCGTGCTGCGCGCGCTTTCAAGGGTGCGCGGGGCCGGACCAAAGAGGGAGCGCATGGAAAAGGCAGGCGAGCCCGTGCGGCTCGCAGGCCTTTACGCGCAGGTCGCCGGAATCCCGCGCTCCGGCGCGGAGGAAATCCTCGGGCGCCGGAAGGGGGTGCCCGAGGCGGTAAGGCTCGCCCACGTGATTGCGGGCGGGGTAACGAGGGGCGAATCGAGTGGCAAAGCCTGAATGCGCGCCGGAAGGCGTCGAACCTGAAAAGCCGGGCGTCCTGTACGGCGCGCTCGCCTGGGCGGTGAAGTCGCACGCGCTCTACGTCGCGCTCATAGCGTCCCTCGCGCTCTACGTCCTCACGAAAACCCTCTTTTTCGCGTGCCTCACCGCGCTCGCGCTCGTCTCGCTTTTCGTCGCCGAGTCGTATTACAGCGCGAGCAAGTGGGGCTGGGCGAACGAGGCGAAGGAGCTCCTGATAACGTTCGCTGTGGCAGCGCTTTTCTGGTACGGGAGCGGGTTCCTTTTGCACACGAGCGCGCCCCTCGACTCAATCGTCTCCTGCTCGATGCTCCCCAACCTCGACCGCGGGGACATGGTCGTCCTCCAGGGCGGGGTCCCGGAGGCCCCGGAAGTGGGCGTTTCCGCGGCCGAATTCCAGGCGAACAACTGGACGAACCAGGGAATCGTGTGCGCAATCTGCGTCAGGACCGACCCGGCCACAGGCCTGCCTTACGAGGAGCCGTGCCTGGCCTCGACCGAGCTCACCCCCTTCGGCCTCAACCTCACCGGCGAAGCGGACCAGTCCGGGAATCTCGTGCAGTACGAGTGCGGAATCTGCGGGCGCAGGTACCTCAACGGCTCGGCGCGCGAGGTCCCGTGCACGAAGGCGGTGGCGGTGAATGGCGTCCGCATACCGGCCGGAAACCTTTCAAGCGGCACGATTGTATACACCCCGGCGCAAGGCGACGCGTTCAAGACCGAGATAATACACCGCGCGCTGTTCCGCCTCAGGGCGGGCGGCGAGTACTACTACTTCACGAAGGGCGACAACAACGAGCAGCTGGACATGCAGTACGGGAACTCGCCCATCCCGCAGGGCAGGACTGTCGGAGTGGTCCTGTTCAGGATTCCGTACATAGGCTACCTGAAGCTCTTCCTGTTCGGGTTCCTCAGCCAGCCCGCCGGGTGCGATTCGACGCTTTCACTTAATCAGCCGTAAGGCATTCGCGGGTGAGGTGCGGGACGTCGCCATTCCGGCGTATGCGCGATGAACCCTTGACCTAATAGCAGCCCAATAAAAACAACCCGCCTTTGAAATAACCAGGCGAAAAATGGCGTTTCGCGAAGTCCTCCACATCACGTCGCAAATGCTGCGCGTCCTGAGCGTGCTCCTCCTCTTCCCCGTGCTCGTGGCGCTCATTTACGGGGAAACGTACCATGCCTGGTTTTTCGCGGGCCTTGCGGTAGCGCTGTTCATCCCTTCCGCGCTCGCCTACCACTTCCTCCACCACGAGAGGCCACGCCTCCGCCACGCGCTCGCCGCAATCGCGGTCACGTGGCTCTTCTTCGCGCTCATCGCCGCAATCCCCTACCTGGCTTACGGCTTTTCCCCGGTGGACAGCGTCTTCGAGGCGACCTCGGGTTGGTCGGGAACGGGGTTGAGCATCCTTAACGAGCAGGACTACGCGCCCCTCCCCAAAGCCCTCCACTTCTGGCGCTGCTTCACGCAATGGGCGGGCGGCCTCGGCGTGGTCGTAATGGCGCTCCTCATCTACGAGCGGCCCGCGACAGCTGGAGTGATGTTCGCCGCGGAAGGCAGGAGCGAGAACTTCATGCTCAACCTGTACTCGATAGGCAGGGCGATTCTCGCAATCTACCTCGTCCTCTCCATCATTTCCACCATCCTCTTCATGCTCGCCGGCCTCCCGCTTTTTGATGCCGTGCTCAACATGATGTCCACGCTTTCAACCGGAGGCTTCTCCCCCAACCCCGTGGGGATTGGCGGTTACGGGCAGCTTGCCCTGCTCGCATCCATCCCGGTCATGCTTGCGGGCGGCATAAGCTTCGTCTCCTACTACGCCCTCATATCGGGGCGCGTGCGCCGCTTCCTCTCAAACCCCGAAATCCAGTTCCTCTTCATCCTCCTGTCCATCTGCATTGCAATAATCGCGTTCGACTTCTACATGAACGGCCCGCCCGCCTACCTCGAGGGCGCTTTTTACGCAGTTTCGGCCGTAACCGGTGCCGGCGCATCCGGCCCCGCACGGGTACTAAGCTTTCCGCAGCTCACGCTCAGCATCCTCATCATGCTCATGACTTTCGGCGCATGCTACGGCTCGACCACGGGCGCGCTCAAGCTATGGCGCGTAATCCTCCTCTACAAAATCACGCTCCGCGAAGTGAGGCGAAACCTCCTCCCCAAGGGCGCGCAGCTCCCGCTTAAAGTCTACAACGCCTTCATCTCGCCCGAATCCGCGCTCGCGACCGTCTCATTCGTTTTCGTCTACTTCGCCTTCCTCCTACTAGGGAGCACGGCATTCATGGTGGCAGGCTTCCCCGCGCTCTCCTCCCTCTTCACCGTCTCAAGCGCGCAGGGAAACGTGGGTCTCGCCATCCTCGACGTGCCGAGCCTCCCGTGGACGCTGAAGCTCCTCCTCGCCTTCCACATGTACATAGGCAGGATGGAAATCCTCCCCTTCTTCGTCCTCCTCCAGGGCCTCCTTAAAGTGAAAAGGGTTTAATTGGGCCGTTGAGAGTAAGGAATGGGGACTCACCGGAGGCAAGTTTGCATGATTGTCATTGTCGGCGAAAGCAAGATTTCGGAGAGCATAGTGAAAATGCTCTCGAAAATGAATGAGCGCGTGGTCTTCATGGCGGAGAGCGCGGAGGAGGCGATGCGCGTCTCGACGGACACCGGTGCGGTGGGGGTGAAGGGGAACCCCGCAAGCCCGGCGGACATAGACGAGCTCGACCTCCGGAAGGCGAAGATTTTCGTTGCGGCAACAGACAAGGAGGAGACGAACGTGCTCGCCGCGCTTTACGCGAAGGACTGCGGGGTGAAGAGCGTGCTCGCAATCGTGCACAACCACGCGACCGCAAAAATGCTCACCAAGCTCGGCGTGGTCTGCGTTGACGCGGACGAGCAGGCCGCCCGCATGACCGAGCTCTCGATAGCCCGCCCGGCCGTCGCAAAGCTCATCGCGATAGGCGAGTACGGCATGGACCTCGTCGAGATTTCGTGCAGGGGAACGCGGCTCGCGGGGAAAACATTCGGTGAAATCGGGGGCGCGGAATTCAGGCCGGTCGCGCTTTACAGGGACGGCAAGTTTTCCATCAACCCCGCTGAGTTCATAAGCGACGACGCAGTCCTCATCATCCTCTGCTCGGTGGAAGCGACAAAGAACGCGCTCAGGTCGCTCTCATGAGCCGCGCCAAACGGGAAAGCAGGGGGGCGGCAAACGATTTAAAACCCCGCCTGCGAATAAGAGCATCGGGCCGATTCTAGTTCATTTTTCGGGGTGTTCAGATGTTTGAGATGGAGCTTGAGGACGCAAAATTCTGGAAGGACTGCGTTGACGCAATCGTCAACCTCATTGACGAGGGCGTGCTCGAGGTCAAGCCAGAAGGCATCACGCTGAAGGCGATGGACTCGTCCCAAATCGCGATGGTCTCGTTCAGCGTCCCCAAGTCGAGCTTCGTTTCCTACAAGGTCGAGTCGGCGGAAAAAATCGGGCTCAACTTCGACAACCTGGGAAAAATCCTTGCGCGGACGCGCGGAAAGGAGCGCCTGAGGATGTCAAGCGAGGAGAACAGGCTCGAGCTCGATTTCTCGGACGGGACGACCCGCAAATTCAAGGTTCCCCTCCTCGACCTGTCCGTGGGCGTGCAGAAGGAGCCCAAGATAGAGTACGACGCGACGGTGAAGATTAACGGCGGCCAGTTCAAGGAGATACTGCGCGACGCGTCCCTCGTCTCCTCGCACATCGCGCTCGAGGCGACAGAGGCCGGCTTCTTCGTGGAGGCGCGCGGCGACTCCGCGGACATGCGCGTCGAGAACGCGAAGTCGGCGCAAACCGTTTCCGAGGTGCAGGCAAGGAAGCCCGCGCGCGCGACATTCCCGCTCCAGTTCCTTGACGACATCTCCAAGTCGTGCCCGAACGAGGGCAGCATGACCATCCACCTTAAAAACAATGCGCCCGTCAAAGTCGAATACGCGATTGGGGACGCAAGCCTTACATACTACCTTGCGCCGAGGATTGACGTAGCATAGGAATCGGCTTCGGAGGGGTTCTGATGAAAAAAGCGTGGGTGTTGGGAGTTTTCGCCGTGGCCGCGGCCGCGATGCTGCTTTCCGGCTGCTGCGGGATAGACTTGAGCCAGTTCATGCCCGGAACCGGGGGCGCGACCGTGAGCGGCCTGACCGGCAAGAACACGGGCGTGCACACGGGAGACGGCGGCACGACGACCGACCGCGTGCAGACGGTTTCCGGGACGGTTGAAAACCCGGCCGGGGCCGGCGCAACCACTTTCGGCGGAAGGGTCGTGGTCAGCCTGAACGGCCAGCCGCAATACGTGACCCCGGTGAGGAGCGCGAACGGGACCTGGACGTACTCAAGCGACATGGTCATACGCCGCGGCACGAACACGATTCGGGTGAGCGTCGAGGACGAGAGCGGGAGCACGGTCGCCACGAGCAACCCGTTCACGGTCACCGGCAACCTTCCCATGCGCGACATAGAAGTCGTACTGACCTGGAACACGGACAGGAACGACGTGGACATGCACGTTTACAGCCCGAGCGGGCAGCACGCCTGGTACCAGAACCTGGACGGGATAAGCGGCTGCAACCTGGACCTCGACGACACGGACGGCTACGGCCCGGAAACCTTCGTGTGCGAAACCGCGCCGGAAACAGGGCAGTGGACGGTGAAGGTGAGGTACTACAACGACAAGGACGTCACCTCCCCGGTGACGGCAACCATCCGCACCACGCTCCACGAGGGCTCGGCGCAGTCCTACACGCACGCGTTCACGCAAGACCAGGCGAACTCCGACGACCCCTCAAACGACTGGACCGCCACAACCTTCAACATGCCGTAAGGGCCGCGCCCCGGGAGCGGTGATTGCGATGCCAAACCCAGTGATGGACGCGATAGCCTCGCGGAGAAGCGTCCGCAGGTACGAAACCAAGCCAGTCCCTCCCAAGCTCGTTTCCGAGCTCCTCCGCGCGGCGGTCGCCTCGCCTTCGGCAATGAACCGCCAGCACTGGCGCTTCGTGGTCGTCTCCGACAAGGAAAGAATCAAGGAGCTTTCGGACGCGGTGAAGCGCCTCTTCAACCCGCACGGCTTCACGCGGCAAATCGCGGAGCGCTTCAAGAACAAGGAGTACACAGTGTTCTACGGCGCGCCCCTCCTCATCCTCGTGTGCGCGGACAGGCACTCCAGCAGGTGGGCCGAAATCGAGTGCGGAATCGCCGCCGAAAACATGCTGCTTGCCGCCCACTCGCTCGGCCTCGGAAGCTGCTTCGTCGGCCTCGGCCAGACCCTGAACTCGGACCGCCTCCTCCTAAGCGCGCTCGGCATTCCCGACGACCACGAGATAATCGCGCCCCTCGTCTTCGGCTACCCCGCGGAAAAAACTCCGGCTCCCGCGCGCACGTTCGAGGACAAGGTGCTGAACCGAATCGGGTGAGCCGGGGCGGCAAGGGGCCGCGTCATACTAATTAATAGTTGGCGCGACCAATAAACCGCGGCAAAGGTTTTCCCATGGACCCCGTGTTTTCAAGCCGCTACCCTTTCACTTCGCAGGCGAAGGAAATCGTTTCCTCGCGGAAGGGGGGGCTCACCCTGGACGAGGTTGACGCGGCGAAAGCCCGCGTCCTCGCCGCCGCGTCCGGGGGCGGGCTTCCCGCAGTCAGGACGAGAATCGCGTCCGTCCTCGAGCGCGAAATCTTTTCTTACGCCGGGGCGCGCGTAATCCTCGCGTGCCTCCAGTCCAGGTACCTGCAGGGCAGGTACGCGGTCGCGGAATCCAAGCGCGCCGGAAAGCACCTTCACGAGGACGACGACGCGGTCCTCGCCCGCGTCGCAGCCGAGCTCGGCATGAAGGTTTCAGTCGGGACTCCTTACTCGATGCGCTTCACGGAATACCTGCGGTTCGCGCCAAAGGACGTGAAGTACAAGCTTTCAAACAAGCCGCTTTCCGGCGGAACCGTGACGCTTGACAGGAACGAGCTCGTCCGGGTCATCGAGGAGGCGGTCCGCCTCAGGATTGACGCGGGAAGCCCGGTTGACGCGGCGCTCGTCCCAGAGCCCTTGAGGAAGGCGGCCGAGGACGTGAGGAAAACGCTTCCCAAAACCGGGGGCTTCGCGGCGAGGATGGACTTGAAGGCCGAGGACTACCCGCCCTGCGTGAAGGAGCTCGTTTCGCGCCTCAAAGACAGCGAAAACCTGCCGCACACGGCCCGCTGGTACCTTGCCGCGTTCCTGCTCCAGGCCGGGGCGAAGGTGGACGACGTAATCGCGCTTTTCAGGGCGGCTCCAGACTTTGACGAGCGCACGACCCGCTACCAGGTCGAGTACATTGCGAGGAAGGGGTACAGGGTGCCTTCGTGCTCGAACGCGGAATCATACGGGATTTGCGTCGCGGTTTGCGGTACGAAAAGCCCGATTGGCTTCGTGAAGCGGAGGGCGTTCGCCCGCGGGAACGCGCAGGCGGGCGGCGCGGCCGCAAAGGGTGGGACGGGTGGGTGACGGGCCCGCGCTTCAGGCAACCGGGCGCGAGGAGGGGTTCGTGCGCGCGCTTTTCCAGAAGCATTACGCTTCGCTCGACCCGGCGGAGATTTCGCCCCGGTCGGTAGGCG